>NZ_CAAGSW010000005.1 GCF_900774055.1 Methanococcoides sp. AM1 | reverse complement strand
CGAGATATGGGGACGCTAAGTCAAAAAAGAAGATCCCAAACGGCAAATAAGATCAAATTGGAGATGATTGAAATGGTGGAACAGAATATGTTAGGTTTATAACCTCATTTATATCATTTCAACTCTGGAGATTTTAGAGAAACTCGAAAATCCCAATTTAATTTATTTTTATTTACAGGTGAGAAATCACATCTGATCATCGCTTCTTTAAACTGCTTATTTGTGATGAAGAAACCATCTGGTGTTTGTTCAAAAAGAAGTTTAAGCGCATAACTGGTATAATTTTTATTTGATATTTTTTGTGGGAGTATATTTAACGTTATCCAATTATCCAGGGCGTTTTTTTGAATATCGGGTAATTCGTATTCACTCGTATCTTTCTTTCTTTTTGTCATATTGATACTGAATGATTTGGAAATATTTAATTCACATCCTCTTTAACTAAGAACACTTCCTCTATTATGGGACTTTGGAATCTTTGAAGTAATAGGTGATAAATAATCTAAGTGCTTTTTGATAGCGTACACTTTTTGTACGTTGTATATATCCCCGAAAAATGATACGAGGAATATGATTCAAACCTCAACCTTTAACAAAATTGATCGGTCGGCTACTGGAGCAATATATATCCAATTTGATTTGAATATGTTGAATTATGTCACAATAATGATTAACAAATCATTTACCTTGAATGATCATGCTGAGTGTATTATAGAGAATTAATGATGCAGTAAATAGCAATTCAAAAATGGAAATTAACAATTTAGATTAATTTGTAGATTTACTTTGCTGGACGAAAACCTTTCTACGGTTTTAGTGACATAAATAGGCTGAAATAAATAAGAAAAGTTCAGTCCTGATACAATTAACTATATTGTATCGAGGTATTGACTTCCTCCGCCGTTTTCCTTACGGAGCAAAATGACCGTTCATTTTTTCATTCCTATTCCCTCAGCTAATGCTTGAATTAAATCAAGAAATTGTTTTACAAAAGCTCCAGCCAGAAAAGATATGCCTGCTTTTATTTGAATCATCTTTTCAGTATCATTAGTAGTTTCGATTGCGTTAATCACATCTTGTAAGGTTGAATTAGTTAAGCTGATGTTTGGCTGTTCAGTTGTAATATCAAAATCAAAAAATATCAAATCAAATAACAGATATATTCCAATTGCCATTAGAGGAGCAGCTACTACCCGTAAACCCTTTCTTTCAATATCAAAATCCTTTAATTTGTCAAGAAAAGGCGTATCATTGAATTCATCTAATTTGTTCTGATCATCTTTTATTTTTTCTTTTTTTACTTTCCATTCGCCTGCAGTAGAAGCAAAAAAATACATTAATCCACCAATTACACTAAAAACAATCACATAAAGAGGTATAAGTGGATAGTCATTAATAGATTCATTTATCAAGACAGATCTTGGCTTAAATGCTGCTATATAGATAAAAATTATACTAGCAAGTATTGCTGATACAAAAATAGCTTCTGCAGCTTTAGGTATGCGAATCATGTTTTACTCCCCTTAATTCTTTATACAATTTCAGCTGGAAGCCCCCACTTGCAGCTGTTTAAGTCAAAAGTACTTTATTTTAGCACTCCCAACTCCACATAGAAATCTAACATCATTATATAAATTTTTGTGTATCTAAAATGTTAAGGAAGTATTCTAATAAAATCTATTGTTTGATAAGATCTATAGCTAAATTGATAATGAATAGTTGTGCCACTGGCACAACCAAAAATTAGTATTTCAATTTACAATAACAACAGGACCTCGCATCATTGTGGCTTTTGGCCGATCGATCTGTTCTGAAAAATCAAGCAAAATAGGCATGCCGTGTTTTTCAGAATTCACTTTTGCTGATGCAATAAGAGAAACGATGTTATCGACTTGCTCTTCTCCATTGATGGCCTTTCCAGCATATATGCATATCATGGCCCCCACATCCTCAGGATTTAAAGATAGGAACACTTTGTTCTCTATGCAATGTATGTATTTAATGGCATCAACATTGACATTGCAAGGGGTGAAGATATTTTCATCTTTAACTGCTTTTATATATACTGTGTGCATTATTTTTCATCCTCCGATGAGCTATAAAATGCATTATTGCATATAAAGTGATTTCAAATGTTGGGGATAACCTTGGTTGATTTATCAGTTTGTGTCAAGGCGCTTTAAATTGTTTGTCTTTAGCTAAGTGTTCGAAATAAGGCTTAATCTAAATTTCAAATGGAGATTTTGAAAGGTAATTTTGAACAATTTAAAGGTGAATGTCTCAATAGTGAGACATAGCCCTTAAGAGTGTACCTAAGGGAACAGGGTAAAAAAGCCTACTGCGGCACTATGTGCCGTATTTTTACCGTAGGCGAGCGCAAAAATTTTTGAGACTATTTTATACAATCGTTATCAAGCAGCACTCCTTGTATTTTAGTGAATAGGACCACAAGCATTGCTTTTTTCCAGTGGTTCCACCAGAAATGAAAAGGTTGATTTGATTAAAAAGAAGGTTGTTATTTTATGACAAAATTGAAACTTTTGTATCCTCTGGAGGACTCAGACGTTTCAGGATCTTCGGAGAATTGTCCATAAAAGTTTAAGTTTTATTAAAACATAAACCTACGAATGATGAACCCATACGAGATATTACTCATTGTTAAGTTGGGAATGGGCGGAATAGCAATTGTAGGCTTATTACTATTGCTTGCTTTGTTGATTCGTAGATTCTTCCGGTGAAATCAATGGAACCCATCAAAGTAAAAGGAGTTAGGATCTTAGGTCCTTTCGACTATGATAAATTGGTTGCAAACATTGAAAAAGATTACCTTCGGGATATCTTTGAGGTTTGTTTTTGGTCAGGTATGCGATACGTAGAGGTTCAAAGGCTCTATGATAACCCCCAATGGATTATGAAGGAGAGAAGGACTATACATTTGCCGGAGGAAGCCCAGAGAAAGGCTAAACGAAGGCAACTTGAACGATACATCCACCCAATACCCCCACAACTTGAATCAGTACTTCGATATTTCTTCAAAGGTAAGAATCCACCATCTCAACAGGCCTGGAACAACAACTTAAAGCGGTGGATGGAAAAAGCAGGCTTTGCCTCCTCCAGTGTTAGTAGTAAAACTACCCGGAAAAGTATAGAGAGCTGGATGATAGCTGCAGGGATTCCATTGAATGAGGTTTGCCTGAGACAAGGACACGATCATATCACCTCAATGAGACATTATCAAGGATTACCATTTACCACTGCAGAAAAAGAGGAAATTAAGAAAAGATTATCATGGTTTTGAGGTAGACAAAAATAAGAAATGTCAATAACTATGCACTTTATGACTCACTTAGAGGTATTTGGAGTTAAAATGTACTTCCTGTGCCCGTTCCTTAATACTGACATTTCTGCACTTTTTAAATTTACTTAATCAAGACATAATATGAATGAATGTGAATTATTAGTTTTTTCTGCGAAAATAAAACATTACTATTATAGCTACTACAGCTCCAATTACTGCTGAACCATAAAGAGGAATACCTACCAATGCAAGCAAACTAAAAATAATGAAATAAATTAAAACCAACTCTACACTCGTTACTTCGCGTTTCATGCTATCATCTGTGAACCTCTTTATACAAGACCTTTATGTGTATTTTGTGAAATCCTTATTTTGTCATTTTATGAAGGAATGTAAACTTGGATAATTCAAATTGAAAAAGCACATCAATATTTAATCATTAAATGTTACAACTTATAAATAATGGAAACATCTTAATAAAATTATGCGACATTTTCAAGAAACCAAATCTATCATAATATCTATCTTTATAGCATTAATCGGATTTTTTTTAATCGGAGTAATACCTATTTATCAAGTTTCTCAAATAGATGCTACCTCAATTAGTATTTTAGATTTGGCTAAACTAGAAAATGAATTTAGAGCTGCAATGGCTCAAATATTTGGTGGATTACTTTTACTTATTGGTATTTATTTAACATGGAGACGAATCTCTGCTATGGAACAAACTGTGGAAATAACTCAAAAGGGACAGATTACTGAACGTTTTACTAGAGCAATTGATCAATTAGGCAATGATAAAGTGGAAGTAAACACAGGTGGCATTTATGCACTTGAGAGAATTGCCAATGAATCAAGTGAAGATTATTGGCCAATTATTGAAATATTAACTAGTTATATTAGAAAAAATTCACCCCCAGAACCAGGTATGGAAAGGAATGAATTGCCTATTGATATCGAAGCAATTATAAACGTTCTTAGAAGACGCAAAAATTATTATGAAAATGGTGAACCTTCACCTATTAACTTAAAACAGACATATTTAGAATTTGCGGATTTAAATTTTATTAATCTTAAAGGTGCTAACCTTTCCAGTGCTAACCTTTTCGGTGCTAACCTTTTTGGTGCTAACCTTTTCGGTGCTAACCTTGAATTCGCTAACCTTGAAGAAGCTGACCTTGATGAGGTTAACCTTAATTTTGCTAATCTTAAATTAGCTAATCTTAAATTAGCTAACCTTGAAGAGACTGACCTTGAAAGTGCTGACCTTGAAGAGACTGACCTTGAAGGGGCTACACTTTTTGGCGCCAATATTTTAAGAGCGAAATTCAAGTCAGCTAATTTAAAAAATGCAGATTTTCTAAGTACAGATATATCCATTGATCAATTATATGAAGCTAAAAATCTCCAAAATATTAAATTGGATTATGAACTTATCTACGAAATAAGAGAGAAACATCCTCATCTTTTTGAGAGATTATAATAATAATGTCGTTACCATACCTTTCAGCAACACTTCTTATCACATATTCCCACAAACCACCCACTTTTTAAGGAGTTCCCGGGGCCCAGGACATCCGGACGGTCAGGAGCTAATCTCTGTCATTTATGTGTAATTTGACAAACTCAGTAAATCGGAAGATCTCTCTTAAGCCTGGCAACTGCTATTCCATAGCCTAGAGCCATGCCCACAATAAGCAAAATTACACAAATAACTATGAGTAGATCACTTGTTATAGGCAGATATTCCGCAGTCTGTACAAATTCTGTTTCAAATGGTGCTAAATCATTCATGGTTTCACTTCCATAGCTACCGCTAAACCAACAACATCTCATAGTGTTATGAGTAGACAGAACAGAAGCCCGTTTGTTAATTCTCAGTTCCTTGAACTCCTTGTTTAGCTTGTCAGCTTCCCGGATAGTCTCAACAACTACCTTTTCAAAGGTTGGAGTTCTTGATCCCTTCTTCTCCCTCCATAAAA
Source organism: Methanococcoides sp. AM1 (assembly GCF_900774055.1). NCBI lineage: Archaea > Methanobacteriati > Methanobacteriota > Methanomicrobia > Methanosarcinales > Methanosarcinaceae > Methanococcoides > Methanococcoides sp. AM1. Next base: position 365,850 of record NZ_CAAGSW010000005.1, on the reverse strand, counting down.
AAGCCTAACCACCTTCTCACCAATCCCTCCAAACCCCCCACTGGAACTAAAATTAGAAATAGTAAATCGGCTAAATAACATATGATAGTTAGTTCTGATGACTAACATGCACATAATAACGGGAGGGAGTAAATGAGTCTATTTAACAGAATGGAAACCGTCCTCAAAGCGAAGATGAACAAGATCGTCAATCGCATGGAGGACCCCAGAGAGACACTTGACTATTCCTATGAGAAACAACTGGAAATGTTGCAGGGTGTAAAAAGAGGGGTGGCTGAGGTAGCGACGTCTAAGAAGAGATTGCAGTTACAGCGCTCGAAGTTGATGCAGAGCATTGACAAGCTTTCAGGGCAGGCAAGGGATGCAATCAAGAGTGACAGGGAGGACCTTGCAAGGCTTGCACTTGAGCGCAAGGGTGCGCTGGAACTTCAGGTACAGGGACTTGACCAGCAGATAGCTGACCTTGAAAAGGAGCAGGACAAGCTGGTGGCTGCTGAGAAGCGTCTATCTACCAAGGTGGAGATCTTCAGGACAAAGAAGGAGACCATCAAGGCACAGTATACGGCTGCTGAGTCCCAGGTAAAGATCAATGAGTCCGTATCTGGTATCAGTGAGGAGATGGCGGATGTCGGTCTTGCCGTTGAGAGAGCTGAGAACAAGACCCAGGACATGAAGGCACGGGCCTCTGCTCTTGATGAGCTCATCGAGACAGGCACTCTTGATGACATTACAAGAAGTGGCGATGATATCGACAGGGAGCTTGCAAAGATCAGTGCAGAATCGAATGTCGAGACGGAGCTGGCAAAACTCAGGCAGGAGGAAGGTAAATGATAATCAGGATAATGGGTGAAGGGCAGTTTGAGGTCCCTGGAAGTCTGTTCGACGAGCTCAACATCATTGACAACCGGATAGTGGACCTTGTAGGCAAGGAAAATGAAGCTGATTACAGGACTGAGCTTTCAAGGCTCATCAATGTGATCAAATCTAACGGGAAACAGCTTGATGATGCGAGCATTGTGGAATCCAACATCATAGTCCCGCCTGAGGACCTGAGCTTACAGGAAGCAAAGGAGATCTTTACTGGAAGCGGTCTTCTCGAAGACTGAAATCTTCATCTTTAATTTTTAGAATGGCATTCCCCAGAGGGGATACCATTTTTCCACATTTTTCTCTACCGGCAGCTCGTTCTCAATAAGGGCCTTGAGCCTGAGCTCCATGGAATTGTCTCTTTCCTGTTTGCCCCGGGGTACGAAAGGATAGTAGCTGCCCTGTTTGAAATTATAGATCCAGTAGACCGGTCCTTCGCTCTCAAAGCGGTACACTGCGCACAGGATCTGTTCTGAGAAACCCTGCTCGATAAGGGTCTGGCTGATCATATGTATGTTCGTGACAAGGTCCTCGAAGTCGTTATCTTCCAGGATCGCCCAGAGGAAGTTGTACTTGTCTTTCTCAATGCGGAAATTTGTCCCTGTTTCCTGTGTGCTGTAACTTAACAGCTCCTCTATCTCCTTTCTGGTATTCTCATACTGGGAAAGGGACATGGACTTAAAACAGATACCTGCCTGACCGGACGGGTGCAGGTTCAGGCTCACTTCCATCGTGACCACTGCAGTTGAGATCGCGAACAGCCTCTCCGTATTTGATGGCGGCAGCTTGCTCCTTCCGAGCAGGGAATCGAACATGCCTTTTAGTCCCATCAGAACTCAAGCTCCTGTTGTAATTTTTCAAGTGCTGCGAGTCTTTTCTCCGTGGATGGGTGGGTCGAGAGCAGGTTCATGAAAGAACCTGAGACCGCAGGGATTATGAAAAACGCATTCATACCCTCCACTGATCTCAGGTCATCCTGAGGGATATGGGGCATGATCCCGCTTATCTTCGTAAGTGCCGATGCCAGGTTGGAGGGCTGGCCTGTGATCACAGCAGAACCCCTGTCCGCCGCAAATTCCCTGTACCTTGAAAGGGCGCGTATCAGCAGGAAACTGATGACCCATACAAGTAATGAGACGATCCAGATCGCAATAATTCCACCGGATTCCTTTCGTCTGCCGCCCATACCTCCCATGCCGCCGAAGTAGAAACTGTACCTGACGATGTAGAACGCAAGGGTCGATATGAAACTGGCTATGGTCAGTATCGCCATATCTCTGTTCTTCACATGGCTCAGCTCATGTGCAAGGACCGCTTCCAGCTCTCCCTGGTTTAACTGGTCCATCAGTCCCGTGGTCACAGCAACCACTGCATTCTTTGGTCCCCTACCGGTTGCAAAGGCATTCGGGATCGATGTGTTCACCACTGCGATCCTGGGTATTGGCAGGTCTGCTATGGCACATAACCGGGTTATGGTCTGGTGAAGTTCAGGCTCCTCATGCTCGGAAACGACGGTTGCATGCATGGTCCAGAGGACCAGGCGGTCCGAGTAGAAGTACTGCAATGCCATGAATCCGCCTATGAACAACAGCATGAATGTCTGGGGTGCACCGCTGTAGAACAGGAATGCCAGAAATAATAGGTACACTGCTCCCAGCAGGAATAGTGTCAGCAACATCCGTCCCTCAAGTCCTCTGTCATGTTTCCATTTCAAATTGATAACCTCTTAACTTCACATAAAATATATTCGGCATCGTATTCATAAATATATCTTAACGTAAACCTATACTGGACTTACACATTATAAATATGTGCAATGTATTTGATCACTATGATAGTAAAAGGTGCCGGGGAACACAACCCTAAGAATACGCAAGTCTTCTGTTTTGATCTTCACAAAGCATGTTGTGAGATCTTATCAGTAAAATTGTAAAAAATGATTTACGGGTCTTGAGAGACCCACAACATTTCTAAGCAAAACGATATAAAATTCAGAGCACTCTGGTAAATCCACCGATCTTATCATCGCATATCTTTTTGTGTCTTTCTTCTTCTGCGACAAGGTGCTTCATATCCTTTATGAAGTCGTTTCTGCTTTCTTCATCGGGGAATACTTCTTTCAGGACATTGGTATCTGCTTTAGTTATGCTATGATACGTGTCCCTTACAAGTACTTCATATTTCCGGATCTCACTGAACATCTCGTAGACATTTGTCCTGTTGAAGTCAAACATTCTGTGGGGAATTCCCCGGGGTGCAGTTCTTGGGAGGTCGATGTTTGCCATGTTGATCCATTTTTCAAGGATCAAGGCGTGTTTGTCTGAATCATGGGACAGGGTTTCCAGTGCTTCCAGATGTTGTCCCTCAAGTTCGATTCTTGCTTCCCATGCTGCAAGCTGCTCCATTTCAGTTTCAATCCAGTACATTCTTTGAAGCTGCAGGACTAGAATTTCTTTTTGATTGATGTTTTCCAACTGGATCTCTCCAAAAGAGCTGATTTCTCAAATATCTTTTTTCATCTTATATATATCTGTGCGGGAATGGCATCAGGTTAATACTTATAATGTTTCAAATTTATTTTTCAAACGAATCGTCAATCAATCAATCAATCAATCTTTTATAATTATGGTTTGAATCTATATCTTGATGTGGGCAAAAAAATATTTATATTATTAGTAGGAATTATTCTGTCGTTTAAATAAATCAATTTATGTAGATGGTGGGCGATATGAGTAAAATACTAAAGGCTGTAGATGCCATGGTCAATTCTGAGGAATTGATAACTGATGTGAAAGCATTACAAGAGTCTTTGTTCTTTAAGTATAACCAAACGTATGTATGGTCAATACAAAAGGAATTAGGTGACTATTATCTTATCTACTATGTAAAGCACAATGAAGTAAAAAATGTTATTGATGCTATCAAGTACATGCCTAACGATCCAGGGCCCTATATCTCATACAGTTCAAAAGATTATAGGTCTGATAAAAGTGGAGATAATTTTGCAGAATTATATCAGATCGTAAAAGAAAAGTTGTACAATATTGATACAGTATTGGATAATATTATAGGTGGGGACTGATCTTCCACTTATTTGGTTTTCTTTTTTCACTTTTCTTATCATTCTTCCTGATCTATTCTGAATGCAGTCTATACTGATTGATGTTTAATCAAAATCACAATAAGCAGAATATTTCTCTTTTCTATGGGTTATAATATATATAATAGCAAAAACAATCCTTCTATGATATAACAAAGTTACATCCATCTGATCTACTTCTCTACCTCTGGAAGTTGCACTACATTATTTCAATTAGTACATATAGCATCAGTATCCGGATCCTGGAAAGAAACATGGGTGATCAAGTAAGAAAAACGGACAAAGATGCGTCTGTCATTTCGAATGGCTGTCATTTTTGCTTTGTGTATAAGGATACGGCTCAATTGGCCGATTTTCTGCAGGATTACATCATGTTAGGTCTCGAGGGCAATGAATTATGTGTATGGATGACCCCGGATGTTGAAAGTGCTACGACGGCAAAAGATATGCTCAAAGAAAGAGGAGTTTACATCGATCCTTATCTTCGCACATCACAGCTTAAGATAATCCCGATTCCGGAATTACCCGGAAATGATCTGAAATTATTGCCTTCTCTTCTTCTTGATCACTGGAAACTTATGCAGGACCAGGTCATAATGGATGGTTTCGATGGTCTTCGTTTTAACGTAGATCTACAGGACATTAAAGGATCCGGACTTGAATACCTTACATCTTACGCCGATATTGTAACAGATACTGCCCGCGAGCTTGGGATGAGGTCGTTATGTACTCTTCCGATGGATGTATTCTCCCGCTCTGAGGTCATCGACCTGATGCACAGGACTGAAAACATCATCATGAATACAGATGAAAAGACCCCTTCAATCAAAGAGAACACATCGGTCATTAAGCCTGAAACATCAGCAGGGCCCAAACCAGTACGAAAAGATGAAGAACTCAGTTCTATCTATCGTAGCAGTCCTGCCATTGCATTCCTGTGGAAGACCGAGAAAGGATTCCCTGTTGAGTTCGTATCAGATAATGTGAGCCAATTCGGGTACGATGCAGCGACTCTGATGTCTCATGAGATCCTCTATGCTGATATTATTCATCCTGATGATGTAGAAGGGTATTATTCAGATCTTCTTGAATGCTTACAACAAAATAAAAGGGATTTCTCCAAAGAGTATCGTATTCTGGATAGAAATGGAAATGTCCATTGGATATCTGAACATTCCCAGCTGGAAATTGTGGAAGAAGGTATCACTGATCGCTATCATGGCATCATCCTGGATATTACTGATAACAAAATTGCTGAGACCGAATTGAAGGAAGCGGAAGCAAAGTACAGGGCATTATTTGATAGATTTAGTTATGCTGTTTATGTTCAGGATCCCGATGGAACTTTCCTTGAGGTCAATAAGGCCGGGTTTGAACTTTTAGGTTACACCCATGACGAATTTCTTTCTCTCAATTCAGGATCAGCTTTCCTTCCCGACTGTGTTGAAGAGTTTAAAGCTCACATAGGCGAAGTGCTCGATAATGGGCATTCGGCCTTTGAGACAGTCCTTCTGAAAAAGGATGGGGTGAGCTTACCTGTGGAGATCAATGCCAGTCTTATAGAATACAGGGGCAAAAATGCGATCCTCATCATTTCGAATGATGTTAGTGAACGCAGGAACAAGGAGGAAAACCTGTTAGCTGCAAAGGCCAACGCTGAAACCGGTATTATTGCGAAAAGTGAATTCCTTTCCAATATTACGCATGAGCTAAGGACTCCCTTAAACGCTATCATCGGCTTTTCCGATGTTGTGCTTGCATCAGGGGACCTTAATGAAAAGAATGCAAAATACCTGCATAACATCTCAGATAGTGGTAAGAAGCTTCTGGGCATCATTAATGATATTCTGGATATTTCAAGGGTAGAATCCGGGAGTGTAGAATTGAACTACGAACATTTCCTTGTTTTGGAATCGTTTGATGTGGTTTGCTCCCTGCTTGCTCCAATGGCTAAAAAGAAAGATATTGATCTGAACTCTGAACTAGATCCCAAGGGTATCGTTATCAATGCTGATAAGCAGAAGTTCGAACAGATCCTCCAAAATCTGGTTAGCAATGCAATAAAGTTCACTCCCGCAGGCGGTTCTGTTGATATCAATGCAAGATTTGTTGAAGAACGGTTATTGGTCCAGGTAAAAGATACTGGTATTGGTATTTCTGAAGAGGATAGGCAGTCCCTTTTTAAGCCTTTTAGTCAGGCAGATGGTTCTCACCAGCGGAGTTATGGTGGTACTGGTCTTGGTCTTGCAATTGTCAGGCACTTTGTGGAAATGCATGGTGGAAATGTCTGGGTCAAAAGCAAACCTAGCTTAGGAAGTACCTTTTTCTTTGACATCCCGATTTCAGGCGCATCGCCTTGTACATCAAAGTCTATAACTCAGAACCCCATTCCGGAGATATCTCAGGGAACAGTTCAGGATAATTCCGGACATATCGATAGTGATGCTATTGATGAACTGGCTGAAAAGGTAGCCCCTGAGATCATAGTTCCTGACAAATGCACGGACGACGATCCGCTGATACTCGTTGTTGAAGATGATGAAAGATCACGTGAACTTTTGATGTTAACTTTTATTGATGGTGGTTATCGTGTTGTTTCTGCTGAAAATGGTATAGAAGCTGTGGCGATTGCCAGAAAATTGAAACCTTTTGCTATTACTCTTGATGTAATGTTGCCGGAACTGGATGGCTGGAGTGTACTTCGCCATTTGAAAGAGGATGTATCTACCTCTGAGATACCAGTAGTAATGATCTCTATGATGGACCAGAAAGAGACTGCTCTGGAACGCGGTGCAGTAGATCACCTGACCAAACCGTTCGATCGTGACTATCTTTTGAAATTGATGAACCGTTACAAAGAGAAACTTGAAAGAAAGGAACCGAAGATCCTGATAATTGATGATGAGCCTTATGCGGTTGCGCTTCTTTCATCTATGCTGGAGCCGGAAGGGTTTACAATACTGCGTGCATATTCAGGAACAGATGCAATTGATATATGTGCAGAAGAGCAGCCGGACATTGTATTACTTGACCTCCTGATGCCACATGTCTCCGGATTTGATGTGATCTCCGTATTAAGGTCGAACCCTGAAACCTGCAATATTCCTATCGTGGCATGCACTGCGAGTGATATTACAGCTAAGGACCGTGTATTCATGGACAGGAAAGTAAATTCCATTATTCAAAAAGGGGTTTTTAGTAAAAAGGACCTGCTTGATACTATTAATCGTCTGATTTCAGATGTCGTGTCCAAATAAATATATATTGTCGTCCCAATTCTACCATTATGTCATTCAATGAAACAGTATCCATGTATGCCCAGCAAACATTGGGACCACTTTTTGGTGCAATTGAATACAAGTTAGCATTAGCAGCCTTGATAATGGTATTATCGGTAATACTTGCTTATCTGGTAGACATTATTTTCAAAAAAGTTCTTCTGCATTTTACTTCAAAGACAAAATTAGAGATAGATGATCTTGTAATAAATGCAGTAAAGCGTCCTATATATTACACTGTGATCCTGATGGGAGCATTCCTTGCACTTTCTATAATAAGTGGTGCAGAAAGTTACCTGTTGTTCTTGAATGACATTTTGTTGACAATTTTAGCGTTGGTCTGGATCTTTACACTGATAAATATAAACAGGATACTGTTTGACAATGTCATGCCATCGATAGTAAAAAAGACAGAGACCAAGATAGATGATGAAGTACTCCCGCTTCTGAAGGGCATCTCCGATCTTGTAATTAGTCTGGTCGGTATAGGCATGATCCTCGAAGGCATATGGGGAGTGAATATAATTCCTTTGTTTGCATCTGCAGGTATTATGGGTATTGCTATCGCATTTGCTGCCAAGGATGCAATTTCACAGTTCTTCGGCGGTCTTTCCATCTATTATGATAAGCCTTTCAAGAACGGTGATCGTATCGAGATAGCTGATGGGCAGATCGGGATCGTGGAAGAAGTAGGTATAAGGAGTACCAGGATCCTTGATTTCTACAACAATATGATCATAATCCCGAACAGCATAATAGCAAACAACAAGGTTATAAATTATACATCACCCCAGCCCAGGATGATGGTGAAAATAACTATTGGTGTTGCATACGGGTCTGATGTTGCAAAGGTAAAAAGAGTTCTCTTGGACATCGCAAAAACCATCGATCTTGTTCTGGACTACCCTGAGCCATCTGTGCGTTTTGATAACCATGGGGATTTCAGTCTCGATTTTGCATTGATCTTATGGGTAAGGTATCCTTCAGAAAAGTTCAGTGTCATAAATGAAGTTAACACTTTGATAGACTCAGAGTTCAGGAAGGAGGGAATTGACATACCATTCCCGACATATACGATCATTAAGCACCAATAAGTTCATTCTTCCAATACTTTTTTGGTAAGAATTTTGCAAAATTATTTATGTTTATGCTTCCTTTTTATTTTTGAGGTGATATTGTGGATTTTGAAGGTATATTCAGACGAGCATGGGATGTTTTTAAGGAGAACATTGCTGCTTATGTCGTAGCTACATTGATAGCTTTTATTGGTTCCATATTTATTGTGACCATTGCACCGCTTTTCTATGGTCTAGCCTACATGGCTGTGAAAGGCATGGGTGGGGAAAAGGTTGAGATCAATGACCTGTTCGAAGGTTTCAACAATTTTGTGAAGAGCTGGGTGTTCTTTATTTTATTTGCCATTATAGTAGGAATTGGATTTATGTTCCTGGTACTTCCGGGAATCGTGCTTTCTATCCTTATGATCTATGCCCTTCCTCTTCTTGTGATAAAGGGTTATGGCGTAATGGATTCCATAAAAGAAAGTATTGAGATCTCCAAAAAGAACTTCGCTGACACTCTTGTGCTGGCTATCATTCTGTGGGTTATCAGTGCAATAGGTGGTATGATCTATGTTGGTTCCTTGCTGACAACGCCTTTTTACTTCCTCGCATTGGTGGCAGCTCTTGAAGTGCAGATGGGTTCAGAAGAGTCCTATACTGCCGAGTATACGGAAGTATCTGATATTGAATGAGGAATTAAAAATAGTATTTTTGGGTCATAGGTTAATTGTTCTATGACCCGATTTGATTTTTAATTAGTTTTTTTAGCTTCACTCTACAGTTACATCCAGCTCATTTTGTGTGATGTGCAGATAGGTAATGTAGTTCCCCAGTCCACAATAATCGATAGTAACTTCAGATGTACTGTAATCTACTGGATCTTTGCCTGTATTGGTGCCAATATTGAACACAATAGGGCTATCCTCTGTCATCAGTTTGAAGTAATGCTGTGTAAGATCATCGATTGAGAATGATACATTTCCATCGTCGATCTCATCATCGGGCCACGAAAAGTCTGGGTCAGAACCATCTTTGGTTGGCGGTATATATTCCATCATAAATGAATCATTTGTGAAATCCACAGTTGAATTCTGGTCAGCATTGCTGCCGTTGACAGGATAATTTATTTGTCCCTTCCATTTTTCTATATAATTGGAACCGGCAGCGGTATCCTCATAGGTGACTTCTAAATACAATTGCTTGTTTCCTAGTTTTTTCTGCAAATCATATGAGAGTGTCCGAGTTCCGGAAATTGCTGTCACCGCATAGTTGTCTGGGTTTAGTCCTCCTGGGGCTACAGCTTCAAAGTAAAAATTGAATTCATTTACAGGGTGTTCTATTTGGCATACTTGGCCTACTTTTAGTTTGCTTGTGAGAGGCTGTGTTCCCATTGGGGGTTGTGTGGTGAAGGAAACAATGGCTGTTTTGTTTTCATCATCCAGTGTTGTACTGGTATAGGTCATTGAATTGGCATAGTTTGCCCATGCTTTATAGTAGTCGCTTTTGATATAGACAATAACTTTATCAAGATGTTCTGTAGGATTTGTTCTATTGACGGAAAGCGAAGTGTTCGGGTACAATACATATGGATGATTGTCAGATATGACATTAATCGCTGTATTACCTGTACCGGATGCGGTCGAGTTGCCATTTACGGTCATTATTGGCAATGTGAGTGTTACCCCATTATAATGGAACTCAGGTGGTGATACCATAACAGTTCCCCCTTTCGGTCCATAATCTGACCATACCCCGCCACCTTCGTACGCTATCTTTCGATCATCTTTGACATATTCTACGGTACCTAATGAACAGTTGAACTCCTCTTTCATATTAGTTGTAGTATTGATGATTTGGATGGTCATGGTGCCTCGTTCCGCTTCACCTGCACCGTTTACACTAATACCACCACCCATAAGGGATACGGAAGTTGTTTGGCGGGGGGATTCTCCTAGTGCCACTTTACTCATTCTGGAATCCATAACCGTAAAAGCCTGCTCTACTTTTTGTGCCTTTGCATTGTCTTGCATATCATTGAGTACAGGGACATTATATACTAATATAATACCAACGGCAACGATGGCAAGTGAGTACATCAATAATAATCCAACAACTGAAGAAACCGCTTTACAAGAGTCAAATGGTCTTTGTTTTGTCCCCATATCCACCAATCCTAAATATATAAACTTGATAATCAAACGTTTTACTACATTAACTTATACTCTCAGCATACTTATCCTTTTGTGAAGTATAATGGAGTTTTTGCTGGTTGGGATCCAGCATTTATATTATGTCGAGTTCAATTTACTACGTATGCATTCAACTCATTTTGAGTGACGTGTAGATAGGTAATAACATTTCCCAGTGAATCATAATTGAGAGTAACCTTGGATGTACTATAATCCATAGGGTCCTGTGATCCACCATCCAGGGTGAATTCGATCAGATCTTCTTTTGTCATCAGTTTTATATAATGCTGTGTGATGTCATCAAGTGTGTATTGATCATAACCTGATGTTTTATTGATCACAACATTTGGTAGTTCACTTGTAGTTCCGGAAGGTCCCCACGAGAAATCTGTATCTGCACCATCCAGTAGGGGTGGATTATATTCCATAATGAAAGATTCGTTTAGCAGATCTACACTTGTGAACTCATCTGCTTGTTTTCCATCTATCGGAAATACATCTATACCTTCCCAATGTTCGATATAGTCAGGACCTATCGATGTATCCATATAGGTTACATAAAGTTCCAATTGATCGGCACCTCCCTTTTTTTGTAAACTATATACCAATGTCTTTGTTTTGGAAGTTGCTATCATTTCATACTTTTTTGGGTTTAGTCCCTGAGATTTTGCAGCTTCAAAATGAAAGTTGAAATCCTGGACTGGTTGCAAACTGGATTCATTAACCTGACCCATTTTTATCTTATTGGTGAGACTAAATGTTCCCATTGGAGGGGTTGTGTAGAACTCGATAATGGCTGTTTCGTTTGCATCATCGAGTGTTGCACTGGTATAGACCAACGTATCTGCATAGTCAGCCCATGCATCGTAATACTGGCTTTCAATGTAGACAATGATCTTGTCATGGACAACGGGATTCTTTCTTAGAACAGAGGCTGATACATTCGGGTACAATATGTGTGGTTTGTTGTCAGAAGTGACAGCAATATCTACATCACCTTTACCGCTGGATGATGACATGCCATCAATAGTCATTATTGGTAATGTGAGCGTTACTCCATTGTAATGGAACTCTGGTGGTGATACCATAACGGTTCCACCTTTTGATCCATAGTTGGACCATACTCCACCACCTTCGTATGCTACTTTTCGATCATCTTTGATATATTCTATAGTTCCCAGTGAACAATTGAACTCTTCTTTTGTATTATCAGTTTGATTGATGATCTGGATCGTCATCCTGCTTTTATCAGCTTCACCCGGTCCGTTTACATTTATGCTGCCTTCGCCAAGGGTTATAGATGTTGTCTGTAGGGGAGATTCTCCAAGTGCCACTTTACTTATACGTGAGTCAAGAATTGTGAAAGCCTGCTCTACTTTTTGTGCTTCAGCATCGTCCTGCATCTCAGCAATCACGGGGACACTGTAAAGAAACATCACAGTAATGCAAATGATTGTAATTGAAAATATGAGCAATGATCCAACAACAGATGAAACGGCATTGCATGATGTGTACAATTTTCTAAGGTATTTCATCTGTTATACCTCCCCCTCATTCGATACTAATATCAATTGATGATTTTAGTACATATACATCAATGTTTTCAGTATATTCTTTATATGCATGTACACTGGATTCTGTATCATTTATTTCTACCTGCATTTCCAGATTGTCTCTCAAGTAGTCTTCCCAGGCGGTATAGTATACACTGTTGATCTTGATATCAACTGCTGAAACATTTTGATAGGTGTAGACCGCAGGAATGCCATCTTCGGTTGCTATTACTCGTATAAGTCCTTCCCCTGCAATTCCATCTGTTCCCCGAATCGGGGCAAAAGGTACCACAAGTAAATTGTCGTTAAAAATAAACTGTGGGTCTCTTACTATTACAGCATCGCCAGTTTGGTATTTTGCCCAAACCCCGGTATTTTCATATGAGACGGTTGTACCTTCATATTCGTTCTGTAAAGATCTCATCTGACCGTCTATTGCTGTCTGATTTTCCTTTGCAGAAATAGAAGAATTCCATGTTTCCAATGTCATATTCATATAGCTGTCACTGCTGATCCAAATTCCTCCTCCGTACATTTTCAGCTCCACGGATTGGGAAGGTGCATTGTCAAAGACGACCTTATTCACGTTCTCTCCAAGAACTATAAAACTTTGCCTGATATTTTCCTGGTGTCCGCTTTCCTGAATGTTTTGAAGGGCTGGAAATCCTGCCACTGTTATCACAGTTATTGCAATGAGCATGATTCCAAGTATAAGTACTACATCAACTACTTCTGATACTGCATTTTCCGATTCAATTATATTTTTTCTTACCATATATATCAGAACCTTTGAGTTGATCAGTGGATTTCAACCATATTTGATGTGCTGTTATAGATCATGTAATGGTTCTCTGAAGCACTGCTTATGTTAGTACTCATTAGCTGGATGTTTCTCAGTTCATAGGGTATTTTCACTCTTGTTTCGTCACGTCCATGAGACTCAAATATCATCTCATTGGTCTGGTTTGAAAATTCAACAGAATAATAGTCACTTGCTACTTTCAGAGGTAATAGCATCTCATATTTTATCTCATCAATTTCTCCGCCTGCATTGCTGGTAATGTTCACCATAGTTTCTATCTCTGTAAGCTGGAGTGCAATATTATTTCCATGAATCTCGAACTCTTCTCTCATGACCGTCTGCTCTGCCTGATCCATCATGTCGTAGGATGCATTCATAACAAGTATAAAAGTGATTACTGTTATTGAAAAAGTGAGTATGAATCCAACAGAGGTTGCTACAGCTTCGTTATCATGGAATATTTGCTTCATGTTCGATCCTCATGGTACTGTGATAGGTATTGATACATTGATCTTGTTATTGCTGGAAGCTACACTGATCGTTGCATTGATAACTTTATATCTTTCTTCAACAAATGTGTCTCCATCTGCAAGTCCGCCGTAGATTGAGTAATGTCCCATAGCATTGCTTGAGTTCACAAATTTGATCTTATAAGTTTCATTTTGTGTAGAGGTGACAAACTTAAAATTCATTAAATCGCTGTCAATTTTATTACCAGTGATATTCAGCATATATATGCTAAGTGGTTTTGAATGCGTAATATTATTTACAGTGATATTGATATTGCTGCTATCATTGTAGACTTTCATGGACCAGATAGTTCCAGATTGATTTATAGCATGCACTTCATATGCATTTGATGCATTTCCAAGTTTGGATGTATTTGTTAGTTCGATGGTAAATACATCTGTACGATTTACATTTTTAACGACAAACCAGTCTGAGTTACCGTCATAAAGTCCATTTTCCGTAAAATATGCATCAGTAAGGTTACTGTCATCAAAGGACAACGAAAGGCCACGGAATGCATATATGGATGATATTTCATTTGCATAGCTGTCCATATATTTGGCAATTTCAGTATCACTCTTATTAGTATTGTAGTAGGCAGCACGTGTTGCTTCATCTGTCATCTGGACAATGTTAGAGATCTCATAATTACTAATATCATTGGCGGATTCAGATGCCATGTTGCTTGCATAGATGATATTGCTCAACAGTATTGTTGAAATAACCAGTGTGGACCCTATGGCAAATGCGGCAAGTAACAGCAATTGTGCGGAATCATCGAACTTTCTCATGTTAACATCCCTTATTTATTTTACATACGCCATAATGTAAGTTTCACATCGACTATATTGTAGAGAGCAGTTGTAGTATCAATGTCTGGTATTCCGGTAGTTGTTTCATAGGATGTAGTATTTCCAACATCTGAGTCTGACAATAATACTTTCCTTGAGATAATTACAGCATTGTCAGAGGGATCTCCATTGTATATATAGTAATTTTCTCTTCCTGAAGCTGTGGAATAACTGAATTGAATATTGTGAGCAATTCCATTCTCAACTGCAACGAGTTCCAGCATATCTACTACAGGTCCATCAAGTGAATTATTTTTATTATCATCGGACTGATAATGTGTGCCGTTCCAAACATACATCTCCCCATTCCAGTCAACAATATCCTTTTTCAGGTCGGAGTTCTGTCCATATGGAGCATGGTCAAGCGCAGTTAGCATATCCTGTCCAATTATGTATATCTGGGATTCAATGTGGGCGTTTGCAGTTGATGAAGTGAGTGGTGTAAGCGACGTTGCCTGGACTGCGAATAAAATTATAACTACCATTATGGTTGCAGCCATTATGGCCTCAAGTGTATGCATTTGTGCGCCCTGATCATCTCGAATGTCAAATAATCTTAGAGATCTCATCTTACCACACTCTTACTGACAGTATGGCTGTTTCAGTTTCTCCAGTATCAGAATCTTCAATAAGGACAATACGTTTGGTTTGTCCGATATTATTGGAAAATGGAAGTGCTTTTCCTGCCATACGTACTTCTGTACTGTTCTCTAATGTCACATTAAGTTCATATCGATGGTAATCTCCTCTCAACCCCAATTCACCGACTTCATCTTTGTAGCCGATGTCAGTGGAAAGTTGATCAAAATATTCCACCGTCTTGTTTCCATCAATAAGATTTGGTGTATTTATATTTCCTGCACTGATCTCTTTCTCAGTGATGGATGTCGCAACACGGTCCGCAACAAGTGTGACCTCGTCAGAGTTGGACTGGAATGGTGTGAAAAGCCCTGCTGAATATTGGAATATGAAGAATAATGCAACAATGAATATGGTAATTCCTATTAGGTAATCGATGGTTACCTGTCCTTCGGTATCTCTCCGAAGGTTTCTTTTGAGCAGATTAGGTTTGTTCATTTTCTTCACTGTTCCTTTCTGGGGAATTCCGGATGCATGGATTCATATACCATATATCTCTGTACCCTTCTTAACTTTTTTGATATTTTTCTCGACTATGGACAAACGATTTTTGTCGACTTTAAGTCCTGCGAGTTGTTCGATGAACCAGATGGATTTCACATGATCATCGGGTGCGAGCTTCCAGTCGGATTTCTCGATGTAATAATCGATACCTTCTGCATATCGCATAAGTTCAAGGCGAACATCTTCGCTGATCCATCCAAGTTCCTCATAGTAGGAAAGGATATCTGTGAGGTGGTTTTGTCCGACAAGTTCCATAAGGAATTCAAGCCATTCCATACAGAGTTTCATATTGGTGGAGTTTTTGATTATATTGTTCAGCTGGACATTTTCACCATTTGCACGATAGCTTCTTGCTCCAAGGTTCTTAAATTCCTTCTCAACAAAATCGGTTAGTGACAAAATTTCATCCTTAATTAATTGAGTTTTTTCTTCGCTGTCTGACCTGAGTTCCTTATTTGTATTATGTGTGTTTTCCACACTTTTTATCAGGCCAGAAGTGACTGAATAAAGTTCAAGCATACTGTTTTTGGTTTCATTCTGTATGCTGTTCATTGAAGCAAGTGTCTGGTCCAGTTCATCGATGCGCTTATTTGTCTCAAATATTTCTGCAGACCGTGAATTGCCGAATTCTGTTATTTTCTGCATCTGATTTAGCATAATGCCATAAGATCCTGTAAGTTCCACGATGTTCTGCTCAATGTTGATAAGCCCGGTCTTGAGTTCAGCATTATCGGTGTGAATGTTCTCCAGTGTCGTTTCAAATTCACTGAGACGGTTTTCCAGGAATTCTATCTTCTCTGCAGACTCGTCGATTCTCATATTGATAATAGAATTGGACTTATCCTCATCTCGTTTCATGGAATCGATAGAGTCTTCAAGCGTCTCTATCGTGCCTGAGAGTTGTTTAATATCTTTGCTGAGATCTTCATTACCCTGCTTTGAATAGGCAAGTTCATCTTTTATTTTTTGTATGTCTTTGGAAGAGTTTCCAGTATTGAGATCATTATCCGGGTCAACTGTGGTGGTTGCATGTTCTGTTTCCTCCATTCCAGCTGTTCCTTCTGATGTGAAGTTCTCAAATTGAATGGCAGTGGGATCCCATTCAGGCGCATTCTCAATGTTTTGCGGGTCAATAGGAATTACCGTTCTGATCTCTTCTAATGTTGGAGTATCTGTATCTTCATAAGGTATTGTCTCTTTTTTATCAGAAGTGAGATTCACATTTCTTTTTACTGGTTCCGAAATGTCCTCCTCGGTCTGAACTTCTGCTACCGGAGGTTGCCATTCTTCTATTCTATCAAGAAGTTTTTTCTTGTGAGTAAATCGTTTGAATGTGTTTGTGATCAATCCCAAGATTCCTGTTCCATTTTTGCTAACTTTATTATCTGCCTCTGAGACTTCGGTTTTCAGATCTGGTACCATGTTAGATGCTGCTGGCGGGAATAATGGTGTTTCCGATCCTGTATCTATTTCTTTATTAGCCTGGGAGCTTTTTATGGTTTCAGGCGGCTTGAAGGGATTGGATATTGTATTTTCCGGTATGTTTTCGAAGGGTTTTTCTTCAAGGTTTTGAAGTGGGCTATTTGAATCTTCATTAAAGGGTGCTTGATCCCCATAAGGTAAAAATGAGGTGTTGATGTCATCTTCTGATGGGAGGTTCGGTTCAAACAATGGCAAAGATCTTTTCTTTGACCCGGTAATTTTCTCAGGAATTATCTCTTCATCGGCTGTAGCAGTGATCACATTAAGGGGATCTTTATCGTTATTATTCGTAATACTGTTTGTTTTCAGATCCTCTGTGTCTTTTTCAATTTTAAAAAAAGGCTGTATGTCAGTATCGACAGATTCCAGTTTTCGATTCTCTATTCCATCGATAGTTAATACTTCTGGTCTGGGATCTTGCAGGTCTACTGGATTGATATGGACATTACTATCAGCAATAGTGTCCAGATCTTTATTTTTCGGATCTACTATTGGGATAACGGCTTTATTTAGCAGAAAACCAGCATCTGCTGTATCAAAAGGAGATGTATCTTCCTTTTCTTTTTTATTTCCCCACGGCAGTTCACTCATTACAGACCAACTTTTGAGTTTAATATAATTGCTCTCCGGAATCATTGAGCTCGTAAGCAAGCTCTTTATGTTCCTCAGAAGACACAACGATTTTGTTAAATTTACATAGCTCTGCTTATTATATGTTTGATTTTTATTTAAGGCTTACTGATTATAATAATGGTAATGAGTCCAAGTTATTTGCACTAACTGACACTTTCACTACTTACAGATTTATGTAAGACTTAAGGTTGAAATAAATCAAAAGATATCCCAGAACAAGCATCCCAAGTGAAACTATCCATGCCCATCTCAATATGCGAGCTAGATTTTCGGGCTGTGTTAAAATAAAAAAAAGTCTGTCGGCCAGGTTTGGCCGATCAGAGGATTTGTGCTGCATGAGAAAGCCTTATGCTTTGATCCTCTTCAAGCGGAACGTGTTTTCTCTTTCCATCTCTTCAAGACGAAGACTGATAAAACTCATACCTTCCTTCAGTTCAGGTATGACCTTGAACTCAAGTGCATTGACACGCCTTTTTGTCTTTTCGATATCATCAAGAAGCTTTTTCATGGTTGTCTCGATCTCTGCTGCCAGAATGATCTTTTCAACCAGGACTTCATATGAATCGACGGCTTCATCAATGTAGGAGCTTGTTCCAAGAATTCCGTATCCACGCTTGTTTATGGGTTTACGCACACTTGAGGATTCGATCTTTGGCACTACTACGCCCATGATGTTGTGGCTTTCGAGCTCGATCTGAGGTGCATCTTTCATTGCGAATGCTGTGGATTTGACAGTCATCCTGCCTTCCACAGATTCTGCGATACCGATCTTCTCATTGGCCTTTTCATAGGCAGCATCCAACTCTGAGCGTACATCCTTTGCCTTGCTTAAGATATCAAAGAACTCAAGGATAAGACCATCTCTCTTCATCTTCAGTAGCTTGTGGCCACCTTCTGAGAGCTTGATCTTCCTCTTCAGCTCAATGAGTTCTGATCGAGTTGGTTTTACATCTTTTGCGCCCATTATAGATCCCTCGCTACAGTATCACTCGCTGGTCTTCTGGTGAGCAGGGTGGTACTTTTCAATGTACTTGTTATCGATCCTGGAGAGTTGTGCTTCAGGCAGCTCAGAAAGGATCTCCCATGCGACTTTCAATGTATCCTCGATGGAACGGTCCTCATCCCTGCTCTGGCGAACAAATCTGTCTTCGAACAGATCTGCGAACTCAAGGATCTTCCTGTCTCTTTCGGACAATGCTTCTTTACCGACGATAGCAACCAATCCACGAAGGTCACGACCTTCTGCGTATGCTGCATACATCTGGTCAGACACTGCCTTGTGATCATCTCTTGTCTTTCCATCTCCGATACCGGAGTTCATAAGACGGGAGAGTGATGGCAATACATTGATCGGTGGGTAGATATTCTTCATGTGAAGTTCACGGGAAACCACGATCTGTCCTTCGGTAATGTAACCGGAAAGGTCAGGGATCGGGTGGGTGATATCGTCACCAGGCATGGTAAGGATGGAGAACTGGGTAACAGATCCCTTTAAGCCTTTGATAACACCTGCTCTTTCATACAGTGATGCAAGATCAGTGTACATGTAACCCGGGTAACCACGTCTTCCTGGAACTTCTTCTCTTGCTGCACCCATCTGACGTAGTGCTTCACAATAGTTTGTGATATCTGTCAGGATAACGAGTACGTGCATGTCATGCTCGTATGCAAGGTATTCTGCAGCTGTAAGTGCCATCCTTGGAGTGATGATACGCTCGACAGCAGGATCGTCTGCAAGGTTAAGGAAAACAACAGCTCTTTCAAGAGCACCTGTATTCTCGAAGTCCTTCATGAAGTACTGTGCTTCTTCACTGGTGATTCCCATTGCACCGAAAACTACTGCGAAACTTTCATCGCTTCCTGGTACTTTTGCCTGTCTTGCGATCTGAAGTGCGATCTCGTTGTGTGGAAGACCTGATCCTGAGAATATAGGAAGTTTCTGTCCTCTCACAAGGGTGTTCGTACCATCGATTGTGGAGATACCTGTCTGGATAAAGTCCTCTGGTGGCATCCTGGAAAAAGGATTCATTGATGCACCGTTGATGTCTACTCTCTCGTCAGGAACGATACGTGGTCCACCATCGAGTGGTTCCCCAGCTCCTGAAAGAATCCTTCCGAGCATATCCTTTGATACTGGCAGCTTGATTGTCTCGCCACTGAAGACTACACCGGATTCTTCGTTGAGTCCGCCTGTACCTTCGAAAACCTGGACGACTACCATATCTGCAGATGTATCAAGAACCTGCCCTCTCTTGGTGGTTCCATCCGGCAGGTTGATCTGAACAAGTTCACCATACCCTACAGGTTCTGTCTTCTCAAGGAAAATCAGAGGTCCGGAAACCTCTACGATCGTTTTGTATTCTTTGGTCATGTTCAGTTGCCTCCGAGCTGAGCAAATTCTTCATCCATTTTTGTCATGACTACGTCCAATGCACTCTCGAAGTCCTCTTCGAACTTAACTTTTGCCAGTTCATCCTTTGACTCGATAGTGATTATCTTGTTCATTGGAACTCCTGCTTCAAGCGCAGCGGTTGCCATCTCTCCATACCTTGTGATGGATTTGAGAAGCTTGTACTGCTTGTCAAATGGACAGTATGTGTCAACAGGGTGGAACGCATTCTGCTGGAGGAAGTATTCCCTTACCATACGTGCGATCTCAAGTGTCAACTGCTGGTCTTCTGGAAGTGCATCTGAACCAACGAGCTGTACGATCTCCTGCAACTCGGATTCCTGCTGTAAGAGATCCATTGCATTGTCTCTGAGTTCGGTCCAGTCAGGTGCGACGTTCTCGGAGAACCAGTCTGCAAGACCCTGAGTGTATAGACTGTAACTTGTCAACCAGTTAATGGATGGGAAGTGTCTTTTCTGTGAGAGCTTTGCGTCAAGAGCCCAGAATACTTTAACGATACGAAGCGTGTTCTGTGTGACAGGCTCGGAGAAGTCACCACCAGGTGGTGATACTGCACCAATAACTGTAATTGAACCATCAAGTCCTGCAAGGGAGTTCACGGAACCAGCACGCTCATAGAACTCTGAGAGTCTTGCTGAAAGATATGCTGGATAACCTTCTTCACCAGGCATTTCTTCAAGTCTGGATGAGATCTCTCTCATTGCTTCTGCCCATCTTGAGCTTGAGTCCGCCATGAGTGATACATCGTATCCCATATCTCTGTAATATTCTGCAATTGTGATTCCAGTGTAAACAGATGCTTCACGAGCAGCTACAGGCATGTTGGATGTATTTGCGATAAGAACTGTCCTTTCCATAAGTGGGCGGCCAGTCTTTGGATCTTCGAGTTCAGGGAACTCGTTCAATACATCAGCCATCTCATTGCCGCGCTCTCCGCAACCAATGTAGACCACAATATCTGTGTCACTCCATTTTGCGAGCTGCTGCTGTGTAACTGTCTTTCCTGATCCGAATGGACCTGGAATTGCGGCGGTACCGCCTTTTGCGACAGGGAACATTCCGTCAAGGATCCTCTGACCTGTGATCAAAGGCTTGCTTGGCATGAGTTTCTTAGCTACAGGACGTGGACCTCGTACTGGCCACCTCTGCATCATTGGAAGCTCGGTTCCATCAGCAAGTATACATACAGTTTCGTCGACCTTGAAGCTTCCGCTCTTGATCTCTTCTACTGTACCGGATACTGTTGGTGGGAGCATGATCTTGTGCTCGATGTTTGTAGTTTCCTGAACAACACCAATAACACTTCCACCTTCTACAACATCGCCTTTGCTTACTGTTGGCTTGAACTCCCATGTCCTTTCACGGTCAAGTCCGTTTGCAGTTACTCCTCTCTCAATGAAGTTGCCCATCTTTTCCTGCAACACTGGGAGAGGTCTCTGAATACCATCATAAATACTTTCTAATAATCCGGGTCCAAGTTCCACGGCTAAAGGCAAACCAGTGTTCATTACAGGTTCTCCCGGTTTGATACCGGATGTATCCTCATATACCTGAACAGTGGCTTTCTCGCCCTGGATCTTGATGACTTCACCCATCAGTCCTTCGTGACCTACCTTGACCACATCGTACATTCTCGGTTTAATTCCTGTAACTGTGACGACCGGTCCTGCCACACGATAAATTTCACCTTTTACTTCCACAGATCTACACCTACCGATTGTTTTATTTTTTCCCTTAAGTTTGAGCTTTCACCAGTTCCTCCGAGAGTAACGACTGTTGGCTCAACAGACTCACTTAGAGTGTCTCTCAAAATTTCCGGTAGTTTATTAACATCATCACCATGCATGACAAAAATACCAACATCTGAATCCTCAAGGACTTTTGTGACAATGGATTCCAGCTCATCATCTTTGGCTTCGTATATCTTTTTGACACCAGCCAGCCTGAATCCTGTAACAAATTCGCTGTTACCTACTACTGCTAATTCCATTAGATCACCAACTGGTTCCTGATAATTTCCTCATCAAGATTCGCTGCTTTCCCACGCAGTATAATGCGCAGGTTGTTCACTTCATTCTTCTTATTCAGGACATAGTCCATGATCGGAACAATGGAAAGTGGGTACATATGTGAAAAGCTTGCAGCGGATTTGATGCTGTGTCTTGTGAGTTGAGTTTCCAGATCGACCAGTGAATCCATTTCCGGGCTCACTATGTCAGAGATGTCTTCCCAATATGGATATTTTTCAAGTGAATTGATAAATTCACTGAAAGGAAGAGGCAATAGTTTTTCGATCTCTTTCATGCTTAAATGAAGACCGCCCTCAATAATGAGGTCTGCAATTTCATCCTCGCTGACACCTGCATTCTTTAATCTAAAGAGTGTACTGAGATTCTTTATATCGATCTCAGTGCGAATGAACTTTGAGAACAGCTTGCGGTCATTAGACCCTGGGTTGCCGATCGCGTAGAACATTCCGGTATAGTACGCTTTGTCAAGCTGGTTTTCAATAGCAGAGAGGTTTGTCCCATCATATCCTTTTAATGTCGGGTAATAATCGGTCCCACTGAGAGCATCAATGACACTTTCGTAGGATTCTTTTTCTGCAAGGCTTGACAAAAATGTATAAGACAGTTGTCCGGCTGCTACGAGACTATCGTTGATCTCTTCTACTGATGCATTACAATACTTTCCACGTAGGATAGTTTTGATGCTCCATATATCGTATTTCTTTAAATATTCAGAGATCAGGTAGTTCAACTCGCCTTCTGATATATTGATGATCTTTGTAAAAGTGACACCCAGATTTCTGTTCAATGCATGCTCGAACAGATCCACGCCGTCATATACTCTTGCCAGTTCGTCGACATCCTGCTTATACTGTGATTCTTCGATGAAACGTGTAATCTCATCAATGCCCATGTTCATAAGTCGGGGATATGTCTCCCTTGGAAGAAGATTGCTCTTCATCGCTCGAACACGTGCTGTCGCATAAGCATAATTGGAGCCACTCCCGCTGTGAGTCGGACTACTTTTCCTTTTAAATTTTTGCAAAAGCCGCATTTGGATATCACCCGAACAAGATATCAGATGTTTGTTTCAATGATTGCTCATTAACATTCTTCAGGATTATGTCATATGTATAATCCAGACGAATTGTCCCATCATTGTTCTCAATGACCACGCCACCAATACAATCAACATTGCCAGCATATTCCAATGAAGAAAGTTTTCGGACAAGTTCTTCAGAGTCTTTGTTAGAATATATTTTGCTGCCGTTGGCTTCATTCTGTTCAACGATGGCCTTCAACAAATCTTCCTGCTTTTCGGCAGGTAGGGTTACAATAGACTCTACTGAATTGTCGTATACTTTATCAAGGACCTCTTTGCGGGCATTAAGCGTTGCACGCTTGACTTCCAGGTTTGCACTGGATGTTTCCTGTTGGCGTAATCTTTTGATATCATCTTCAGCTTTTGCAAGACGGTCTCCCATGATCTTTTTTGCAGACTGCTTTGCATCATCAAGTATCTGAGATACTTCTGCATCAGCTTCTGCGCTGACCATGGTAACATTTGCTTGCGCAGCGTCCATGATATCTTTAATAACTGTTTCGAGTCCCATGCTCTGACACCTTCAGAGAATTTAAGAGCAATATACTTGCTCTCAAATTAACTCAGCTGATAAGCAGTGCGACGACAAGTCCGAAAATGACGATTGTCTCTGGGATAACGGTAAGGATCAAACCTTTACCGAAGAGTGCCTCGTTCTCTGCCATTGCACCTACTGCTGCTGCACCGATGTCTTTCTCTGCGATACCGGATCCAAGTCCTGCGAGTCCGACTGCGAGTCCTGCTCCAATTGCTTTCAATCCTGCTGGGTCCATCATTGTTGCTGCTGTTGCTATGTCTGCCATTTGTTTATTCCTCCGTGTATTTTCTTATGTATCCGAATGGGTTGTATTTTCTTCCGCCACCTTCGTAGAATTTAGTGAAAAACTCTACATACTGCAATCTGAGTGCATGTAATCCGGGGGCTATTATACTCAGGACTGTGTTTAATGCATGTCCGAATATGAATACTATAATTGCACCGACCGCTGCCACGATCCCGCCCTGGGGCAGGATCATATCAAATGCTATGAGGTTGACAGTTGATGCAATATAAATTGACGATAATCCTACTGCGATCAAACGAGTGTATGAAAGAGGGTTACTCAAAAGACTTGGTAATTCAATAGGTCCTTTGATACCTTCTCCCTTGATCAGCATGACCACACCTATCAAGAGAAGGATTGCTCCGATCAGGGTTGTTGGTAAGTATCCGATGTATCCAAGCGCTGCAAGGACAATTCCGATCTCTACTACGAACCAGCTGCCTTTCTCGAACATTGCAGCTGAGAATCCATGTTTCCTGTTCTCATTGATAAATCCAAGGGCATATCCTATGTTTGTGTGAATTACACCGATAAAAGCAGTTACTGCAATAAGGGTCATCACGAGGTGTGTCCTGTGGATAGGATAGGTAATATCTTCTCCGGCGATCGGAGATGTGAATAAATGTATTGTTTCAAATCCAGGTATCAGTCCTGCAACAATGCCATGATCTCCATGGACACTTGCAAGCGGGAAACCAAGGAATTCGGCATAAAGGATACCAAATATAAGTGTCGATATCTGACAATAGATCAGCACGTTCATCAAAGGCTTGATTGCATCAGATTTGACCATTTTCTTGATTCCAACGGCAAGTGCCAGAAGGATCAATGCGTATCCGATATCACCAAGGATCATTCCATAGAAAAGCGGGAATGAAATGAATATCAATGTTGTTGGGTCGATCTCTTTGTATTTTGGACGTGCATAAAGATCCATTATTTCCTGGAACGGGCTTGCTACCTTTGGGTTGTCATATTCAATGGGTATCAGGTCCGTATCCTGTTTGGTGATCTCCTGTACTGATACAAAAGCTCGTCCGTTCGTTGCAGCATCAACAAGACTTTCCAGTCCTGCAACACCATCTTCTGGAACCCATCCATCGATTATGAATGTGTGTTCAGATGTTGCAACTCTGACCGGAGATTCTGCTTTTTCAGATTCGATCGAAAGTAATTCTTCACTGGCAAGTATAAATTCAGAATATTTCTCTTTGATGGATGATATATCTGTTTCCAGTGACTCGATCTTTTTCTGGACGTCTGCTTTTTCGTTTTCAATGTTTACAAGTAAGGTTTGTGGTGTGCCACTAACTTCAGGGATCCGGAGTTCTCTGAACTCAAAGTTTGAAAGGATCTCGGAAACAGTTGCTTCATCATCTTTCTTGACAAACAATGCTATTGTTCCGGTATTCTGGTCATACTCCATCTCGTAGGCTGATGTAACCTTTGAGATAGCAGGACCAACATTTTCCTTGACAGTACCTGCAAAGACTGCTATGTTCTCATAATTACGGTACAATTCTATTTCAATTGGAATTGCTGAGAATGGCGCAAGGTCTTTCGCCAGTGTTTCAAGTTCCTTTAATCGTGATTCCAGTTCTGATCTCTGTTCTGTTTTAGCAGTAACCTCTTCATCCAGTTTATCAAGTTTAGATTCAAGGTCATTTAAAACAGTGCTAACCTTCTGCTTAGGTGCATCTGATTTCTTGACACCAAGGAAGGATGAAATAGATCTTAACTGAATAAGCTTTTTAGAAACATCACCTGCGTTTTCGAAAGGTCTGCCAAGTTTGAATCCGGAACCATCTTCATTGTAATTCTCAAGGTGGAAAAGGTTGCTGCTATGGAGAGCCTCAATCGTTTCTTCCATAATGTCCTTGTGACCTACAATGACGGCACGACTCATCTGTTTTGGCTTAAGCATGAATTGCCCTCTCGAATTCTGTGATTAGATTCTCAACGGCTTTATGAACGTTAGCTTCAGCTTTTTCACTGATGCTTTCTGCTTCAACGTTGCCGTTAGTAATAATTTCTTCAGATTCTTGCTTAATTGTTTCTTCAGCAGACTTAAGTGCACTCTGTGCAGATTTCGCTGCATCAGCTTCTGCCTGTTTGATGATCTCTCTGGCTTCAGCACGAGCATCCATTATACGCTCGCTCTTATTTTTGAGCCCTTCCTCCACCATTTTGGCCGCACTTTGTTCTGCTTCCTTTATTTCGGATAATATTTTGTCTTTGGCCATATAAATCCTCAATATGTCTATAAACTGTTTACTTAGCGCGATTTACTCACCCCTATAGCAAGCATGCATATAAGTTATTCGGTTCAGTCTTTCTGGTTGCGGAAATGTTAATAATTTATCATGGAATATTTGCAAAAAATGCTTTAGTTCTGACTATCTGTAAACCTGATTTTTAGTTTGTCAGAACCTTTTTTGAGATTCCTGCCTTGATATGGGGTAAAATAAGATTCAGTTCTTTTCCTGGAGGTCGATCCTTAAAGGTATATTCGCATCCTTTGGGATCGTATGGATATATTCTTTCCTGAACTCCGGATTTCGCATCATGCAATACTCTGCGGAACCTTTGTATGCACTGTGTTTGCCCATACGCTTCCATATGTCTGCAAGACTATCTTCTCTGATATTTCCAAAGGCAAGTGGGGTGTAAGCACATGGCATTACATCGCCGCCGGATGTCACGTGGATCCATCTTCTGCCGGCAAAACAGCCAAACTGGTCAGGTCCCATGAAATATGGGAATGCTGTAACTCTTGGTCCATCCGGTGCCATATTCTTTTCTTTCTGGAACTTTTCCAGCCTTGAAACATCCTTCTGGCTAATTGTTTCATCTTCGCGTTCAAGCCATCTGCCAACAGCGATGATCTCATAAATGGACATCTCATGCATTCCAAGGCTCTCCGCCATGCCATAGAAATCTTCGAGGTCGTCAATATTGTCAGGGGAAACCACAACGAACATATCTGTCAGGATGCCTGCATCAAGACTATTTTGAATACCATCCATCGCATTTTGGTATGCTCCCTCTCTTCCACGAACGCGGTCATGCTCGCTTTCAAATGGACTGTCAATGCTAATATGTGTTGCAAAAAGACCTGCATTCTTAAGGTCCTGTGCTCTTTCAGGTGTTAACCTGAAGCCGGATGTGAAACACGTTGCAATGGCCTTTGTCTTATCGACATTGGCAACCATGTCTGCAATGTCTCCTCTGAGCATTGTTTCGCCACCATCGAATTGTACAGAATATGTGCCAAGTTCAATAGCCTCTCCTATTGCTCTGCTAATCTCCTCAATGCTAAGTTCAGGATCAGCAACGATGCCTGCAGCGCCACAATGAATGCAATTATAAGGACATTTATCAGTTATCCCGATCGAGAACTGGTCGGGAATTCTTTTTTTCATAACAGCCCCGATCTGTGCACTTATGAGCCTGTTGAATGCAGTGCTTGGTATCGGTGGGGACCATGTGGAAAAAATGATGTTCTCCTCATCTGCTCTGATGGGTTTCTCTTCCTGGAAGATCTTATTGATCCTTTTGATAACAGGGCTTGCGACCGTTGAAAGGGGTCCTTCTATGTCCAGAACGACCTTTCCGTTATCTGTACTTGCATTTACTTTGATTACTGATTTTTCATATACCCGCATATCTTCACCTGGGTTCTTATGATTTATTTTATTTTGGAAGCATTTCAATGGTTATGTAGTCGGTGATATCAAGAAGTTTATTCCTTGAATCCGATGATTCAAAATTAGAAAGTATTCCTTTTGCCATTTTTACATATTCCATTGCAATTTCGGTTGCTTTATTGACAGCCTGCTTTTGGCTCATGTTCTTTTGATATATCTGTAGCAGGGAAATAGATTCATGATCTGATCTTTTATCATCTGCACTCTCTGTATATTCCAGTATATCATCTACGATCTGGTATGCTATTCCCAGCTTCTCTCCGTAGTCTTTAAAGAGTTCTGCTGTAGCTTCATCCGCTCCTGCGATATAGGCACCCATGGTTGCACTTGCAGCAAAAAGGGATGCTGTTTTCTTATCAATGCAGTCAAAATAGTTCTCGTCTTCAAAGGTTCCGGTTGTACTTTTTATATCAATGGTCTCTCCTTCGGCCATTGCCATTCCTGCCCTTCCGAACGCTTTTACTACCGTAGCATCATATGATGAAATGAGTTCGATAGACTTTGAGATCATGTAGTCCCCTGCAAGCATTGCAGCTGCGGGTCCGAATTTCTTGTGTGCGGATTCAACACCTCTCCTGATCACTCCCTCGTCAAGGATATCATCGTGTATAAGGGATGCTGAGTGGATAAGTTCGATGGCGAGGGCAGCATTAATTCCTTCTTCGGAATCACTTCCGCACATTTTGGAACAAAGCATTAGTATAATTGGTCTTACCCTTTTGCCGCCGGATCTGCAAATATGACCTACCACTGATTTCATCTGGGATGAATCGTCCATACTGTTGATCATATCATTCATAGCATCGTTGATATGTTGGTATTCTTCCCATTCTTCGATGTTCATCACATGCCCTCATATATGGAATTTTAATTTTAATTCTGGAATTTTACTTATTCGGAGTACTTTGACGGACATCCCATGACTATCTGTTCTGCATCGATCATTGTTTCAGATACCATGGTTCCTGTCAGGCTGATACTTTTTCCTTCTGCCAGGTTTGCAGGAAGATCTGCAGAGTATTCTATATTTATCTCATAGTTCTCATCTTCTGCATCTACCAGTGTGAATATGGTCATTTCAGGCGAAATGCTAAGGCTATCATTCTTCACAATTCCCATGGTGTTGACCTTCTGACCTAAATGCTCCTGTGGGTCTGCTGTGATATCAGATACCATATAATATCCTTGCTCGACATCTACACCCCAGAGGCCGATCACCATGACTGCTACTATGGCAATTATAGTGAAGATCGTCTTTCGTTTTTTATCCATGTGTAAACACCTTTACCTTTTAAGCTTCCAAATTTTGGATACTAATTGTGAACGGTTGTATCTCAGATAAATAATGTAGGATAATAGCACTATCCATGTAATTACAAAAGCTGCTTGAAATGCCTGTATTCCCACTGCCATGCCCGTTCACCTTGCATCGATCTTAGTCGTTGGAATTATCTGGTTTCCTATGTGTTATACGTGTCTTGACGACACGGTTTAATATGGGTTCTGTTAGTATATTGCCATACTATTTAAGTAAATTGAACGAATGTTCTATTGTACTCTTACATTATATATAGGGCATAAAGGAGAACTGTCTGACATGGTAAAACCTCCACGACTTATTGCATGGGAATTGACATGGGGTTGCAATCTTTCTTGTGTCCACTGTAGGGGCGCATCAACCTCAGAGATACCTGAAGGTGAACTTTCTACAGATGAGGCAAAGCACTTTGTTGATGAGATTGCAGAAATTGGCGATCCGATCCTCATTATAACGGGTGGGGAACCACTTACCCGGAAGGACGTTTATGAGGTTGCTAAATATGCTACTGATAAGGGCCTACGTGTTGCTCTTGCAACCAACGGTACACTTCTTGATGAGAATGTTGTGAAAAAGCTCAAAGATGCCGGTGTCCAGCGAGTAAGCATCAGCATTGACGGATCCACAGCAAAGACACACGATGATTTCCGAGGGGTTCCCGGTGCATTCGAAGGTGCTATGCGTGGGATCGAATATCTCAAAAAAGGTGGTCTCGGGTTCCAGATAAACACCACTATCACAAAAAGGAATATTGACGAGATCCCTGCAATACTTGATCTGGCAACAGGGATCGGTGCAGAAGCTCTTCATATATTCCTTCTTGTTCCCACAGGCAGAGGTAAGAACCTTGAGAAGGAGGAGATCCCTCCGGTAGAATATGAGCGTGTTCTCAACTGGTTCTATGATCAGCAAAAGCACGTCAGTATCCAGCTAAAAGCAACCTGTGCCCCTCATTATTTTAGGATAATGCGCCAGCGTGCCAAAAAGGAAGGCATCGAAGTCTCTGTAAAGACCCATGGGTATGAAGCTATGACACGTGGATGTCTCGGGGGTACAAGTTTCTGTTTTGTTTCAAGTACGGGTGACGTTCAACCATGTGGTTACCTGCCTGTTGTTGCAGGAAACATAAAGGAGCAGAGTTTCAGAGAGGTCTGGGAAAATTCCAGATTGTTCAATGATCTCAGGGATTTTGACAGTCTGGGTGGTAAGTGTGGAAAATGCGGCTATAAAGGCGTATGTGGGGGATGTCGTGCCCGGGCTTATGCTGCTACAGGTGACTACATGGCCGAAGAGCCGTACTGTATATATGTGCCCCGATAAAGCTTTGTGTTTACTGAAAACATTGTAATTGAGGTTCTGGGTAATAAATGCCAAAATAAAATGAAGAATGAAGTTAATTTCGGATCGACAATATCTCTTTTACTATTTTTCAGATTGGGCATATTTATGTTAAATTGTGCTAAAAAAGATTAAATGGGTGTGTTTTTCAGGGTTAATTGATTTATTGATCTTGAATTTCTTTTTCTCGTTTTAGCACATTGTTTTTTCCTTCCAGTTAGCTGGCAGGAAACTTTCTTGATTGGTGTGTCTTGAAATTTTATATGTCTGAGACGAATCTTCATTTTTATATTATTATTAAATTCTACTGAATATAGCTAGTGGTTTTTTATGGGTAGTTCGTAACTTCCAAATTTATATTAAATATAAATGAGGATAATCTGCCAATCTTTTAACCTCTACATATATATATTTCCTCTGCTATACATATACTCAGATTTCAAATCATTATAATTATAATAATAATGAAAATGTCGAAAATATAACCGGAGGAGTACTTATGGGAAATAAAGAAGCAATTACAGAAAACATCACAATTGTAGGTCCCGACAATAAAGACGCAAAACAAAAGGAAGAAGAGATCAGTTGGCTGATAGACAACCTTCCAGTTACTATTTTCAGATGTGACATAAAAGCATCATGGGACATATACTACATCAGCAAAAATGTATATGAGCTTACAGGTTACCCAAAGACAGATTACCTTGATAAAAAACTGACATGGTCGGATATTGTTTTTCCCGAGGATGTGCCTAAAATTGACGAAGCTATTGACATAGCAATGAAGAACAACACATCATACAAAGTTAACTATAGAATAAAAAATATAACAGGAGAAGTTGTTTACATCCGGGAAGAAGGTAACCTGGTAAACGATGATGAAGGAAATGCAGCTTATTTGGATGGTGTATTCCTGAATATTACAGAAAATGTCCTGGCAAAAGCAGAGTCCCAGAAAACAATTGTAAAAAGCATACCAGAACCTGCACTTGCACTTTTCATAGATCCTGAAGGCAAGGTTAAGCACATTAACGATCATTTTGTAAAACTAAGTCAATTCCAATCAGATGAAGAAATTATAGGATTAGCTCATTCTGATATTATTGCAAAAACCACACTGATTGGAGAGGATGCAGAAAGGAAATTTGGAACCAACCAGTCGATTATTGAGATTGCACTGGATACTCGCAAAAGTGTGGATTCGATAGAAGCAATTGTAAGGTTAAATGGGTTGGACCGTGAGCTCTACACAATAAGTTCTGTTTCACCTATATATGACGAGGAAGGTAATTTTGAAGGAATACTGGAAGTGCTTACAGACCTGACTGATATCAAGCAGAAAGAACAAGAAGTAGAAGAATTGCTTGATTACACCAATAAATGCCTTGCAGACCTTGGAACTGGAATCAAAATGGTTGGCGAGGGTGATCTTGATTCTAAGCTTGAGAAGATCAAAGATGATGATTTCGGCAAGACCTTCGACGAATTCAATAACTTTGTAAAGAACCTAAGAGATATGGTTCAAGCTACGATAAGCGACATGAATGCTACGTTGGATGAGGTGAATCAGTCCCGTGAAGCTGTCAACCAGATGAATACAGGCATGGAGCAAATATCAACTGCTGCAGAACAGATCGCAACAGGATCTGAAAACCTTTCAAGACATGCTAATACTGCAGCATTGGATGCAAAAGCTTCTGAACAGATATTCAAGGAACTGAGTGAAGCAGCTACACAATCTGCCAGTTTCTCTGCTAAAGCAGTAGAAATGAGTGACGGAAGTCAAAAGCTCGCAAACAATGCACTCGAAGACCTCGAAGTAATCATGAATGAGATCGAGCAACTCGCAGGTATAGTTACGTCCCTTGATGGTGCTGTTGATAATATCGATAAGGTCACCGATAAAATAAAATCCATTGCAGACCAGACAAATCTCCTGGCATTGAATGCAGCAATAGAAGCGGCAAGAGCAGGAGAACACGGGAGAGGCTTTGCTGTTGTGGCAGATGAGGTAAGGAAACTTGCCGAAGAGTCAAGAAGCAGCACAGCCGAGATCAATGGAATTGTGGTTAATGTCCAGAAAGAGACCAAAAAGGTCACCGAGGCAATTGAAAGAGCCAAAGAACAAGTAATTAGTGGTAACAGAGATATTGGAGGGGCTCTGGGCAAGTCTGGCGAAATCACAGAGATGGTAGACAAGATCAATTCGATGCTTGGTGAACTGAATCAGAAGGCAGAAGAGGGCATGGAGAAGATCGAGAGTATTAATGAGAACATAGGGGAAGTGGCTTCGACGGCAGAAGAAAATGCTGCAAACAGCGAGGAAACTTCGGCAGCAATCGAAGAACAGACTGCAGCATCAGAACAGGTTAGTGGTTCTATAAAGAATGTTACTGACCTCGCTCAGAAGACAACGGATATGCTCTCGAAAAACTTCAAATTTTCAGAGAACTAAGGAGATGTAACCTCCTTATGCTATCTTTTTATAGGTGATTTAAATGAATCCTCATAACCAAATGATGGATGTTGACCAGACAGTACAGGTTATTGTATTTGCTCTGGGTGATGAAAGATATGGTGTTGATATTTCCCAGGTAAAAGAAATAATCAGGCCAACTAAGATTACAAGAATTCCGAATGCACCTGAGTTCATAGAGGGGGTTGTAAATCTCAGGGGCCAGATTACAACTATAATAAATTTAAGAACTCGTTTTGGCAAGGAAACAAAAGAGACGGACAGTGAAACAAGGATTATTGTAGTCGAATATGAAAATGCAGTCATAGGAATGATTGTGGATACCGTGAATGAAGTCAAGTACCTATCGTCAAAGAATATAGATGAGTTACCAAGCATTATAACTTCAAGAAACGATTCAAAATTCCTGACTGGGGTAGGGAAACTCGATGATGGTCTCTTGACTTTGATGGATCTGGACAAAGTGTTTAGTGAAGAGGAAATCGAAGGTATGCAAAGATGAACGATAAAGTTCACCTCCAGACACCTGCAAAATGGTATAATGGCAAATGGGTTGATGCGGAGCTAATTGTTACCGAACAAACCCTATGCATCGGGAATACCAAAATTCAGGTAAACGAAATTGAAGATATTGGTAATGTTGATGTAGATGGTGTAGAGGCAATTAGGATCAAGAATGACGGGGAGATTATCATCAAGCCACCGGAGAATCTCATGCCACAGGTTTTCCGGTTTCTTGCATTTAACTTGAAAGCCGACAGGTTTGCGGTTTATTACCTGGATTCAGCAACAGTTGGAGGTGTAGTTTCATCTGGAGCTCAGTGGGAGAAAGGTTATTTCAGTGTGACAGATGAAGGTTTCTGGTTCATTTCACCAAAAAAGCAGCAGAAGATGCTGTTTGATAGTCTGGGCACTGTGGTGAAAGATGTAAGAAATGTTGGAGGTAAACAGAGAAAAGTGCTTGTCCTGTCCAAAGTTGAGAGCGGACAGGTCGCTACAAGCTTGCTAATGTGCCCTGAAACTACATTGGAGATGCTTGAAAATTATCTTAACCGCCTTATTGAAACACATAAACCCGGGATAGAATTTTCAGATATGGAAAAACAGATTTTGACACTTGTATATTCTGGATTGGATTTTGTTTCAATAGAGAATATGGTCGGAATCTCGACAGACGAACTTAATGAGTACTATGATAAGTTAGTCGATTCCGGTTTGGCAAAAGTTGTGAAAATAAGAAAGGAAGTGGAATTAACTCCCCGTGGAGTAACCATGGTTGGAGACATACCGAATTTATAATTAAAAGGTGAAATTACATGCCAAAAGTATTAATTGTCGATGACACAGCGTTTATGAGAAAACTTTTGAAGAACATCCTCTTTGGAGCAGGATTCGATATAGCCGGGGAAGCTGAAAATGGGAATCAGGCTGTAGAAATGTACAGGGAACTAAATCCGGATGTAGTAACAATGGATATTGTTATGCCGGATATGAATGGAATTGATGCTTTAAAACAGATAAAAAGTTTGGACAATGGTGCAAAAGTTGTAATGTGTACCGCTATTGGCCAGGAAAAAATCGTAAAGACGGCCATCAAGCTTGGTGCAAAAGGATACATAATAAAGCCTTTCCAGGCGCCAAAAGTTCTTGAAGAAATTAAGAAAGTTACTGGCGCATAAAGGCCGGATAAAATATGATCAAAACCCTTGTTGTTGATGATTCTGCCTTAATGAGAAGGGCAGCAAGAGACATGCTTGAGAGTGCTAGCGATATAGAAGTTATCGGGATTGCAAAAAATGGCAAAGAAGCTGTAGAAAAAGCGAATAAGCTAAAGCCGGAAGTTATAGTAATGGATGTTAATATGCCCATCATGGATGGGCTGGCAGCCGTTGAAGCTATAATGGATACAACTCCGATACCGATTATAATGTTTAGCTCTCTCACTAAAAAGGGTTCTAGAGAAGCTCTGGAAGCTTTGAGACTTGGTGCGATCGATTTTATAACAAAGCCCAGTGGCTTACAAGAAGTAGCTGAGATCGAAAGCGAGCTAATATCAAAAGTTCGTAGCATCCACAATTCAAATCCAAATATTATAAGACTACTTAACCTGAAAAAATTCAAAGGTGAGGTAATAAATGGAAACTGGAATTGCCCGGAGATGCAAAATATAGGAGTACTTATTGGTTCTTCAACAGGCGGTCCTTCTTCTCTTGAGCAAATAATTCCAAGATTGCCAGGTAATCTCCCTGCATCGGTTTTTGTAGTCCAGCATATGCCAGAAGGAAATTTTTGCAGTCAGCTAGCTGCGAGATTGAATACCTTATCAGAACTTGAAGTAAAAGAAGCTGAAAATAATGAGAAAGTGGAAAATGGAGTTGCTTACATCGCCCCTGGCGGCTATCACATGCAAATTCGAAAAGCTTTGAATGTAACCAGAATAAAGATCATAAAAGGTGAACCGATGCATGCTGTAATGCCTTCTGTCGATGTAACGATTGAAAGCTTTGTAAATGTGTATGGGAAAAATTCAATCGCCACAATACTTACGGGAATGGGGATCGATGGAGCATCCGGATTCAAAAAAATAAAAGAATCAAATGGATCTACCATAGCATGCAGCGAAGACACCTGCGTTATTTTTGGGATGCCAAAAGCTGCAATCGAAGCCGGAGCAATTGACGTTGTAAAACCTATTTTTGAAATACCTGAAGAAATTGTTAGGATGTTAGAGGTGAAATGCAATGGAAACTGATATGGACGCTTACAAGGATGATTTCCTTCAGGAAGTTAATGAGTATCTTGAGATATTCAATCAGGCTTTTGTAGATCTGGAAAATGGTGATAATAACGCTTTGGATGAAATATTCAGGGTAGCACACACAATTAAAGGGATGGCAGGATTTCTTGGGTATGCATCGCTCGAAAAACTCTGTCACAGCATGGAAGAAGTTTTAAGTGGCATAAAATGTGGCGATATCGTAATTGATAGCGATCTTATAGACATAATGCTTTCAACTGTAGACCGAATCAATGAAATGGTGGAGAAAATAGAAAGCGAAGGCAATGATGAGATTAAAATTGACAACTTGCTGAATGCTTTTGAGCTGTATAAAAATCAAAAACATGAGGATGCTGAAAATTGCATTCCAGAAGAAAGCACCTCCGCAATAATAGATACACAGGAAGCTGAAGATGCGGGATTAAATCTTCTGGAAGAAGCCGTCTTCGAAATAACAGGATCTCTGGAAAAAGCTGATCTGAATTGCGAAAAGGAGATTGCAGGCCATAATCTCATAGTCAATGTGAAAATAGCTCCTGATTCTGATGTAAAGGAATTGAAAGCTATACTGGTTATTGAATCTCTGAAAGAAGCGGGATCGGTTATAAGAACAGAACCCACAGAAGAAGAGATAGATAGCACTTTTAAGGGTTCACTTAAAGCATTCCTCAGGGGAGATGCAGGTAAAGTGGAAGAGATAATGAACAAAATTTCTGAAATTGATTATTTTGAAATTATCTCCTGTGATCAAAAAGAAAATGGGGAAAATATGGATTCATTTCCTCTGGAAGAAGCCGTCTCCGAAATAACAGGATCTCTGGAAACAGAAGATGTGAATCGCGAAAAGGAGATCGCAGACCATAATCTCATAGTCAATGTGAAAATAGCTCCTGATTCTGATATAAAGGAATTGAAGGCTATACTGGTTATTGAATCTCTGAAAGAAGCGGGATCGGTTATAAGAACAGAACCCACAGAAGAAGATATCGATAGCACTTTTAAGGGCTCACTTAAAGCATTCATCAGGGGGGATGCAGGTAAAGTGGAAGAGGTAATGGACAAAATTTCTGAAATTGATAATTTTGAAGTTATCTCCTGTGAACAAGAAGAAGTCACTGAGGAAATACAATCCCCAATTCAGGATGAAATGGAAAATATTGCTCCAGAAGATACTCCCAATAATGAAGGAAGTAAAGGGGAGCAGGAAATAACCGAATCTACTATTCAAACAAATGAAAGTCTGATGTTTACATTTAAGGAAATAACCAGGAATGAAGAATATTCTCTTCAGGAAAAGTTAAGGAAATTGATATACGCACTTTTCGGGAATAATTATTCCAGTGTAATAACGGCAGGTGAAGGTATTCAGGAAGATGAACCTCCATTAATGGTTGAAGATGGCATTCCGGAAGATGAAGCCTCGTTAATGTCTGAAGAACACATTCAGGAAGATACATCTTTATTAATGTCTGAAGAATGCATTCCGGAAGATGAAACCCCGTTAATGGTAGATGAAGGTGTCCAGAAAGAAGGAGCACCTTTAATGGTAGAAGAAAATATTCGGAAAGAAGCAGTTAGCATCAGAAAAATAGAATCAAATCAAGATAATTGCACTGCCACACAGGATAATACTAAAAAAGGATCTGTTGGAAATAAAAGGCAGGATACAATACGGGTTCGAGTTTCCAATATTGATAGCATAATGAACCTTGTTGGAGAACTTGTAATTAACAAAGGCTGTCTTCTTCAAATTTCCCAGGAACATAGGATACCCGAACTGGAAGAAGCTACTGCAATTTTGGATAAATCTATCACAAGTTTACAAGATGAAGTTATGATGATGAGGATGGTCAAAATCGAAAAGGTATTCAAAAAATTCCCAAGAATGGTGAGGGACCTAAGTAGAAAGTTTGAAAAAGAAATCGATTTTGAAATTGAGGGTCAGGAAACTGAGCTCGATAGGACTATCCTTGACGAAATTAGTGATCCTTTGGTTCATCTTGTAAGGAACTGTGTCGATCATGGGATCGAAACTCCGGAAGAAAGAGCAAAAGCTGGAAAAAGTCAAACTGGACACATAAAACTCTCGGCAAAAAGGGAGAAGAGCAACGTCATAATTGAAATTGAAGACGACGGGAATGGCCTGGATTTGGAAAAGATCAAAAATAAGGCTTTAGAAAAGGGAATAATTTCATCAACTGATTTGGATAAACTTGGTGAAGACGAAATTAGGATGCTCATTTTTACTTCAGGACTATCTACAAAAGACAGTGCTACTGAGATTTCAGGGCGGGGAGTCGGAATGGATGCCGTGAAGACGACTGTCGAGAAACTGGGGGGTAAAATAAAAATATACTCCAAAAAGGGAAAAGGTACCAAGATGAGGATCAATCTCCCTCCCACAGTTGCAATTATAAAGTCACTTGTTGTTGAATCCGGGAATGAGACTTATGCTATTCCAATTTCCAATGTTGTTGAAGCGCTCGATGTTAACAAAGATAATTTCAAACTTATACGTGATCAGCCATTGCTTTATGTAAGAGAAAAGCTGCTACCCGCAATAAGATTGAAAGAATTTTTTGATATTGGAGAGTATGGCAAACAATTGGAAAAAGAAGTTGGTATTATTGTAGAGAGGGAAAGTGAAGAAGTTGCATTACTTGTTGATTCAATAATCGATCAACAGGAAATAGTGATAAAACCACTGGGAAGTGTTTTGTCAAAAGTTAAAGGATTTATCGGGGTTACAATTCTAGGGGATGGGAGGGTCATACCGATCCTGGATGTATCAGCGCTAGTAGGAGGAGATATAGATGCCTGAATTAGAATGTCTTAGTGAAATGGAAGTAGAAGTTTTAAAAGAACTTGGTAATATAGGTACTGGACATGCAGCCACTTCACTTTCAAAATTGTTAGACAAATATATTGAAATAACTGTTCCGGAAGTAAAGATAGTAAGTATTGCAGATTTACATGGTGAATTATATAACGAAGTTGTAGCAGGTGTCCTTATAGCATTACAGGATCTGGAGGGGAACAACTCTGGTTACCTATACGTCATGGTACCCATGAAATCTGCAGACAAACTTGTAGCAGAAATGTATGGGACAGAAGATGTTGATGATGAGATGTATGCTTCTGCAGTAATGGAGGCCGGAAACATACTTTCTTCATCATTTTGTGATGCGTCAGCTGATTTCCTGGACATAATACTGTTACCTTCCCCGCCAAATTATGCAGTTGATATGGCTACTGCAGTTATGGATGGAGTAGTTTCCCAGATGGCACAAAAAAGTGACAATCTAATTATATTTGAAACTAAGCTTAACTCTGAGTCAAATATCGAAATAAATCTGGCATTGCTACCCGAAGATGATCTATTCAGTAACATTATGAATATCTTGGAAGGAATATGAGCAACGATATTGTATTTGTCTCAAAAGCAAACGCGAAAGCGATTGTTTTGAGCAGAAATAATACGGTGGTGGGTTCATACTGTTCTATGGATGGTATGTGTGCATCTGGTTCTTGCCATCCTGATTGTGAATTGATCATAGACGCAAAGAACCACTTAAATGGCAGTTCCCTCGGTTCTAATGTGAAATTATTAGAAGGAGAATTAATTGCCGGCATTGGTGAATACAAAGTGGGATCAGATATCCTATTGAAAGCAATGGGACTTGGTTCCTGTGTAGGGGTGGTACTTTACGACCACAAAAGTCGTATGGCTGGTATTGCACATGTATTGCTCCCTGGATCATCAAACGATGGAAAAACCAAGCATGCTGAAACTGCCATAAAAACAATGCTTGAAGAAATGATCAGCAATGGAGCAAGGCGAAAACATATTTCTGCAAAGGTTGCAGGTGGTGCCCAGATATTTAAGCACATGAATCTGGACATACTTAAGATCGGTGATCGAAATATAAAATCTGTTGAAGAAACCCTGAAAAAAGAGAAAATAGAAATATTGGCCACAGATGTAGGGGGAAGTATGGGGAGAAATGTTATTTTCAATGCAGTTGACGGAAGTCTGATTGTTAAATATAGCAATGGGAAGTTACTATGGATGTAAGTGATATAGATTACTTTAATCTTCTTACAAACAAAATTTCGAAATTATCGGGTATAGTTCTTGATGGTTATAGGGACAAATACCTCAGAAGAAGAATTGATCTGAGAATGAGGGTTGTAGGGATCAGTGACTATAAGGAGTATATGCGATTTCTTGAAAAGAATGAAGGTGAATTGGCTGCACTAATAGATACTCTCACTATAAATGTGACTGAGTTTATGCGAGACAAAACACCGTTCATATTTTTCAAGGATAAATTGATCGCAGATATAATCGGAAGAAAGCAAAAATCACAAAGCAAACTTGTTAGATTTTGGAGTGCTGGATGTTCTAATGGAGAAGAACCTTATTCGATTGGGATCTGTGCAAAAGAGGTATTTCCTGAAGATTGGAACATATCGATATATGCTACTGATATAGATGAAAAGTGCCTGAAAAATGCTTCAGAAGGGGTATACTGTAAGGATAAAATTCAAAACCTTGACCATATACTCAGGCACAAGTATTTTGAAAAATCAGAGGATACTTTTAAAGTAAAAAAGATCCAAAATCTATCATATAGGTTCAAAAGATATGATCTAACAAATGATAGCCCAATTTCAAAGCATTTTGACACTGTTTTCTGTAGGAATGTGATGATATACTTCAATGAAACTCAAAAAATAAAAATGATAAGTAACTTCTATGATTCACTCACAAAAGGTGGCTATCTCATAATTGGTAAATCCGAAACATTACCTACTGAAATGAGAAGTTTATTTGAACCTATAAGTATAAAAGACAAAATCTACATGAAAATTTAAGGCGGATTCAGTACCTGTTCTTCTAAAAACGTCTCTTCATCTTTTTTGTTAATAATATCGGTTTATTGGTCTTATTATAAATTATTGATTTGTAATGATTCAGATAACTCTAAATTCTGATAAGATCTGTTTTTCATTGTAATTTCTTAATAGAATTTCTTGAAAAATATCAGAGGGGCAAATATTAAAATCAATAAAAATGATTGGGCACATTGGTAAAAAAATTAAATGTATGTGTTAAGTTAGTTTATTCTAAACTTCCAAACATTCATTTCTTCAAAAGCATTAAAGAAAACGAAAATATCAAAAGTGCAGCATAAAAAACAACACTGTAGTCAAGTCTATTGTAGAGTGAAAGCCATTGATACACAAGCATTGAACCTGAAAACAATGCTAAGACTATAAGACCTATGTATTTTGCTTCTAACATATTTTGATCACCTTTTTCCTGGTTTAACTGATCTATCAATGTAAATTAGCGGGTGTTGTACCTTTTAATAGTTTCTAAAACTTCTCCAAGTTCAGTTTTAATTTCTTCGATGTCTAAACTTTCTCCTTTCAATTCTGACATGAAATCGATTTTCTCTTTCTCATCAATAATTATGTCATTTTTCAATGACTCTATGAAATTATCGTCGTCATCATCAAAGGAAAAATCATCGACAGCTACAACATTGGTAAAATCGTCATCGTAAGTTTCATCTCCAGACATCTCGAAAGCAAATTCATTGTCTGGCCCATCTCCGCCCTCTCCAAAACCAAATTCAAATTCATCTATATCAATAGATAAATCATTATTATGTGACAAATCCGAATCCGGCTCTTCAACTCCAGTTTGACTGCCCAGACCACCTGCTGTAGCCATCTCATTAATCAGATTGTCATCAAAATCCAATTCACTTTTTTTATTTCTTAGAATTTCATCGACATCAAAATTTAGATTTGATCTTTCTGTGGAAGCAGCATTTTCAGAACTATCCATATCTGCAAATATAGATTCGTTTTTCTGGTCACCTTTTCCGGATAGACTTAACTTAATATATGATATATTTGATCTTAAATTGTTTTTGATAGCAGAATAATTTGACTCTGTATCAACTTCTAACTCTGATGTTTCAGTATCTTTTGAACTAGAATCACTGGTAATCAGTCTCTTGATTTTTTGACCTGATCCAGCAAAAGGATTCGATACTTTAAATCTGGAAAAATCAATGAGTTGACCTAGCATTTCAAATGAATTTGATATGGAGGTATTAGAATCAGTACTATTATTCTCTCTATATTTATCATAAAAAACTGCTAAACTCATTACTATTGTGCTAACAATAATTCCCAGGATAATAGAAGAATCTATTTCTGCTAAAATTGATAAATCCATTTCATATGCCTCCTTCAATAAATGAGTCAAACGAAAAGAACATGTC
This sequence comes from Methanococcoides sp. AM1, assembly GCF_900774055.1. Classification (NCBI taxonomy): domain Archaea; kingdom Methanobacteriati; phylum Methanobacteriota; class Methanomicrobia; order Methanosarcinales; family Methanosarcinaceae; genus Methanococcoides; species Methanococcoides sp. AM1. Next base: position 324,116 of record NZ_CAAGSW010000005.1, on the reverse strand, counting down.
TACTACAGGAGGAACACTGATCATCATGATTCCCGAAAGAATAAAAAATATTGAAGCATAAAATATAATCAGATATAAGGGCCCTCCCTTCACAACATTTACTACAAGAACATTAGCCAGAGTAAATACGATTATTACTACTACAACGTATTGACCTAAAAGCTCAACCGGAACTCCTCCAAAGATACCCAAATTCATTCCAACACCACCGGAACCACCTGCAATCTCAGATTCAGAGATGTCATATTGTACAAATAGATCTGAAATGATGTTTGTGAATATCGTAAGTATTTGTCCAATGAAAAGAAGAAGGGCCACCATTGCCATATGGAGGGGGACGATCAGGTATGTGAAAGAAGTGGAAATACGATCCCTTTTCATTCTCAAAAGGACAAGCTCAAGGTTTGATGAACTTACAAGTTCTCCAACCTCTTCGGCATCACCTCCCAAATTAATGGAATCAACAAAAACACTTGTAAATTTGTGAATCAAATAACTACCGGATTCCTCTACAAACTGATCCCAGCTTAACTTCGAATCCATACCAATTGTAAGTTTTTTATAGAGTTCACGAGTCACTCCCTTCAATTCACCAAGATTTTTTGGATCGATTTTCATTAGAGCCTTTGGAATTGTCAATCCCGATCCACTCACTATTGACCCAAGACTCCTGATAAATGTAGTATAACTTTCATCTCTTTTGTTAACTTTGACAATATCTCTATGAGCTGTGATCCCAACCGGAAGCATGACCAGGCCCGCTACAATCATTCCGATACCTTTGATATCTACATAGAAATCAATGGGATGCAAAAATGAAGGTATCAATGTCAGTGTTACAACTGAGAGGATAGCCAAAAGTATTGTAATTGGCATCCATTTGTAAATGTAGGTCTGTTCCTTTGATTTCTTATCCAAACAATGGACCATCGAATCTCTGGGGACCCCTTTGTAGAGTAATGCTACACCCCCAAAAGACATACAGGATACAACAAAAGCTGTACCGTAAAGCGTCTTCGCAGGATCTCCTAAATTATACAGAATTACAGAAAGTAATATTATAATGGATACAAGAGATGTCGAGACAAGTAACGCAGTGTAAGCGTTTGACCATTCTTTTGTGGTATCAAGATTTCTCTCGAATTCATCTTTCCTTATTGTTTTAAATAATGTCCACTCTTTCTTGAGAAAATCAATGTCTGGTTCACCTGAAGCAATAGCATTGGAGAACCTATTAAAAAGTTCCTGCAGCCTAGCATGATTTACCTTACTAGATACAAGCTCACATGCATTAGCATAATCATAATGCCAGTCCTGTGATAGATCTTTGACCTTTTCAAAATAAATATATGGACAATATTCTGTTTTCTTCGATATATTCTCGAATATCTTGTCCCTGCTTACATTTGCAGTAGATATGGATGCCATGTAAGTTAAGGAGAAAAGCATATCGTTGCTAATGTAGAGCTCTTTTTTAAAGCGATCTACCCTGCGGGATATTATTCCTGACAAAGATTTTGAAGGATTACCTTCACTTTTTCTCTTGAAAACATTTTTTATCCTGGAGATGTCCATATCAACGCCTCATTTAGAATTTAATCCTCAGCATTCCATGTTTTGTAATTTTAGAGGTGGTATCAAAGAAATCATAGAAATTATTGATACCCTCTTTTTGGAATCGTTCTAATATTTTTGCTCTTTTCTCGATTTCATCATAGACAACATGTTTTCTCTTCGAAGGAATGCCTAGTCTTGTTGCAATTTTCTGTTCAAGAAGATAAGAACTACCATGAGCACTGAAAACATAAGAATCAGTAACCGGATCCCAGGAAAAGGCTTCTACGAAAGAGACACCTTTTTGAGGATCATATCCAAGAACTTCGTTCACACTGATCACTCTTCTCACCATTTTTCCATCAGGTCTTCTGACAGCAGACTGAATGATAACAAAATTCAGATTATCAACATATGTTTTTGGAATGTTTATGGGGTCTGCAGTAATTCTCTGTATTAGTTTTTCAACACTTGCAGCGTGGAATGTTGACATGACCGGGTGCCCGGTCTGCATAGCCTGAAATGCAACATTTCCCTCTACTCCTCTGATTTCACCCACAAGAATATAATTTGGTCTCTGCCTCAAGCCAGCTTTCAGAAGGTCGAACATTGTAACATCCGAACCACTTCCTTCACCAATACCCCCGCCTCTTGTACTACCTCTGGTCATTTCACGTGTCCAGTTTTTGTGAGGGATCTGCAATTCAGGAGTATCTTCTATAGAAACCAGTTTTGCATCAGGGCTAATGAAAGTTGAAAGGGCATTTAATGAAGTCGTTTTACCACTCGCAGTTTCACCGCAGATAAAGCCACTCATTCCTTCAGAAAGAAGAATCCAGAGATAACCTGCAACTCTGTAGTCCATCGTTCCTTTATCGATTACCTGAAGTATGCTGAATGGAATTTCATTAAATTTCCTTATTGTGAAGTTGCTACCATTTTTACTTACATCAGTACCATAAACAATGTTTATCCTCGAACCATCCGGAAGTGAGGCGTCCACAATGGGATCTTTAAAAGTAATGGGTTTTCCTATCCTTTCTGCAAGCTTGATTATAAAGTGGTTGAGGATGTCATGGTCAGTGAACTCCAGGACACTTCTCAGTCCATCAAAGACTTTGTGCTCTAGATATATCGACCCCAATCCGTTGCAGGTAATATCTTCAATATTGCTGTCACATATATACGGATCGAGAAAACCTAATCCTATTTTATCTCTGAGAAGAGAATATTTTAATGCCTTATATTGATCTTGAGATAAATAGATGTGATCGTCTTCGTTTTCCCCTTTATTCGGAAAGAACTTTGAACCAAGGACCTTTTTCAAATTTGCAAAAGAATCCTGATTTACTTCCTTTTGCCCAATCACACAAATATCATCCATAGCTTCGATCAATATCTGTGTCTTTTCCTCAATATTTTCCGGATCGAAGTCAATACCTGTGAGGTAATCCAGCATCTTCATCTCTAAATCTTTTAGTATATTGCCAACACCGACAAGCAGGTTTGGCTCTATCGGAATATAATAATCCCTTACTCCATTTTTGTTTGGATAAATATGTACGTAAACATTGTCACTTGCTTTGTATATTAAATTGGGATGTTCGAGGTCACCATGTTTAGATTCAAGTTTGGACACATATCTTGGAATTCCCATCGTATCAATCGGTAATATGTGCAAGTATTCCAGAAGATGGTGATTTCTCTCTACTTCTTTTTTCATTTCAGGAGGAAGTATCTTATATAAACTACAATTTTTTATGTCAGAATGATCATGTCCCTCATATTTTTTTGGTTTAAATGGAAAGCAAGCTTCTAACCCCTTTTCGAAACCTTCTTTCATAAGTATATCTTCAGATTCAACCATATAACCCTCCTAAAACTAAAAAAATAAAAATTTCACGTTTTGGCGTGAGATATAGGTATAATTTTCAGTCCATATCCAGGTTGAACTTCAAAACTCACAATATTACCTGTGGTTTTCTTTGCACCCCTGAGCTTTGAAACTTCCATAACGCTGATATAGCGATCTGAAAGCTGCTCTTTCCTAAGAAATAGGTGGCAATCACATGCAGATCTGATCCTTACAAGAGTATCTTCCTTGAAAGCATGCTGATGTAGAGTGATGAAAATAGTAAGTCCTCTATCACAAAAATTTTTAAGGCTTGTGAGGAAACCAAGAATATTATCTTCATCAGAATATGTCGTAAACATTGTGAGGGAGTCTATGATTATGACTTTTTCCTTTATGCTCTTGATGTGCTCTGCCATCAGATTAAGAGTTCCTTTCATTTGTTCAGAGGTCCATTCAACACCGGAAAGGTGGACTGGAAATATTCTTAGATACCCCCAACTGTAAAAATCGGATACATCCAGACTTAGACTTTCCATTTGCATAAGTAGACTTTTGATAGTGTTTTCAGTTGAATAATATGCCATCCTGTGCAACTGATTTAATCCTCCAAATACTAGCTGTTGGCATAAAACACTTTTTCCGGTATCGTTTTCGCCTTCTATAAGTACAAGGGAACCCAGAGGTATGCCTTCTCCAAGTTTTTTATCAATTTCATTATTTCCGCTTGAAACAATGTTTTTATTATTGTCATCGTCTTCCATTTCAACCACCAATTGTATACCCTTTGGAGGAAATGATGCCATTTGGAGTTACAACTTTCAAAATAATATCATCTCCATTATTATATTCTTGCAGTATCTCAACTTCCATTTCCTCGAGTGGGTCCAGAATATTAGGATTGAGCTGGTCATCATAAACATCCTGTGTCCATTTGTTGCCATCCATATAATCGGCAGTACCGTTTTTGATAACAATAATATCCCATAGATTGAAATTGTTCAACTTGGTTTCACCGGTATTTTCCACGATGAAATGAAGATGACTTTCGGTTGAATTAAACCAGATTGTCTTTATCTCAATATCCGTTTGCATTTTATCCATTGTAGTTGTATGTATTACACTATAGCCATCATAAGCCGAATCAATAAGCTCATTCATCCCTATCACAAAGGTGTTTGCCACTACCAGCATGGTCGTGATCACAAAAAATGCAACAATTACTGTATCAAGGCCCATGTCTATCACTTGGAGAATATATCTGATCCAGAGACTCCATTATAAAGTACGAAATTTAACTTATAGGTATCACTGGGTAGATTATCTAATTCGATGATTGTTTTAATAGTTTCACCTGAGTCCCATGTATTTCCATCACCATTTTCAAGTGTGTAATTCCAGGTGGGATTGGATGTGCTTTCAAAATCAGGATGCCAGTAATTAGAAGAGGACGCGATAAATATGTCACTCATCCCAAAATAAGATAAAGGGATCCTGGAGGAACCAACATTTTTGATCCAGATCGAAACGTTGTTTCCCTGACTGGAAACAAAAATGATATCTATATCAGTTCTGACCTCTGTTCCCATTTCATTTGCAACAGAAGTGTAAGATCGTGACAACTCATTCACCGAAGGAACAACAGCACTAATAAAAGCTACAACTGCTACAACACTTGCTATTACAAGTATCGATGTCGTTATCACTTCGTTTGACATGGGTTCTCCGCATCGTTTTCATTCAGAACGAAATCCAGGACCTTGGAGTCAAGGCTTGAATCCTCTGGATTGAGTATATGATAAAGCCTGTAAAGGTCCATTACCGAGTCGTCGAGATTATTATTTTCATAAAGGATATTTGTAATTTTAAGTATGATCTCTTTTATGTTATCAGGGATGTAGCCCAGTAGTGAGAATATCTCAACTAGTTCCTGCATAGTTTCAGAATCATATTTTTCCACCATCTCCCGTCCCCAGATTATTGTCTTATGAAATGAAAGAGGGTCGACAAGCTTAAAGTCGGGAGGAAAGCTTACTTCTTTAGCATGATCGTTGCTGTTTGTAACATTATCTCCTATATTCTGGGAAGTATTAGCTGATGTATCCTGTGGTACTGTTTCAACTTCAACTACATCAGGTACTTCATCGATTGGTGGTTTATTCAAAGGAGTAGAAGGTGCTTGATTATTTGCTGGAGCAGTAAGATTGGATATTGCCTGAATGTTCTGAAATGGATTCTCAAGAACGCTCATTGTTTCTCTGATATCCAGAAGGAGGTTTTTAACAGAACCTTTAATTTCAGCTACCTCGTTTTCCAAGTCAGCAACTTTGGATTCAATGGTGTCTCCTTCAGCACTCGTCATCAGATCATCAATCATTGACTGGTCGAAACCTTCTGCATCACCCATTTTTTCTCACCTGGAATCTGTTCATACATATAATTATTTCAATAACGATCTCAATAATTGTAACAGTTATCAAAAGGCAATAATTTTTATCTCATCTAAAAATAAAAAAAGATGAGACACTCATTAATAGAGTGTCATTATTGCATCGATCTGAGCAGGTGCCTGCCTTTCCAGAGTGTAGGTAGCTCCCTCAGGTGGCTTAATCTCAATCTGGAACTCTTCGTTTGGTCCTATATCATAAGCACTAATATCAACAAGCACTTCAAATTTCTCGAATTTCTCCAGAAGAGTGTCATTGTCTGCACCACCGTGCTTTGCAGTTATATTCATCTGTGAATCAGTTAACTTAAAAGACGCATGGTTGCTCATATCAGTGTATGTGACTATGGTTTTGTTGATGTCAACTGGGGATCCTCCTGCAGTAAGCTGCAGAAAAACGGTCACATTTGAAATTTCATTGTTAGTTGTATCTCCGGTTGCAATAACGTCGCCACTTATCTCAACGCTGCTGCTTGCCTGTGCTACACCTGTATGTACTACTTCCTGGCTTTTCTGGGTTGTATAGAACCCAGCTCCAAGCATGACATAACTGAAAACAGCTGCCACGACTACAAATGCTACCAGAACGATTGCTGCTTCCAATCCAGTAAACGCTTTATCATCATTAAAGAATCTTTTGAACATTTTTGATCACCTCATCAATAAACGGTGTAGTAACTACCTGCAGTGATTTCTGGAGGCATGGTTCTCTGTATTACAAGTACGGCTCCATCTGGTGGTTTGAGCTCGAACTTTATTTGTTCATTCACAGGAGGGAGGCTGGTTAATGATGAATTTCCCAGATTGGCAGTGACCTTATATTTTTCACCTCTTTCAACCAGAGAGTCAGAATCTCCAATTATACTTGTTGAAGTCCATGTACAGTTAGCTTTAAAATCATCTGAGTCCGTGTAAGTCAGCATTGATTTGCTGAGATCTACGGCTGATCCTCCAGCTGTATTTGTAACATAGAAAATAAGCTCGGTTGCACTTCCGTCTGATGTGTGTCCTTTAATAATAACATCTCCAGCTACTGCAACACTGCTACTTGCCTGCGCTACACCTGTATGTACTACTTCCTGGCTCTTCTGGGTTGTATAGAAACCCGCCCCTAGCATGACATAACTGAAAACAGCTGCCACGACTACAAAGGCAATCAGGACAATTGCTGCTTCAAGTCCTGTAAATGCTTTGTCATCTTTTGAAATTTTGTTCCACATATTTATTCACCTCATAGGCGCAATTTCATTGTTTTTTATAGCTTATATATTTTTCTAATAATTAGTATAATTATAATGAGATATTTTATTTCCTTCTGACATGAAAGGAAACAAATATAAACACATACATCAAGAAGAGAGAAAGATTACAGCGGTCGGAGATCGGTAGTGTATTTCTCATTCATCTATATTGATGCATTTCTTACGTTGTATAATGTGGAACAGGCTTGCTGCCTAAACAAAATAGAAGATTTGGTGTTCATTTAATGATACAACTTGACGATATTGATAAGAATATCCTTAATCTGATCCAGCTGGACTTTCCACTTGATGTTCATCCATTCGAAAAAATGAGCTTTCAACTGGGTATATCTGAAGAGGAACTGCTGGAGCGCATGTGCCGTCTGAAAGAAGAAGGTGCAGTGCGCCGAATTGGTCCTGTTATTAACACAAAAAGAGTAGGTGGGATAAGTACTCTTGTTGCATTAAAAGCTCCGGAATCAAAGATAGATGAGATCGCAGAGCTTATCAATCAACATCAGGAAGTTTCCCATAATTATTTGCGCCAGGCGGATTATAATATATGGTTCACAGTGTCTGCTGCTAACAAGGAACGTCTGGAGCAGATCATAAATGATCTTCAGGAAGAGACCGGCTGTCCGTTGATCAACCTGCCTACAAAACGACTTTTTAAGATAGGAGTGAAATTCGATGTCAAATGATAATATTGTCATGGATGAGGTCGACATTCGTCTTCTCAAGCTGATCCAGGATGGCATACCATTTGTACATTCGCCGTTTGCCATGATCTCAGAAGAACTTGGGATCACTGAGGTGGAGGTTGTCCACAGGATAGAACAACTTCAGAAAAATGGCTTTATTCGCAGATTTGGTGCATCCATCGGTCATCGTGCTATCGGGATCACTGCAAATGCAATGTGTACCTGGAATGTTCCTGACGAGCGTGTTGAAGAAGTAGGTGCTGTTATGGCAGGCTTTACTGAGGTAACTCACTGTTATGAAAGGCCACGTTATCCGGATTGGCCTTACAATCTTTTCACCATGGTACATTCCTATACAAAAGAAGATTGTGAATACGTTGCACAGGAGATATCCAGGGCCACAGGCATAACTGATTACAATCTCTTATACAGTATCCGCGAGTTTAAAAAGACCGGTGTGAGGTTGTGAATGGCAGAACAGATCGATAGTCACAGGTATCTGCCTCTTTTCATTGATCTGAGTGACAGGAAAGTGGTCATCTTTGGCGGAGGCTCTGTTGGACTTCGCAAAGCATCCCTGTTTTCGGACTATGCGCATACAATTGTTATTAGTGCGGACTTCGTTCCTGAGCTTAGGGACCTTTCATCCTCATCTTCTGTGGAGCTGGTTTCCATGGACCTTTTATCCGTGTCAGACGAAAAGATTGAAGAGCTTGTCATGGATGCATTCCTCGTTATTCCTGCAACCAATATGGTTGGATTGAACGATAGAATAAATGAATTTGCCCGAAGGTCAGGTGCATTGGTCAATCGTGTTGATATGGCAGATGATGTGGTAATTCCTTCTGTGATCAATAGGGGCGGTCTGACCATTGGGATATCCACACTTGGCTCGAGTCCGGCAGTATCCAAATACACTCGCAAGAAAATAGAAACTTTTATCACTCCTCAGTATGGGGATATGATCAAACTGCAGGATGAGATCCGAAATCTGCTAAAAGGCAAAGTTGCAGAGCAAAAGACAAGAAAGGCTATTCTCTGGGAGATCCTTGAAGATAGGTCCGTATGGGAAGCTCTTGAAGTTTCATATGAAAAAGGGTATAATATAGCATCTGATATAGTTCAGGAGCACATAAGCAAGAAAGGTTGATATTATATGGGACATTACATTAAATTTAAGTCCGATGTTCGTGTTCATGAAGGTATGCTACATCTAATGCGCGTTCATTGTGGAGGTTCACTGTGACAGAGATATCCAGTATGGTCATTACACATGCCAAGGCTACTGTTGAGGAAATGGAGGATTCCTGGCATGGGGACCTTGATCTCGTTCTGAATCAGCTATACTCAAATGAACTTGTCTATGAATGTGCGGTCCTCAAGACATGTAACCGCGTAGAAATATATGTTGTTTCTTCAAAGGGTAGCAGTGTTCTGTTCCATTATGCCAAGGAGATGGGCGTGTCAGCAAATATCGTGGAGTTCTATGACCACGATGAATCTTTAAGGCACCTTCTCAGACTTGCTTCCGGGCTTGAGTCCATGATAATCGGTGAAGCTCAGATCCTGGGTCAGATGAAAGATCTGTTCCTGTTAGCAAAAGATGCCGGTACTGTAGGAAAGGTACTGGATACGGCTTTCAGCAAGGCTATCCAGGTCGGAAAAAGAGTTCGTACCGAGACCTTCATTAACAGGGGGGCAGTTTCCATTGCTTCTGCAGCTGTTGATCTTGCTGATGATATCCTGCATGGTCTCAATGACAAGAATATCCTTGTCGTTGGTACCGGGGAGATGGGTACTCTGGTCACAAGAGCTCTTGCACACAGGGATATGAATGTGATCTATATTGCAAATCGTACCTACGAGAAAGCAAAGGATCTTGCAGGAGAACTTGGTGGGGAAGCTGTCATGTTCGACCAGCTTGAAAAATATGTTTCCGCAGCTGATGTGGTAATAAGTGCTACTTCTGCTCCACATTATGTCCTGAAGAAGGATATTGTGGAAAAGGTAATGGATGGTCGTACGAACGAACTTCTGCTTATTGATATTGCAAGTCCGAGGGATATTGATCCTTCAGTAGAAGGGATCCCGCATGTAATTCTTCGCAATATTGACGGTCTGCGTGTTATCAATGAGAAGAATCTTCAGATGAGGATGGTAGAGGCCAAGAAGGCAGAGCTCATAGTTGGGCAGGAGCTCGAACTTCTTCAGGCCCAGTATAAGCGTCAGAAAGCAGATGTTATCATTTCAGAGCTTTACAGTAATTCCTATGGTTTAAGAGAAACCGAGATGGAACACGCTATTAACAAGTTGAGTGCCTATCATACGATGGGTGACTTTGAGCGCAAGGTGCTTGTGGACCTTACACGTGCTATTACAAACAAGATCCTGGCAGAGCCGACCAAGAAATTACGTAATGCTGCCGAATATGACGATGAGGAATTCTTAGATTCCGTATCCCGTTTATTTGATATCAGTCCGATCAAGAAGAGCAATGAAGCTACAGAATAAGAGTTGATACTATGTTCCCACACGTTAGAATGCGAAGGTTAAGAAGTGGTAAGATACGTGATCTGGTTCGGGAGACCGACCTTAGCGCGAACGACTTGATATATCCTATGTTCGTGGATGAGACCACTGATTCTATTGTGGATATATCATCTATGCCCGGTGTCCAGCGCTTGCCTCTGGATAAGGTTGTTGATGATGCAAAGGATGCAGCAGATCTTGGAATTCCTGCACTGGTCCTTTTCGGCATCCCGGAACACAAGGATGAGACTGGGACCTCTTCTTATGGTGAAGAGGATATTGTCCAGCAGGCTGTCCGTGCTATCAAGGAAGACCTTGGAAAGGACATGGTTGTCATCACTGATGTCTGCATGTGTGAATACACAAGCCATGGTCATTGTGGTATTGTGGATTTTGATACTGAGGATGTTCTCAATGACCCGACCCTTGACATTCTGGGTAAGATCGCTGTAAGTCATGCAAAGGCAGGTGCTGATATTGTGGCACCTTCAGGTATGATGGATGGAATGATCGGTGCTATCCGTACAGCACTGGATGAGGAAAACTTCAAGAACACTCCTATAATGTCCTACGCAGCAAAATATTCTTCAGCATTCTATGGTCCTTTCAGGGATGCAGCAGACTCCGGTTTCCAGTTTGGTGATCGCTCAACTTACCAGATGGACCCTGCTAATTCCGATGAGGCTATCCGTGAAGTTGAACTGGACATACTCGAAGGCGCTGATATAGTAATGGTCAAGCCGGCACTGCCTTATCTTGATATTATCTATCGTATCAAGCACGAGTTCAAAATGCCTACGGCGGCATACAATGTCAGTGGTGAGTACTCAATGCTCAAGGCAGCATCGGAAAAAGGCTGGCTGGACGAGAAGAAAGTGATGTATGAATCATTAATGTCCATCAAGCGTGCAGGTGCTGATATGATACTGACATATTTTGCAAAGGACCTTGCAAGAATGTTGAAGTAAGGCAAAAGAAAACGATCACTAATTCAGTTATTCAGCTTAGCATTAATCTACATATCAAATTTCAAATGGTGTTATCATGGTTACTTTAGACAAATCCAAGGAACTATTCGACAAGGCAAAAATGATTCTCCCCGGTGGCGTTAGCAGTCCGGTACGTGCTATCAAGCCTTACCCCTTCTACACAGAGTCAGCTAATGGCTCCCATATCACTGATGTTGATGGTAATGAGTACATTGATTACTGTCTTGCATACGGTCCCAAGATCCTGGGACATGCAAATCCTGTTATCAGGCAGGCGATCATTGACCAGCTCGACAAAGGCTGGCTCTATGGGACCCCAACTCAGCTTGAGGTGACCCTTGCAGAGAAGATCGCTTCTCTTTATCCAAGTATCGATATGTTGAGATTTATCTCAACAGGTACTGAAGCTACCATGAGTGCTCTCAGGGCTGCCCGTGGATTTACAGGAAAGAACAAGTTCATCAAGATCGAGGGTGGCTTCCACGGTGCTCATGATGCTGTGCTTGTAAAGGCAGGTTCTGGAGCTACCACACATGGAGAGCCGGATTCCCTTGGAATTCCTGCCGATTTTACAAAGAACACTCTTCAGGTCGCTTACAATGATATCGAGGCAATGACCGAGGTAATCGAGTCCAACCAGGACGATATGGCTGCGGTAATTATGGAGCCAGTACTGGGTAACATAGGTCCGATACTTCCGCAGGGCGATTACCTGAAGGAGGTCCGAAAGGTCACAGAAGAGAACGATGTTGTTCTTATCTTTGATGAGGTCATCACAGGTTTCAGGCTTGCTATGGGTGGTGCACAGGAGTACTTTGGTGTTACACCTGATATGACAACCCTTGGAAAGATCGTAGGTGGCGGACTTCCGATTGGTGTTTTCGGTGGTAAGCGCGAGATAATAGACATGATATCTCCATCAGGTCCTGTTTACCAGGCAGGTACCTTCAGTGGCAGTCCTGCATCAGTTGCAGCTGGTATTGCAGCCCTTGATGTACTGGAGAAGGAAAAGGTACAAGAAAAGCTTGCAGCAACCGGTGACATGATGCGCTCCAACCTTTCAGATATCATTGCTGATAAGGGTCTTGATTATAATGTCGGTGGTATTGGTTCAATGTTCAAGGTATTCTTCGGTGATATGCCTCTGAACTATCAGGATGTTCTCAAATGTGACAAGGAAGGTTACTTGCAGTTCTTCCACAACATGCTTGACAGCGGAGTGTTCCTGCCACCATCCCAGTTCGAGACGAACTTCCTTTCAATGGCACACACAGATGCTGACATTGAGAAGACCCTCGATGCATATGCAGCTAACCTGAAATAATTCCAGTAATTGAGGAGCAATAATTATGATACTAGGAACCCGTGGAAGTGCTCTTGCTCTTGCCCAGGCAAACCTTGTGACCAAAATGCTTGAAGAACGTGGGCATGAACTGGAAAGAGAGATCATTAAGACATCAGGGGATGTTTTCACAGATCGCCCGCTCCATGAGGTTGCTGGTGTGGGTGCTTTTGTCCGTGAACTTGACGACAGGATGATCGAGGGTGAAGTGGACATCGCAGTTCATTCCATGAAAGACCTTCCAACAATAAGACCTCCTGAGCTTGCTATTGCAGCAGTTCTGAAGCGCGATTCTCCTTATGATGTACTTCTTACTCAGGATGGTTCAACACTGGATGAACTTCCGGATGGGGCTATAATCGGCACAAGCTCAATGCGCAGGCGTGCACAGCTTTTGCGTTTTCGTCCTGATCTCAATGTACAGGACCTTCGAGGCAATATCAATACACGCATAAAGAAACTTGAAGATGGCTTATATGACGGAATATTGCTTGCCGAGGCAGGCTTGCAGCGCATGGGATGGGAAATGGATGTCTATCGCCTTCCTCCGGAGGCATTTTGCCCTTCTGCAAACCAAGGGACTATCGTTGTTGTCACAAGGACCGGGGGAGAAGCTGAAAATGCATGTTCTGTCCTGAACCATGAGATCTCAAGAATCGAAACCGAAGTTGAACGTATATTGATAACTGATGTAGAAGGCGGTTGTGTTGTTCCTATCGGTTCGTTCGCACGTGTGAGTGAAGATGGCGATGAGATCCATGTGCTTGTGGAAGTGTTATCACTCGATGGCACAAATGAAGTGCGTATCGACGAGATGATCCCTATGAAGAACTACCGTGAACATGCTGCCAGTATCGGAAGATTGCTGGTGGAAATGGGCGGTAAGGAACTCGTCCGTGATGCTGTGTGTCAGCTGTCCGGCTGTGACGATGAGTGATTCTGATCGGAAGTGAAATGTTATGGTAAAGATCACAGGAATTGAATTCAGGAATCCCACAATACTTGCATCAGGCATCATGGGAACCACAGGTGCTTCCCTTGTACGTATGGCTAATTCCGGTGCAGGTGCGGTGGTGACAAAATCCATCGGTCCGGAACCCAAGATCGGACATCCAAATCCCAGTATGGTCAAGCTGGACTGTGGCTTTTTGAACGCAATGGGTCTTCCAAATCCTTCCTATGCAGATTTCGATAATGAGATTAAGATCGCAAAAGAAGGTGCTGATGTTTCTGTGATCGCAAGCATCTTTGGTGGCAACGCTGAGGAATTTGTAAAGGTTGCAGAAGGTCTGGCAGATTCCAAACCTGATGCTTTTGAACTTAACGTCAGCTGTCCCCATGCGGAAGGTTACGGTGCAACCATCGGGACCGATTCCTGCATGGTGGAAGCGATAACTGCTGCGGTATGTGATGCAGTGGATGTCCCTGTTTGGGTAAAGCTGACCCCTAATGTAACTGATATTAAGTCAATAGGTAAGGCTGCCGAGAACGGCGGTGCTGCTGCTGTTGTTGCTATCAATACCCTGCGTGGAATGGCAATTGACATCAATTCCGGCTATCCTATACTCGGCAACAGGTTCGGCGGACTTTCCGGTTCCGCGGTCAAGCCGGTTGCTATCAAATGCGTTTATGATCTTTATGAAGCACTGGAGATACCCGTCATAGGCGTGGGTGGAGTATCCACATGGGAAGATGCAGTGGAAATGATAATGGCAGGCGCAAGTGCTGTCCAGATCGGTTCTGCTGTCCATGAAGGTGTAGAGGTCTTTGCAGACATTGCGACAGGAATCGATCATTTCCTGCAGGACAAAGGATATGCCGGTGTCGAAGATATTACAGGTCTTGCCCATGAGGTGATCTGATGCGTCCAATCAATTCAAAGATAACAAAGATCGTAGAGGAAACTCCTTCCATCAGGACATTCCGTTTTGACACGTCTCTCGATGATGCCCAGCCGGGCCAGTTCGTAATGGTGTGGGTACGCGGCGTGGACGAGGTCCCTATGGGCTGCTCTTTCAAGAACGGTATCACTGTACAGAAAGTAGGCGATGCCACCTCCCGCCTTTTTGAGATGAAAGAAGGGGATTCGGTAGGTCTTCGTGGTCCTTTCGGAAAAGGCTTCACATTACCTGCAAAGGATGAGAATATCCTGATAATCGCCGGTGGCGTGGGCGTTGCCCCACTTGGCCCGCTTGCCGATGAGGCTGCTTCTGTAGGTGCAAAGGTAACAACGATACTCGGTGCAAGGACTGCATCAGAGCTTGTTTTTGATAAGAGGTTCTCTGAGGCCGGGGATCTAAATGTGACAACAGATGACGGCTCTGCCGGAACATGCGGCTTTGTCACAACTGTCCTGGCCGACATGGATGTGTCTGCCTATGATCGCATATGTGTCTGCGGACCCGAGATCATGATGTTCAATGTCCTCAAGATGTTAGAGGAAAAAGGTGCACATGATCGTGCAGAGTTCAGTCTCCACAGGTATTTCAAATGCGCAATTGGTGTGTGTGGTGCCTGCTGTATGGATCATGAAGGTTTGAGGGTATGCAAGGACGGCCCTGTGCTGAACGGTTCCCTATTGCTGGATTCTGAGTTCGGGAACTACAAAAGGAGTTCCAGCAGCCAGAGGGTCAAGGTCTGACCTAGATCGTCTGACCACAAACCCCTTTTATCATTTTTAGTGTGCTACGACCTTCTTTTCAAGATGTTCTTTTGCTTTCGAAAGCACTTCATTGAAAAGTATCAGCAGGTTTCCTTCAAAGACCATCAGGTCGATGTTATACTGTTCTCCTCTGGAAGCGTATAGTGTTGTCAGCTCAAGGTCCTTTTCAGCCTCTGACCTGATCGATTCAAAAGGGTGGTCCCAGTGTGCGGATTTCTTGTATGCAATAATGTTCTCCAGTGTACTCTCATCAAGATAGGTTCCCACCCACTGGAAAAGCTGTGCTCTATACTGTTCAGTAATTTCAACATTCTGCAGGTAAGTTTCCGCATGGGCCTTTGCACTGTCACTAAGTTCGATATCCTCAATATAGGTCATGTTCCCCACCATTCCGAACATATCTGGATATACGTATTTTGAAACTTGAAATCCTGTGTTGCAGTATTTCAATATTTATATATTACCTCGAACAGAGATAAATCCTTTTCTCAGTATAAATATTTGATACTGTTGAATGGGGTATTTATTCTGCTTTTTGATCCCGTTCTCGTATATTACTTATATAAAGATTGACTTTAGAGCAGAACATGAACAATCTCGGAAATAAAAACATATTGAGGGAATTGGCGATCTTTGCAATTGCATTGGTGCTCGCAGTGATGTTCTGGCAAAACAACATTCTCCTTACATCCCTGCTGATCTTTCTTTATGTGGCAAGGCAGTACCAGTGGTCTGCAAAAGGTGACAACATCATCTATATCTCAGGTATAATCCTTGGCTGCACCGCCGAGTTCATAGGTACCCATCTTGGTGTCTGGACCTACTCAGCTCCTCTGTTCCTGAACATCCCTCTCTGGCTCCCATTTGCCTGGGGTCTTGTATCAGTGATCATCATCAGGGTATCCCTTCCGTTCATTGAATCCTGATCCGGGAATGGCTTGACCATCACAGGACCCACAAGGGAAGTTTACTTGAACGACCCTGCAGAGGTTTCGCCTGAGGAGATCCTTACTGAAATTTATGCACCGGTGGATTGATTCTATCGTTTCTTTTTTCATCCTATATTCTTTGTTTTCTAACGACAACTAATTTAAATCATCACTTACGATGCTAAGCCATGGACCAGCCTGAAAAACCCGGCAAGATCCCGGAACTTATGATGGGTGTAAAGAACCGTGCAGCCCTTTCTGCATGTAAGGATTATGCCGATGGCGTTTATTTTTCTGTTGACAGGTTCAGCCTCAGGGCAAGGGCCTGTGATATTACTCTTGATGACCTGAACTCATTTGTCACCGATGTTAAAGAGCAGGGCATGAATGCTTACCTTGCACTGAACACTGTGATCTATCCCGATGATCTTCCTGAGCTTGATGAAGTGATTGATGCAGTGGCATCATCTGATGTTGATGCTGTCATTGCATGGGACCCTGCTGTGATAACAAAAGCTGTGGATGCGGGTCTGCGGGTTCATATTTCCACACAGGCGAACGTGTCCAACTGGCAGACGGTCAATTTCTACGCATCCCTCGGGGCTTCCCGTGTGGTGCTTGCAAGGGAGCTCAGTCTTGAGCAGGTAAAGGATATCCGACAGAATACCGATACTGAACTGGAAGTTTTCGTACATGGTGCCATGTGTCAGGCAATATCAGGCAGATGTTATCTCTCAGCCTATATCCTTGGCAAGTCCGGCAATTGCGGAGAATGTTCCCAGCCGTGTCGCTGGGGCTGGAAGCTGGTCGGTGAGGATGGAAGTGAAGTTGATATTGATGGTAAGTACCTGCTTAGTGCAAGGGATCTTTGCATGATAGAACATATTCCTGAACTCATCAATGCAGGTGTGGATGCTTTCAAGGTTGAAGGCAGGTTAAGGGATACAAGATATACTTCAACAGTTTCCCGATGTTATCGTGAAGCACTTGATGCATACAGGGATGGAACGTATAGTCGGGAGAAAGCCGCTGGCTGGAAGGAAGAGATGTCATCCGTTTTTAACCGGGGCTTTTCCACAGGGTTCTATTTCGGTATTCCCGGTCCTGACGGTATGGCTATAGAGCGGGATATGAATATCTCTGTTATTAAAAGACAGGCTGTAGGAGTTGTGACCAACTACTACAGGAAACAGGGTGCTGCAGAAGTAAAGCTTTTGGAGACCAGTCTTGAGGTAGGTGATGATATCATCATTGAAGGCAAGAATACCTATCTTGAGCAGAAGGTCAAAGAGATAAGGAATGATGATGGTCCTGTCCAAAAGGCGGAATCAGGGGATGTGGTAGGTCTTGCTATTGAGGGCAAGGTACGTGAGAATGACCGGGTTTACAAACTGGAAGTCCCTGATCGATCCTGAGCAGTAATTTATTTCTAGCATTAATATATTTTACTTTAATTATTAG
The DNA here is from genome assembly GCF_900774055.1 of Methanococcoides sp. AM1. Lineage (NCBI taxonomy): Archaea > Methanobacteriati > Methanobacteriota > Methanomicrobia > Methanosarcinales > Methanosarcinaceae > Methanococcoides > Methanococcoides sp. AM1. The sequence continues at coordinate 306,410 of NZ_CAAGSW010000005.1, read as the reverse complement.
GGTGTGAAGCTATGGATAAATTTATGCAAGTAGCAATAGATGAAGCAAGATCGGGACTTAATGATGGCGGAATTCCTATTGGTTCAGTTCTTGTCAGGGATGATAGTATTATTGGTCAGGGTCACAACTTACGTGTTCAACAGGATGATCCAATGGCACATGCTGAAATTTCATGTCTCAGGGATGCAGGAAGGATCGGGAATTATCGCGATTCAACTCTTTATTCCACTTTGATGCCATGCTATCTTTGTGCTGGTGCTGTCGTGCAATTTGGAATAAAGAAGGTCATCGTTGGCGAATCCAGGACCTTTCCGGGTGCAAAGGAATTCATGGAATCTCACGGGGTTGAAGTGATTGACCTTGATCTCGATGAATGTGTGGACATGATGGAAGATTTCATTAATAAGAATCCGGAACTCTGGAACGAAGATATTGGTGAATGATCCTATCATATTATGATATGATCAAATGAGGTGATCGATGCAATCGTTATCGATCTGTCCTTCTCTTTTATTTTTGGTGGAAAATTTTCCAGAAATACTGTTGTAGTACTCACACCAAAAGTCGTGATGGCTGCAAACTAATAAATATCTTGTATTCCATTTTTTAATGATTACAGTCAGTAGGTCCTGAAATATCTCAGGATATGTACAGTTGTTATTCCTATCAGTTTTTACCAGCTAAGGATGAATATTTTATGGCAGCCCCAATTGCAGAAGAACTTGCAAAAAAGCAACAAGCGATAAGTGTTGCAGAATTTTTTGAAAAGAACAGGCAGATCCTTGGTTTTGATTCAGCCCCTCGCAGTCTGATCACGACCGTAAAAGAAGCAGTAGATAACTCCCTTGATGCATGTGAGGAAGCGGAGATCCTACCGGATATCCTGCTTCACATTGAACGTGTGGGAAAAGATAATGTTTCTGTGATCGTGGAGGATAATGGTCCCGGTATTGTTAAAGAGCAGATTCCGAAGGTATTCGCAAAACTGCTTTATGGTTCTCGATTCCATGCACTGAAACAGAGCCGTGGACAGCAGGGTATCGGAATATCTGCTTCTGTTCTTTATGCCCAGCTGACAGCAGGTCATCCTACCAAGATCATATCCAAGATCGGCAGTGGTTCCCCTGCTCACTATTATGAGCTCATGATCAATACCAGTACCAACGATCCTGAGATCCTTCGTGATGAGGTCATCGACTGGGATCGTCCCCATGGTACACGTGTGGAACTGGAAATGGAAGCATCTTATGTCAAAGGACGCAGGCAGTCGATCTATGAGTACCTGAAGGCTACTGCCATTGTTAATCCTCATGCCAGGCTCACATTGATAGAGCCGGATGGCAATGAGGTTGTCTTTGAAAGGGCAACAGACAAACTTCCTGTACCTGCAAAGGAGATCCTGCCACATCCTCATGGCATCGAACTTGGTACGCTTATGAAGATGCTTCGCTACACCGAGCGCCAGAAGCTTGCACCATTTTTGCGATATTCTTTTTCCAAGATCGGTTTACTTACCGCTGAGGAGATCTGCAAAGCAGCCGGACTTGATCCCGAGCTTCCTCCTTCGGAAATATCAAGGGATATGTCTAAGAAACTGCTGGACGCATTCAAGAATGTAAAGATAATGGCTCCTCCTACCGATTGCCTGTCTCCTATCGGTGAAGACCTTATCTACAAAGGTCTTGAAAAAGAGTTTAGTGTTGACTTTATCGCAACAACCACCCGTTCAGCTTCCGTGTTCTCAGGAAATCCTTTCGTTGTGGAAGTTGGCATTGCGTATGGTGGAGATCTCCAGAAGGATGATCGTATCGATATAATGAGGTTTGCTAATCGTGTTCCCCTTCTCTACCAGCAGGGTGGTTGCGTAACAACCCATGCAGTAGAGGGTATTAAGTGGAAACAGTATGGTCTGAACCAGCCCGGTGGCGGAATGCCAACCGGACCTGTGGTACTTCTTGTTCACGTTGCATCAACCAATGTTCCTTTCACTTCCGAATCCAAGGATGCCATTGCTGAGATCCCTGAGATAAGGGATGAGGTGGAGCTTGCTATCAAAGAAGTGTCAAGGAAGCTGAATCGCTACCTGAACCGCCAGGGTACATTGAAGAAGAGGCGTGAGAAAGAGGTCATAATCACCAAAGTGCTGCCAAAGATGGCACAGAAACTTGCCGAGACCCTTGATCGGGAAATTCCTGACATCAATCCTGTGGTTGCAAAGGTCATGGGTAATCTTCTTGTGATGCGAAAGGTTAACCTGAATGGCAATGGCGGAGCGAATGTTTCCGTAACTGTGAAGAACTATGGCAGCAAGCTTGCTGAGTTCAAGTTGCATGACATGCTTCCGTACGAGATCAAAGGGGTAGTGCCTGAACCTAAGATCATCTCAATGGGAAGTGATTTTGATTATGTGTGGACCCTGAAACTTTCTCCTGAGGCTTCCAAAGCAGTGACCTACGATCTGGAAACCATTACCGAAGCTGAGGTAGCAAGGCTTCCGCAATTGATCGTCGAGGGTCTGGAGGAAGAACTGGTTACAGGTGCAAAAGCGATCAAAGGGGTGATCTGAAATGGCAGACGATGTAGAGTCAAAATATTCACAACAGAAAAAACAGCATGATCTGCTGGCAAAGAACCGCTTGCTCGGGCTGACCGAGAATTTATATGACCAGTTCGTGGATGAGATCGTCCCGAATGTCAGTATCTCAAGCCGTACCAAGAACAACATCGAGTATAGTGAGGAAAGCGATGTCTGGGTCTATGGTGATCGTGAGACCCAGAGGACCGCCAAGACCGTCAAAGGTGCTTTCCAGCTTCTCAAGACCGTGCACTCGATCGATTTCCTCGTAAAGAACCACCTGTCGCAGGATCGTGGTTCGACCTTAAGGGAGTTGTATTATATCTCAGAGAACTGGGATATCGCCAAGTTCCGTGAACAGGCGGAGAGTAACAGGCTGATCGAAGACCTTGAGATCATAACAGCACTTCAGAGGGAATATTTCCACATGCGTCCTGAGGAGGATGGTGCTACCATGTTCGGTCCTATCAGGATCAGGGAAGAAACAAAACGTGGTGCACGTGTCATACACTGCCAGGAAGATATTGGTGAAAGTGGCTACCAGATCCCGTTCAATGTTGAGAATATCGAGTTCCTTGACCACGATGCTAAATTCATCATTGCGATCGAGACTGGTGGTATGTACGCGAGGCTCATCGAGAATGGCTTTGATGAGAAGTACAATGCCATCCTTGTGCACCTTAAAGGACAGCCTGCAAGGTCAACACGCCGTCTTATCAAGAGGATGAACGAAGAGCTGGGCATTCCTGTGGTGGTCTTTACTGATGGTGACCCATGGTCCTACAGGATATTCGCATCGGTTGCATACGGTGCTATTAAGAGTGCTCACCTTTCAGAGTTCATGGCAACACCTGCAGCCAAGTTCATCGGTGTACAGCCATCCGATATCGTGGAATACGAACTTTCCACTGACAAGCTGACGGACAAGGATATTGATGCATTGAGAAGTGAACTGACCGATCCGAGGTTTGCGAATGACTACTGGAAAGAACAGATAAGCCTGCAACTTAGCATTAAGAAAAAGGCCGAACAACAAGCCTTTGCAGGAAAAGGTCTTGATTTCGTGACGGATACTTATCTTCCGAACAGGTTGAGTGAGATGGATATTATCTGATCCATTCTCTTTTGGTGTATTGTTGAAAAAAAAGTGCTTGTTCTTAGTTGTTTTTGAATTTTGGCCGATTCAAACACGACTAAGAACGGTTCTATTTACTTTAACTGTTCAGGGCTGCTTACGGAATACTTCCTATTTTTTCAATGGCTTCGTCCGCAGCTGCTCTTAAGGTGGGATGCTCATTCGGATCCTGGGACATCCGGGAAAGTGCATCGATCGCATCATGATCTCCGATCCTCCCAAGCGAATTTGCAGCTTCTATCCTTAGATCAACTGCTTCCGTTTTGTCCAGCATTACCTGAATTAATGGATCCACTGCTTGTTCATTCCCGGCTTTTCTAAGAGATGTTGCTGCGGTTTCCCGAACACCCAGGAATTCGGACTTGTCCTGCAATAGCTGGATTAAGATCTCAACGGCTGATTCATTACCAATGTCTCCCAGAGCTCCTACCATAGCAGTCTTAACATCCTGTTCTTTTTCCACCCCAATCGCCTCAACGAGTGGAGGTACTGCCTGCTGGTTTCCAACGCTGCCAAGTGAACGTGCTGCTGTTTTTCTTACAGCCCAATATTCATCGCTCAGCAGATTGCTAATCGGAATCACGATTTTATCGTCATCAAAATTCTGAAGATACCCAACTGCGGATATTCTCACCCTCCAGTTCTCATCCTCCAGCGACAAGATAAGTGCATCTACTGCGTTTTCATCTCCCATTTCCCCAAGTGCAACCACTGCAGATTTACGGATTTCTGGATCTTCATCAGCCAATCTCTCAATTAGTGGTTGCGTTGCTCTTTCGTCCCCTATCATCCATAGTGCATATATTACGTTCTTCTTCACTGTGGCAGACTCATTTGCATCCTCAAGTACTCTAATAAGGGGTGTAACAGCACCTTCATCTCTAATTTGTCCTAATGAACTTGCAGCAGCTCCCCTGACATTTTCATCTTCATTTTCGCCTTCGAGTAGATCTATCAGAGGGTCTATAGCCCTTTCGTCTCCGATACTGCCTAGGGCAGATGCTGCATTTTTCTGTACCGTTTTGTCCTTATCATCCAACAGATCAATTAATTGGTCAACCCCACTGACATTCAGTTTTTCCAGAGACATGGCAGATTTTACTACAACGTTAACGTCATCATCTCTTAATGCATCATTAAGATAAGGTATCGCTTCACTATTACCCATTTCTCCAAGAGCTACTGCGGCGCTCCTTGGCACCAACCAATCTTCGTCTTTTAACATTTTGGTCAAAGGCTCCAATGAATCGGAATCCCCAATTTGTCCAAGAGCAATTGCAGCATTACTTCGAATCTGCGTAGGTTCACTTGTATTAGTCATAATTTGAATCAGGGGAGGCACAGCTTTCTTGTTACCAATATTTCCGAGACCTTGAACAGCAGAACTTCTGACATTCGCATTATCATCATCAAGTGCATCAATGAGAGCATTTAATGTCCTCTCATCCCCCATCTCAGCAAGAACTATGGCAGTATATCTTCGGACAGATTCATCATCATTGTCTAGGTTTTCAATAAAATATTCAATATCATCAACTGCTATCGATTTAAGTACATATTTCAGGTTAGAACTTAACACGGAATTATCACTAGCAGCAAGTCTATTAATGAGCATTTCTGTCGCAGGATCACCAAATTGTACCAGACTTTCAGATACTTCAGTCACAAGAACAGTATTATTCTCTTCCAAAACTGAAATAAGTGGTGCTATAGATTTTTCATTTCCTGTTTCCCCAATGGCGTTTGCAGCACCTACTCGGATATTTATAGCTTCATTCTTGTCCACTAGTATTCCAATTAGAATATCTATCGATTCTTCATCGCCAATTCTTGCTATATCCTCTGTGGCATTCAGGCGAATTGATTCATTTTCACTTTTAATGTCCTCTAATACATGTTCTTTGTCAGGAGTCTTGTCTGTATCAACACAACCAAGAGAAAATCCGATTACCAGTGTGATTAGTAGACATATTTTGATGAAACCTTTGCAGTTCAACGAACGACCGAATGTAAATTCTAATGCTCTCTTCATAATGAATCCCCCTTTTGTTCATAGCTATTCGGTATGATCAATTCTGATGAAACATTTTGATCATTCCATCTAGCTTCTACAGTTACAAGGTATGCTTCTCCCCTTTTCCCCTTAACAACACTTTCCAGGGGCATGTATGATTTCTCAGAATCGCCTGTGTCCGATAGTTCAATAATTGCTGCAGGCAGGTCCCTCCATTCGCTCAATGAAGTTTTCGTATTTCCACCAACATAATACTGATATTTTTCCGAGGATAGGACTTCTCCGGATTCAAGGTTAGATATTATGATAGTTGCATCGACATCTTCTGCTCTGCCAGGACCTTCATTTAGAATGTAGCCATCTATCATATAGATCAGCATATCATCGGATCGCTTTTCCGTGTACTCCAGTTCCACCGATAATTTAGGTGGCAGAACCTCAATTGATGTCACCTTTTCATCAATGACCTGCTCATTTTGGTAAAGTTTAACTTCCACGTCATAAGTTCCGGTTGCTTCATAGCCAACAAGTACCAGTATTCTGTTCTCTCCCGGAGACAAAGTTACTTTGCCGGATATGGCATCATAGTCATATTTATCCTGGTTTTCACCAGATATACCTGATATCATCATTCTCGAAGTCGACAGGCCTCTTCCGTTCTCATCAACAAAAGCATTTTTCACATCGAGACTTATATCGACCATGTGACTTTCATTGTTCTTGATAACAACCTCTAACTGACCGATCACATCCAAACCCATTGTAGGGGGAGTGTTTAAAGCAACAATACTAACATCATCGCTTTCCCCTTTATGCAGAAAGATTCCTGCAAATATCAGTATGAATATGACCAATGCAATGATTAGAAATTCTTTTCTCATTTCGTTTCACCCCTTATGTCATCAGCCAGTGAGATGCAATTTGTAAGTCCATACTTACTTTTCCTGACAATTCCACGCTTTTCAAGATTGATGAGGATCCTTGATACCTTGGCCTTTGAAAAATCAAGGGAATTTACAAGTTCATTCTGAAGGATACGACCATCGTTATTCAGGATAATTTCAACGGTCTTCCTTTCATCCCCTGTAAGGGCTTTCAATATGATTCCTGAAAAATCCCGTTTCTCTGGTTCTTGAGAGCTCTCCAATGAATTATCCTCCCTGAATTCCGGCTCATGGGAAACGGTTTGAAAGATACTATTGTCTAGGAGTATCAATGCGAGGCAAAATCCACAGAGGAAGGCAGAGAATAGTAGCATGTATGCTTCATTGATCGTATATTTGTAGGGAATATCTACTATTTTGAAAGCATCGCCTTCCACTTGTATGACAACAGGATTGTTTACCAGAAGTACATTGATCACAACTATACTTGATAATATGAAGATTCCTGCTGTAACGATTGTTCTTATTCTGGACATCATCAATTACACCATCTCACTTTCTACAAAATTAGGTATGTGTGAAACAAATGATATAATTTAACTTTGACCGGAAGCTTTGACGTCTCATGCTTGTAAGACCACTGCTTCTTGATGTTGAAAATTAAATTTATTACAATAACTAACTTATCAATGTTATTTTAATATGGTGCTATTTTTTGTGTAATTTTTCATTAATAAATTGGTGATCAGATAAAATCAGAAATGGTTTGAACGTAAAGAAAAGTTCAAAATAATCGGTTTTTGGCTTAAATATCTGGCTTTAAAAGGTCTGATATTTTAAGAGAATATCTTCTCTTTAGTCCAACTTTTGATAATTATTGTCAGAAAATCGATTTGAAAGATCCAAAAAGAGCCATTCAATTTTCCATGCTCTTGTCATTCAGAGGAAGAAAATCTCTATGAATCATTTTTTTCAGTAAAATAGGAGAGCTTGTTTTAATGCCAAACTCTCACTTGACTTCAGGAAGAAAAATAGTTATCTTCCGGTTGTGAAACTGCAAAAGCAGGTTTAATAATGATCACTTTGTTTTGATCATCTTAGTTTAAAGTGTCTGAATTTAGAGTGTTTTACCCTTCAGGATCTTCTCCACAACAGTTTTTTTGTGAATGTTATCGCTGATCCTTGCTTTGTCGATCCACATATCTGCTGGTGACTGTAATCCGGCTGTCTTGTGTGGCATGAACTCAATTCCATCAAGGGCAGGAAGCTCATCACTTAGTGATGGTGGTATGTGTGTTCCAAGATGTGGTTGACCGATGTTTCGCAGGAGCTCCTCGGTAGTGATCTCTGGTTTGCTGTTTGCTTTTATGGTTGTTCTGCTCTTCTCTTCCATGATGGTGGATTGTCTTGCTAACTACTAAAACGTTTCTCAACTGGTAAGTTATATGTAAGGACGCAAGGTTAATACACACAAAAAACGACATTACTTTTCAAGGAGACTTATTTATTGACCACAGTTCTTGGTATAGAAGGCACAGCATGGAACCTGAGTGCAGCAATTGTTGACGAAGACGATGTTATCGCAGAGGTCACGGAAACATATCGTCCGGCGATCGGCGGTATCCATCCCAGGGAAGCTGCCCAGCATCATGCATTGTATGCATCTGCTGTTATCGAAAGGCTCCTGAAGGAATTTAAGGAGAAAGGCCACCATCCAAATGATATTGATGCAATTGCATTCTCACAGGGCCCGGGGCTTGGTGCATGTCTCAGGACCGTTGCCACATCTGCAAGAGCACTTGCAATGTCACTTGATGTTCCTCTGGTGGGTGTGAATCACTGTATTGCACACATCGAGATCGGAAGGTGGAAGACACCGGCAAATGATCCGGTTGTACTGTATGTAAGTGGAGGTAATTCGCAGGTCCTTGCCCACAGGGCTGGAAAATACCGGATATTCGGTGAGACCCTTGATATTGGCATCGGGAATGCACTTGATAAGTTTGCAAGGAGCGCAGGCTTAAGCCACCCTGGGGGTCCAAAGGTAGAGGAATATGCAAAGGGAGCTACAGGCTATGTCAAAATGCCTTATGTTGTCAAAGGCATGGATTTCTCATTTTCCGGACTTTCCACGGCTGCCAAAGATGCGCTGAGTTCTTCTTCACTTGAAGATGTGTGTTACTCTTTCCAGGAGAATGCTTTTGCAATGCTTGTGGAGGTAACAGAGCGTGCACTTGCACATACCGGCAAGAGCGAGGTGCTTCTTGCAGGTGGTGTGGGTGCGAACATGAGGCTCAGGGAGATGCTGGATGTGATGTGTGATGATCGCGAAGCACGTTTCTATGTTCCGGAAAGGAAGTTCATGGGTGACAACGGTGCAATGATCGCATACACCGGCCTGCTGATGTTCAAGTCAGGAACCACCACCCCTATTGAAAACTCACACGTTGATCCAAGCTTCAGGCCCGATACCGTGGATGTCACATGGATCGCTGATAAGCATCAGGAGGTGCTTTGATGTACCTGAGAAGTGGTGCGGAGGCCAATGTAAGCCTTAAAGATGGTTTCGTGGTCAAGGAACGCATACCTAAACGGTACAGGGTTCAGGAGCTGGATGAGAGGATCCGTAAGGAAAGGACGCGAGCAGAAGCACGCCTGATGTCAGAGGCCAGACGGTGTGGTGTTGCAACTCCGATTATTCATGATATCTATGATTATACAATTGAGATGGAGTTCATTGATGGAAAGCCATTGAAATATCTGGTGGATGCTGAGCTGTGTGAAATGGTGGGCGAGGTTATCGGCCGGCTTCACAGCGGTGGGATAATCCATGGAGATCTTACAACTTCCAATATGATCGTAAAGGATGGTCGTATTTACCTGATAGATTTTGGGCTGTCATTCGTCGACGGTTCGGTGGAGTCCAGAGGTGTGGATGTCCATGTGCTTTTCCAGACATTTGAAAGTACACATGCAAATTATGAAGAGCTGATTGAAGCATTCTGTCGTGGTTACAGAAGGAAACTTGACAAAGCAGATGATGTTCTGCTTCGGATAAAAGAGATCGAAAAGAGGGGTCGTTATGCGTAAAATGGTATTTGTTACTGGAAATAAGGGAAAGTTCGGAGAAGCAAAGGAGATACTGGCTGCAAAGGACATTGAGCTGATGCAGAATGCGGATGGCTATCCCGAACTTCAGGAAGATGATCTTGAGCCTATTGCTTCATACGGTGCAAAATGGGCTGCTGAAAAACTAAAACATCCTGTTATGGTAGATGATTCCGGTCTGTTCATCAATGCACTGAATGGGTTTCCCGGCCCGTATTCAGCATTTGTGGAGGATAATCTCGGAAACCAGAAGGTCCTGAAGCTCATGGAAGATGAGGAAGACAGGACCGCCGTATTCAAGTCGGTGATCGGCTATTGCGAACCCGGGGGTGAACCTTCCGTTTTCACAGGTACTGTGGAAGGAAAGATCGCCTTTGAGGAGCGCGGTACCGGCGGGTTTGGATATGATCCGATATTCGAGTACGAGGGAAAGACCTTCGGTGAACTTGGGACTGAGATTAAGAACACATTTTCCCACAGGCGCAGGGCACTTGACAAGTTCTTCGAGTGGCTGGACTGATGCTGTCCAGCCGATTTGTTTTATTCTATCTTTCAGGTGAGTGATCGTGGGCTACCTTCAACGTTTTCTTGAAGATACTCGTGGTGTGGACACCATCCCGCTGAAAATGGTGGTCTATCTTACGATCACTGCTCTTGTAGTGGTGCTTGCAGCAGTTTCATGGAACAACATTTCTCCTGTAATGGATGATGCTGATGTTGACAGGCAGCTGGAAGATGCTGCCCTGAAGATCTCCTCCATACAGCATGGCTATGCCAGGGATATTTCTTCAAAGGGTACGGATGGTTCGATGTGCACTGTGGAACTTTCCATGCCGGACCATGTGAATTATGTCGCTTTCGGAGTTGATCCAGATCCCGATGCTGATGGGAACCTTACGAACACGGCATGGTCTGTGGAAGACAACACTATTCTCTGCAGCTATGCCAGCGGAGTTAAAACACGTGTTCTTATCAGCGGTGAACCAGTATTATTTAGAAAAGGCATTTTTGATGATAACAAATGGGTATTCGATGAGGATGCCTATTCGTATGGGAACATTAGTGAGGGCGTAGTGATAGAAGGTCCGATCAACGGGGAGTTTACCTTCGAGCTTGTTTTTGATGGTAAAAAGCAAACTCTAAGCCATTTCTGATCTTAAAGACTTTAAAAAAGTATTGAATACTATGCTTTTTGAACTTGCATATTTGCAGAGGCTCAATTTAAGGATTAAATGTGGATAAAAAAAGATCATGTGCCGGAATGCCCGGCATGAATGAATGTTGCTCTTATGGCTGGTAATTAAAGAGGACCGCCATCATTCGATGAATCGAACAGAATTCTCGAGGACCTTCTTTGCCTGGTCTTCTGTGAGTCCGGCTCCCATGGCAACTTTCAGGGCTGTCTCTTTTGTGATGAGATTATCTGGACTGTGAGTGTCGGTATCAACTACCATGGTAGCGCCTACCTCAGTACATATCCTTGCAACATGTCCGTTAGTTCTGTTATGCCCGTTCCTTGCGGTGATCTCAATGCAGACATCGTTGTCAATTGCCAGCTGTGCTTCCTCGGTGGTAAGGAATCCCGGGTGTGCGAGGATGTCTACATCTTCACATATCACAGATGCAGCATTGGTTCCAGGTGCAACAGGTTCGACTGGTGATTCTCCATGAACGACCACGATCTCTGCTCCCAGTTCCTTTGCCATTCTTGCAAGGGGTGCGATCTTTGCAGGGTGGACGTGTGTGAGCTCAACTCCCGGCAGTATCCGGATATCCATAACCTCTTCCATGTATTTTGCTTTCTTTACGCATGAGAGTACATGTTCTATGTTAGTATAATCAACATGATCCGTTATTCCAATACCGCGATATCCGAAGGTTACAGCCCTGCGGACAAGTTCGCTTGGGATAAGTTCTCCGTCACTGAAAACGGTATGTGTGTGTAGGTCTATCATTTGCTCACCTGCAAAAATGTATAAAATGAATGGTCTCTAAATGTCATTCCAATATAAATCGTTTTTGTACGAACAATTACCCAACTTATATATCCCATCAGGGTAATATATGTTATGTGGTTATATGATGACAGAAGAAAAATTAACGAATATTATTGAACGATTGAAGGCACTAGATAAGGAAAATGTATTGGAAACTGGCGAGACAATATCTCCCATAACTTCAAGTTCAAATGTCGAAATTTCAATCAAATATGTGAATCATTTGATAAGAAGGAATCGAGTTACAAAAAGTACAATTCATAATATAATTGCAGACTTGATTTTATTATTTAGTCATAATGACATTGAACTGGATTCAATATCGGAGGGGGATATAGACAATTTCTTGACATTCCTCCAAACCCACACTTACAAACGTGGTGGGGTAACAAGACCTCTTTCAGAAGCAACTAAGATGACACGAAAGGCACATTTGCGAGACCTGTTGAAGTTTCTCGATAAGCCTGAACTTGTGGACATGGTTGAGATCAAACCACTAAAGAATGGTCGGAGATTACCTGAGGATTTATTGACTGGCGAGGAAGTGCAGAAGCTTATAGAACATGCAAACTCAATGCGCGACAAAGCACTACTTGCTGCATTGTATGAATCAGGTGCAAGGATAGGAGAACAAGTATCTTGTAAGATTAAAAATGTCCAGTTTGATAACAATGGATGCACTGTCGTGTTTCCTGAGGGCAAGACTGGTGCAAGAAGGATCAGATTAGTTTATGCGGCATCATACCTAAGGCAGTGGATTGATTGTCATCCGCAGAAGGACAATCCCGATGCACCATTATGGATATCACTTGACAAAAAGCAGAAGGGTATAACCACTGATACAGTCCGTAAGAGCTTTAATAAAATTGCTGAAAAGGCTGGCGTCAAGAAAAGAGTAAATCCACATTCATTCAGACATGCAAGGGCAACACATCTCGCATCTCACATGACCGAGCAACAGATGAAGAGTTATCTTGGCTGGACTCCTGACTCCAATATGGCAGGTGTTTATGTTCACCTATCAGGGAAGGACACTGACGATGCAGTATTAGCCATGTACGGTATCAAAAAAGTCGAGACACAGGACGATGCTATGATGCCTGAAAGATGTCCACGCTGCAAAGAGATCAATCCTAAGGCAAGTAGATGGTGCAGAAAGTGCGGTTATGGACTAAATGCTGAAGTTAGGGCAGAGAAGGATGAGGTTTCGATGATGTTAATGGAGAAATTGGTTGAAGATCCAAAATTCAAAGAATTGTTTATGCAACTAAAAGCGAGTGCGTAATTTTTTTTCTCAGAGCCGCACGTAGATTGCGTGTGACAGGATTTATTGCCTCTGCCTATACCATGATATACTCTCTACAAATATCATGCAAAATTAAAAATACCTTTCTAAGATTCTAATCCCTCTAAAACCTTAGTTTCACTGCCGAAACAGGCACATAATAACTATAAATCAAGGATTTTGGAAAACAAGCCGTAACATATCGAAAATGGATCATATCATTTATATACATAGTGATACATTTATACTAAATGTGGAAACACAAATCGAGTCAGAGGAGTCTTGTTCTCCGGCAGCAATCTTGCTGATGTAAAATTACATTCTTTTTTTGGCTCATGTGAGGTTAAAACATGAGTAAAATAAAACCTGAAAACTGGGTCTTAGATGTGGTCTTGAACCATCAGGATAGTTTGGAAAACATGGCTAAGTTTGACGATGGCAGTAATCAGCTATTGGCTAAAACTGCTTTTGAATACGCCAAGGAGGTTCAGGAATGAATCTCAAGAGAAATAGTCTCCCAAAGCATTTAAAGAAGACGTATTCAGTCAATTTTTATGATGAGACAATCGAGCTGGTAGACAAAGCAAGAGGGAGCATATCCCGAAGTTCATTCCTCGATAATTTCGTCTATCAGCACTTGAAGCAGGAGCTGGATAACTAAATCCAAGAAGCAGTAGAAATAAACGACAGGAAGAACCCGTAAAGGATTCATCCCCACTTATTGTTCTTACATAATAATTATGGGATAAGTCCTATTGTACTTTGTGGTTCCTAATTGTGATTTCTGCTGTAAATTATGGATTAGGAGTGCTTATAATGTCAGTGGATGAGATTAAAGTTGATGAGATGGAAGGTAATGTCCTTACAGAAGGTAAGGTGAACTTAACCACCCAATTTTTTGATACACCTTGCTCAATGCCAGATGGATACAGTGTAGGAAGCAGGTACATAAGAGAAATTCGATATGACAAGGAAGGAAGTCCAATCCTTGATGAAAATAGTAATCCAGTCGGATATGAAATATGCGAAACACCTTGCATGCTAACAGGATATAGTTCTGGTATCGATGATAATGAACCATGGTTAGAAGTAACATTTTATGACATATTTGGCAAGGAACATAATGAATGGATTAAGCAAAAAGAAGTATTTACAAGAAAAGGAATTTTTGAAAATCTTATAAGTAAAGGTTTTGTGACTGATGAGAAAGATGCAGGAAAAGTTACAAAATACTTTAGAAAATGTTTGCAAAGCAATTCATCAAAAGGCACATTAAGGCAAGGTATTGTTGCAGTATCCAATGGCTGGAAAGAAGATAATGATTGCTTCGTATATGGTCATAAACTGTATTGTACAACTGGAACAAAGGAAGTAATTCTTAAAGACAGCGATGTAGAAGATTTGCTTGCTAAAAAAGGCACAATTCAAGATTGGGTAAATGGTAACAGAGGATTGTTGGTTTATCCAAAAGTTAGGTTTGTGTGTTATGCAGTAATGACATCATTACTACTGGAATTGCTTAGTGTTCAATCCTTTATAGTAGATTTACCTGGATCAACAAGTACTGGCAAAACAGCAATGTCATTCGTTGCTATGAGCCATATAGGAAATCCACAAAAACTTCAGAATAAAGGTGAAAGTACAGTAGCTTCAGTTGAAGAAAACGCAAAGAAGTTTTCAGACCTTCCATTGTATTATGATGAAACAACCAATTCATCAGATAGCACCTTACAAGCAATAGTTTACACAATTGCAAATGAAACTGAAAAAGGAAGAGCCAAAAAAGATGGTGGATTAAGAGAAAAGGGCTCATGGAAGAATGTAGCCATAACAAATGGTGAGAAGCCAATCATTAATTATGATGGTAATACAGGACAATTTGCACGAGTTATAGAGCTTTATGGTGGAATAGGTCAAAGCGGAATTAAAGAAGCTGTTGATGAATCTAAGCACACAAACAAGAACAATTATGGACATATTGCTGAATTGTTTATTGCAAAGATATTCCAGTACAGGAAAGAGCTTAATAAATGGTTTAGGAAGTACAAAGCTCAATTCCCAATGATGGATAATGACATCAATAATCGATTGATTGATTATTTTGCAGCAATAACAGTTGCAGGTCGGTTGTTGGAAGAAGTGTATAATGATATTGGTATTGAGCGTGTAAATCCGTCAGATGTTACAAATGAGATTTATGAAGAGGCAGTATTAAAGAATCCAGTCAAAGATCAAGCAATTGTAGCATTAGAGAAAGTTCATAATTGGATGGGATCACATACAAATCATTTCATAAATGAGATCAACAAATCAAATGAGCAACTGACAATAGTGGCAATGCAAACAAGAACACCTGTTTATGGATGGTACTGTAAATCCAACGGAATTACATATATTGATTTTAACCAAGCCGAGGTTAGTAAGTTCCTAAAAAGTGAAGGTGTAGATCCAAATTATGCATACCATTATTGGAAAGAGCATGAGATCACAGAAGTAAGCAAGGCCAAGCATGGTAAAGATATAGTGAAGGTTGCACAGCATTTCGATTGCTCAAGACAAAAAAAAGTGTCACAAAGAACAATAAGAATTGAAATAACCAAACTTATGGCGACACTTGAAATCGAATTACCAAAGTATACTTGGTAATTCCCTATTTTTTTCTAAGTTCAGAAATTATGATTTATAATTTTGAAATCACCATCAATAATAAATGTTCATAGTTTTCAACATTAATTTACATCAATGTCATAAAAAATATATTTTATATTTATTCTTATTTTTAATTGTTAATGGTATCAATTTCATAATTTAATAGATGATTTCATAATTTTCAGAGAAAATCATAATTTTAAAAAACACTATTAACATCCATCGAAATACCCAGTAATTATGAAATTATGAAATTATGAATTAATATGTATATACGTAAATGGTATTATCCGACTCCTCTAAAGAGAGAACTAAAGAAAGTTTAAGAAGTCCTATGAATTTGTTATACGTATATAGTTACAATTTGAAAAAAGCATAATTTCATAATTCGTGGCACCCAATACTGATTTCGTTCATAATGCCATTCATAATTTCATAATAGCAGGCTCCTAATACTGATTTTAATTTTTGAAACGCTTCAAATTTCAAGCTAGAATTTAAAAAACCGGTATTAAGAGCCATATTATGAATTCATAATTTGTATTATCAAAATAATACTCATAAAAGATAGCACAAATACATTACAAATATCATTTAACCTTTTACTCCCCACACTTATCAGGTTCTACCACTCAATTGATCTAGGAAATTTATTTTTAATTTCGTAGAGCTTGAGGAAATATTGGTGTAAAGTTGACTGGAATTTCTCGGCTTTTCACTTTGTAGCCTGAAATAGTTACTTCGATAAGAGCGTGATCGATAAGGGAATTAAGACACTTACACGGAGGTAATAAGAGGAATCACCTGACATTTGTCGGGCTATTCTAAATATCGTCCAGTAATTTTCGTAATGATTAGAAGATATAAGGTCAAGAGTATCGGTTGCAATTTTTTGAATTTGGTTTTGATAAGTTGATTTTAAAGTAACGGTAGCATTGATAAGAGTTTTTGGAGGAGTTTGGGAGAAATATAGAGGTTTCGTAGAAGTATGTGAAGGAATAAGGGGCTGAGGATATTGTTCTTTATACTGGGATTCCAGTGCTTCCATTTCTAATTTCTTTTGGTGTTGTTTCTTTTCTTCATCCCATGTTTTTTGTTGTTCTATTCTTTTTTGGTGCTTTTCAAGCATATTTCTAGTAATAACAATAGGGATACCACAGCCGTTTTTATAAAGCCTGGACAATTGTGTTAGTGTGGGTGAGATGAGAGTTGTGGTTGTTTTAAGAAGCTCGTAATCCTCTGTGGTCTTGACATCTATTTTTATGACGTTTATTTTATTGTCTTGATAATGTGCGGTTTTCCTTTCGGTGTCTTCACTAGAATAAAAGATTTCAATAGCAGTCTGAAGTTCTTCGTCCTGCATGAGGGAGATATCAGGTCTAAAGGTAGCTGTTGTTTGTTTTTCTACTTGGACATCATCAACTTCATTGAGAAGAGAGTATTCTATTGTTGCAAAGTTAGGCTTTATGCGACGCTCAGGATAATAATTTGGATAGCTTATTTGAGTGTAGGGGCGGTACAGTTCTTTTTCTTTAGGACAGGTATATTCAATGCATATGTCCTGATTGTTTTCTTTGGCTTCCATTAACATATTCAAGAGAAAGAGCTTGGAATTGTTGTGGATGGCAGATTCGGCACTATGTTCATTGTGATTATAATGAAGAAAATGAGGAGTCATTTTTCCAGGTTTGGGTCTGGCATACATATCTTCTTTGCATTCAGGACATGTATATTTCACTCCGGTTGGTGCTTCGCTTATGTGAATTGGAGTTGTTGTTTTGTGAACGTAAGCGTATTCATACAATACCATGGAAAAAGATTGGGACTGTAGTATATATATTTTGCCTACACCCCAATGTTTTTACGATAATGTCCTATTAATTTTAGTTCTAACAAATCAAGCATTTTGAGTAGTTTGCTTAATACTGATTTTAAATGAGAATGCCGTTTAGATGATGTTTATGTGTGGTTTAAGTGGTGTTTTAGTTGATTTTTTGAGCAGGAAAGGTTTGTGATAATAGTGCATACACTGACACTCAAAATGAGCCACTACGATTATCGAACGTCTACGCCTGATACATTGTATCACTGACAACCCGTTCGATTAGTGTGGAGGATGTATGGGAGGTTCAAACCTTACCCCTCGCATAGTAAGAGGGGGATATAGGTAACTAAGAAAAATGCCACTCTTCTAAATAATAGTTCCATAAGATCGATTATCTTCAATAAGACACCCACAGTAGGACAAAAATAAATAAGGAATCATCTTCGATGAATCTCTTTCTTGATATTTTCCAAAAACATATCATACTCTTGGGATGAAAGGAATCTCATGCTTCTGGAAACACAATTTTTTAAATGCGGGGATATTTACAGCTTTTGGCAGAAAAGAATTGTTGTATTTAGTCCCAAATTTTGTCTAGCTTAGATATTAATTCTGATGCTAATTCGACATCAAAATCCTGCCAAGAGCAGTTGTGGGATTTACAGAAATCTTGAATGATTCTTCGACGGGAAGGAGATCTCAGGGATATTAGGATGTAGTTCTTTTGCCGAAATGTGATGTCTACCATAGTATTTGCCCCCCTTTATCCTTGATCCGAGTCTTCCTCTTTGGATTCAGGAAACCGGTCGCAATCGTTTGAAAAATAAATTTCGTTTGGACAGAGATTGTAGCAAATCCAGTAGTTATCCCGATATTGGCTTCGATTGAATTCATCTTTCGGGATATCTGCAATGTCTCCGCAAGGGAATTTCAGAGGAACCGCTATTGCTATCAATTTTTCTATCAGTCGGGAGGCTTCTTCTTTATACAAGTCATCGATGCTTTCTTTTCCGACTTTCTTGAGGAAGAGATTGGTAAATTCTTTATCTCTTTCGATGGTTGGATAATCCTTCTGCAAGTTAATGATGTAGTCTCTTTGTCGTTCGGTAAGTGAAACTCTTTGTTTTTCGCTGTCCGGTCTGCAAAACCAACAAGTTTTTTCGTCAGTCCGTTTGAATTCGTTCTCGCAAATGGGACATAGATCTAATGGATACCAACTTTTGTGTATTTCATTGTGACAACCTTTGCAGAGAACTAAAACATTATCAAGCGCATTATATTTTTTATTTTCTTTTTCGATTTCCACTTCGATTTTTTCTTTTATGTGATGTTCCTCTTGCCACTCATGGTATTTTTTTGTGAACTGTGCTTTTTCTTCATCGGAAAGCGATTCGATTATCTTCTGCCATTCCATATTTGATTCGTCAATTTCGCCTTTGTGCTGAACTTCTGGAAAATGCCAGTAATGATGAGATTTGTGTCGACATTTGCCTGTTTCTATCAGTTTTCGAGGCGGTTGATTAGCTTCGTACTCCCGTTTGAATTGTATGTAAGCCTCACGGTAGAGACTATGACGAATTTCTTCAGCGGAACTAAAATCGCCTTTGGGGTGATGCAAGCATAGATTTTCTTGACAACCACATTTCTGACACCGATCTCTTTCTTTCAATATCGTAGTGCGCTTTTCCTTCCATTCTTCAGTTTTCCACGGTTTAACCATTTGTATCACTCCCCACATATCTTGCTATAATCGATCAAAAAATGTATATTATCTAGACCTCTTGAGAATCTCTTCAGCTGCAGAACACATGCCGTAGAGGAACTGCGTATTTATAGGATCCACTGAAGAAGGATTTATATCGCTAGCAATTTCTCTTAAATGAGTGAGAAGATTATCTTGTTCATATGGATCTGTGGGTTCAAAATTCGCAACATATTCAAGTTTGTCTAAATTGACTTTTTTAATATTAGCAAGGAGAAAATCAAAGCCCTGCTTAAATTCAATATCCTTCTTGGATTGCACCTCTGCTATTGCTTTTTCAAATTGATCTGAAGATCTCTGATTTATATATCGTTCTATGCAAAGTCGAGTGATTGCCGACCAATTGACTTCTTTAAAATCTTCCATTTTATTCGAGAGTTCATCCGAAATACCAACGGTTATATTCTTGACCATGTTATCACAGTTTACTTTATAATCTGTATATGCTATAAAGTTTTCTGTGAAAACTGTGGGCACTTTATGCTTATGAAAACAAGAGTACAAATAATGTTTATGTGTGGTTTAAGTGGTGTTTTAGTTGGTTTTTTGAGCATGAAAGGTTTGTGATATTAGTGCATATAACTGGCACTCAAAATGAGCCACCACAATTATCGAAGGGCTGCGCCCGACACAATATATCATTAGACTTCCGTTCGATTAGTGTGGGGGATGTATGGGAGGTTCAAACATTATTCTCCACATGAACATTCTTAAAAAAAGAGTTATGCGGCTTTTGTCCGCATCAGATTTAAATTATCATTGCAAAGTTCAAGATGCTTATTCATCCTTTTTTTGAACTTGTTTTTATCATGATTAAATTCTTTGTATGCTAAAAATATTCTTGCACTATCGCCTAAGGCTTTATGTGGTTTAATTAGATGTTTGTATTTATCAGGTACATTATACCTAAAATTTGAGGACATTATTCGTGTTTCTTTGTTACGAAATTTTATGGCTTCTGATACTTTATCTAATGATAATAGCATATCCATATCATACTCATCCTTGATTTCGGTTTGCATATCTACCCACTCGTAACCTTTTGTATTAATTTTAGCTCTTTTAAAGGCGAATTTTTCCATACTGTCGCCGAAGAATACTAGTTTATCAATTTCTTTCGTTTCTAGAATATGATTCATAAAGAAGCTAAAATCTCTATAAGCTTTTCCAGCTATTCGATAAGCAGTCTTTTTTTGCTTAGCATTTAATGTAAAATCTTTATCAATCTCTTTGTTGTACTCATTCTTTTTGAGATTTGCAACCGAAGCTTCTACACCAACTTTGTTGCCGTATTGATCCGTCACATTTCTCCATCGCTCAACATTAATATCATAAACAAATCTTCTACCAGAATAATCAATAGAATTTGTATTCTCATTATAGAATGCAATACCGATTTCTGTTGGCATTGATATTCTTTTATGAGATCCATGCACATGCCCATATTCTAGATCAACGAAAGCTATCTCTTCACTAGTACCACATTTCATACTTATCACCAAAATTCCAACAAATTTATTCGACAACTATTGACATTCAAACTTCTATCCAAAAAATGTGGGATACATAAGCATCCCTACAAAACTTATTTCTTAGACTTAGCGGCTGCAGCTTGTGCCCTTGCTTTAAATCCCTGGTTAGTTCCAGTTTTGTCTGCATGGGACTGAATTCTTGCGGCAGCTTTCTGATCCATTGATTTTTTAGACATTTTTTATCACCACTTTGAGAAGGGATTTACATGTTCATAAAGCATTTTGAAGAGTGGATTGTAAGACTAAATTGTTGACTAGTGAACTTTTTGTTAAATCACTTCACGAGTTGTAAACAAATATATACTGGTATACTACTATCCACTAGTCATGGAAGTGGTGAATAGTATGAAAGAAGAAAATTTGACAGAAAAAGAATTAGATGTGCTTGCATATTTTATTGAAGCTGAAAGTTTTGTGATGAATAATCACCAGAAGTTCTTAGAGAATCCGATTATTTTTGAATGTGAAGATGGAAAAGAACACTATTTAGCATATCCTGCAAAAGTTGCAAAAGATTTTCACAAAATAATTTATAAAGAAATATCAAAAAAATGGGCAGGAACTGTTTGTAACAGTCTATATGAAAAAGGCATTCTTGATTATGAAGAGATTAAACCACCTCGTCAAAGGAATACAACTGAGCACTATTTCTTGAAAAGTAATTTAGAAGCATTTAGAACAGTAGCAAATTATATTACAAAAAATACTGAAGGTTGGTATTGCAAACAACTCTTTTCAAAGGCTTATTTTCAACAAAACATCAGTGAACAATTAGTTCAAGAAGTAATGGCTGAGAAAAAGGTAGAAATTGGTAGGGATATCGATTTTTGGCACTGGAAACCAACTGAAGCAGAGCAGCTCTTTGCTGAATGTAAAAGAGCAAATGAAGCATCTTTTGACAAATACATTCAAAATAGGGTAATTGAAAAATATTATCAAAAAAAATCAACATCTTTCCCACCCGGAATTCTTCTTCGTTTCCCTGTACTTAATATGAATAAAGAAGGAAAAAATAACCTTAGCACAAACAATTATCAAAAAATAGTAGAACTTAACAAGCGTTCATTTGGAGAATATACTTCACTTCAGCACACTAGAAGTGGCATTATAGAACATTATACCAAGTTTCAAAGAAGAAACTGGATACTTCCTTTGCTTGCTTTAATTAAATCATCTCCAATAGCTTTACAAGAATTTCTTAATGGTGACTGGGATTGTTCAAGTAAAAGCTGTTGCTCTTATTCTAAAGAAGGAAGTGAGAATTTTAAATACCATTTCTTTAGACTTCTTTTTGCAACAATTAGTGATCTTGCTCTTACAAGAGATGTGGAAAATAGTGATGTTTCTTTTGCAGAGTTTAGATCAAGTTCAAGACATAAAAACGAAAAGGACAACTATCTTCTTAAAATTAGTATGAAATCTTGGCTAAATACTTATTTTGATGGTGGATTTGATACACAACACAATTACATTGGGACAGCGGAAGGAGATATTTTTGAAACTCCTGATGAAACATATTATTGGGCAAAAGCATGGATTGATTATCCAAATAAACATTCTTCACATTTCCTTGGCTTGAAAGACATTATAAATTTTGAACAGTTTGTGGATAGACTGCTTGAGGAAAACAATCAAATGGGGAGATTTATCTTTGAGAGAATTGCTAATTATATGAAAAATATCTTGTTATATCTTAAGGCTTTAGATAAAATTCCCGAAGCATTAAAAGAAGATTTACTTTTTGAGATTAATGATATAATTTTTGATAATGATTTTTCAAAAGAGCAATTATACGATGATAGTGAAATCAGTGACTACACAAAACATGAAATAAACCATTTGAGACAATCCGAAGAATCTGACTTTTATGAACAAAGTCTTATCCACTCTATGAAAAATGGTGTAAATCGTTTGATACTAGAGGACGTTTTTGAAGGTATTATTGCTAAAAATTCGTGGAGGTTAAATAGAGAGAAAGAAGGTGAAGAAAATGACTGGTAAATTCGTCCGTTCTGTAAACTGGCATATAACCAGTCGTTGCAATTACAATTGTAAATTCTGTTTTGCTAAATACCTTGGTAAAGAAATTAAAGACATAACGATTGCAGCAAATATTTTAGAAAAGCTAAATGACATTGGAATGAAGAAGATCAATTTTGTAGGTGGTGAACCTCTGCTTCACCCACTTATCTTTGACCTAATTAGAATTGCAAAAGAAATGGGCTTTTTAACATCTATTGTTTCTAATGGCTATTACCTTAACAGAGAATCAATTGAAAGATTGTCTCCATGGTTGGATTGGATTGGGCTTTCTGTAGATAGTTCTTATGAAGAGATACAGAGTCAATTGGGTCGCGGGGATGGAAACCATATTAATCACATATGCAATGTAGCATCTCTTGTGCATGATAATAATATCAATCTGAAAGTTAATACTACCGTGACTAAATTGACTTTCACAGAAGATATGAAACCTCTTATTAAAGAATTAAATCCGATGAGATGGAAAGTCTTTCAAGTACTGCCTGTAATGGGACAAAATGAAGAACATATTGAAGAACTAAAAATCTCAAATTGTGAATTTAAACAATTTATCCATAATAATTGTAATCTCAGACTTGCACAAGGTGAAATGCCGGTATTTGAAACAAATGATGATATGGTGGACTCGTATTTCATGATTGGACCTGATGGTTCAATAGTAAAGAATTCGGGGATGGAACATTCAATACAACCTATGGATTGTGATTGTATTGAGCAAGTTCTTGAGGTTGTAGATTGGGATAAATATTGTGGAAGAGGAGGAGATTACTGGAATAACTAAGAGAACTTTTCCATTAACTAAATTGGATGTATAAGAAGTCCAGGCCATAGTATATAGTTCCACTATTGATGAAATTAGTATTAGGTGTATATTCATGAGTAATGAAAATAATTTGGATGAAAATATTGCTACGATTAAATTTTTTATTAATGCTTCTAAATATCATTACACAAATTTAAGAAACAAATTAGCTGAAGATAATCAACCTACAATTAATAAGGAAGCATTTGAGGGAATGGTGGGAAATCACAAAGGACTTGAGATAAGAGTGCCGGCAACAATAGAATTCACGGAGGGGTATGCAATTGAGCTATACGAATTTTATTCATTCGTTAGTGCTGTGATGGCTTCGGTAAATAGCATTATCGATTTAAAATGTAGAGTTTATGATTGTTATTCTGAGCATTATTCGTTTTCATTTGGACAGTACATGAATCCGCAAACCCGAAAGAAGAAATTACCATCATTTGCGCCATCCGATGCACATGAGTTAATCACTGAAAATTCTAACTGGATTCAAGAAATTAAAGAAATAAGAGACATTGTACAACACAAACCGATCCAAGAATTTATTGTTGCTCATCTCTTTTTCAAAGGTGAAAGGGATGAAGATGGAAATATTGAAGACAAAAGTTTCGTGGAAAAATATGTACCTTTAAAGAATGAAGATCAGAAGGAGATTTCTGAATTTTGTAATAGCAATATAATCAATCTAGAGAATTTCTGGAACGATATGAAAATGAAACTAAATATTGATGTATATTAATGTACATCAACATTTTAATCAGAAAGAACTCTCTAAACGTCGATTAAAACAAATTCAATATTGCATACAGTGCAACAATGATCAGTAATAAGCCCACTATGTACTTTGACAAACTTGATTTTTTGTTAAAATCGCTTGCATAAATAACCTGTTTAGTACTACGATTTCTAGAACCTGTGAAACCGTCTACCTCTATCTCTGGATGACTATCTTCTATTGATATACTCTGGTCATCTGATACAACTGTTACCTTTTTGCCAGTGCATTCATGTTTTTCTGGGAGACGGTGATCTTTACAGAAAAGCTCTCCGCAACGGCGGCATTTGAATGGGATTGCAATCGTTTTTGAATTGAAAATTTTAGTCCCACGTTCATAAGAGTAATCTCCACCCTCTATAACATTCCCACAATAGAAACACTCAGTTCTTGACTCATCATTCGAATTGTTTTCAGACATTAAGCAACCCCGATCAATATTTTACCATTTATGTTGATTCTATAAAAAGATTACATAATTGTTTAAAATATAATAACTTAATATGAAAAACTGATGACTTACATACAATTTTTCGATTTGTAAATTACACCCACCCTCATATGTCGACCAACTTCCGTTCGATAAGCACATGAGATTCTGGAGCCCTTGTTCTTAATTTCTGATTGTATCATTGGAATAAATTTACTGTGTACGGCTCGAAGCTTGAATACTATATATACCTTTAGACAAAAATTATAAATGTCTGACATGCATACATGAGTTTGGAAATAGTAACAAGTACTCCGGCTCTTACTTTCATTTTGTAAGTTGATGATTCATACTGCCATGCGTTTCCACTAATAAGGAGTAAGGCAGTATGAATACAATAAGAACAAAGTATGACAAGATAGTAGTTGATAAAATTGAACATGAGCATCTCAGTCAGTTTATGATTGAAGAATCGGAGTATAAAAGTGAGGTCTATTTTTCTTTAGCAACCTTCACAATTCTGATAACACCCATAGATGCTATACGAGATCTTCTTTTGAAAGTACTTTATGACTCTATTGAACCACATCTAGATTCAGCTATTAAAGAAAGAATTAATCCGTATGTTTTTGCATATAAGTTCTTCCGCGAGAAGTATGTTGAGTATCGCGAAACGCAGAATCCAATATACACGATGTTTGAACCACCCACCCCTGAGGAAAATAGGAAATGCTTCAATAATGCTTCATTGGAACTCTCAATAGAAGGTTCAAAAAGATTCCATGAATATGATATAAAAATACTGAAAGGAAGCGCAGATAATTCCGAAAGAATGAAAGTCATTGAGCGTTTAAATGCTGAGATTGCTGAGGCTGAGGCTGAACATAAGGCAAAAGCCATGTTGGAGTGATCTCAATGAACACAATAACAAGATATGACCGCGAAGCAATCAGCGAAGAATCATATCATCGGGACTTATATCGCAGCACCCAGGATATGTTTCTAAATATGAGGATTAGCTGGATGATGTCGATTCTTTTTGCGGGCATGGTATATGAAGAACTTAAACCACAGATCGAAGCAGGCATTAAAGAAAAAATACATCCTGAGATTCTTGCATACAAACTATTAAGTGAAAAAGTCGAAAAGTATGCAAATACAAATGAGTGGTTTAAGCATGAATATGCCAGTGACTATACTGATGAGTCTACTGGCAAATTGATGTCATTCAATGACATTATGTTGAAAATGGACATTATTAATGCAAAGGAAAAGTTTGGTAAACGCAAGGATTTAGATTTAGAAATTACACGTCAACTCATTATAGAAGATGACTCTAATCTTAGTAATCTTAGTCTTTATACCGATGAAATTGTCAATGCAGCAGCAGAACATAAGGCAAGAGCTATGTTTGACTAATTTGGTGGAGGTTCTATCTTCACACCAATACCTTTTTTTCAATAAAACCCGTTACACGCGTTCATTTTATCGAGATATTGAGGCACTGTGGGCACATCTGGCGATACTTGACCTTCGTTTCCTGTAAAAATAGTGAGGAGCAAAAAAAGCTATAGACTGTATCATACAGTCCTTTCCAAGTATCTTACTGTGCAGAATCTGCTACATAAAAATAAGTCTATTAGAGGCATTTTTGACTATCGATATAAATCTTAAATATTTACAAATATTCAATTTTACAAACTCTCCATAGCTCTTTATAATTGATATTGAAATATTAAAAAATAAGTAGCACAACATGTTGTTGCTTGCTATCGAAAATTGATACAAATTGGAGAGGAAGAATATGGATATTTCAGCAATTAAGAGATATGCGAAAAAACGGGAGAAGGGCGATGCAGCAGGCGTTACAACCGTAATAATCAGATGTGCTGCAATACTTATAATAGGAATTATCGTTATGAACTCAATCGTGAAATCTGCATCACTTCAGGAAGGAGAGTCATTATACAATCTAAGTCAATCGGTCATTGCTACCATAGGGTCAGGCTATGCTTTAAGTGCATTATTGATAATTTCATTGGGAGCCACTATTGTGATGAGATCTATGGAAATTTTGTAATTACTAATGACTAAAATAAATTTATCCAGGATCTTCTGATTGAAGCTGCACAATTCTCATGATCGCTGAATGTCCATTAATCTCCTCATTATTTTTTTTGTCAATTCAGATTTAGATTATAGTGGCACAATTTTATGGAATATTCCGATTCTCCTTCCCATACAGCCCTCTGTGACAAGAGATCACAATGAATTGATACCAATTTATAGGTCAGGTAATAAAATCCCTCATACGCTTTCATTTTGAGGGTACGGATATTCCGTGCATAGTCTTGGTAAAATTTCTAGAAATACTAAAGATAAGGGCCGTATGTGCCTGTTTTTGCTAACAATGTATCGAATTCTAAGTCTTAAATTTAGTGTAACATCTGTAAAATTTAGTATTTCTTAATCCCACTAAAAATAAGGGCAAATTGCATTATTAAAGCTTCACAATTGAGTAGATGTTGTCCAAAAATAAAAAATGATCATCACTTTAAACGCCTTACCATCTTCCTTCATAATCCACAATCAAAGCTTGAAAACCACCTACTGGTACTTTTGTAGAGGTAATTCTTGAAATTTTATGCTTATATTTGTCTTCAATTAGGTGATACTGATTTAAGTTTACAAGTATTTTGTCAGTATAAAAGGTAGGAATGTGTCGATTGTCAGACTTTTTTCCAATCAATCCACAAACCCAATTTTCGTTTTTCCTTTCAAAATTATCGATAACATAATCATCACCTTTAAAATCAGACTGTAACAGTTCCACAGAAGACAAATCCTCATCAACCTCTTCAATAAAATTTGGGACAAATCCAATGCTTTCAAAAAAATCTCTATAAATATTATCATAGGGTATACTTGAAAAAACAAATCCGACAGTCAAGTAATCCAATGTGATCTCTTCATCTGCAGTTCTCTTGCTATTCGGTTGTGCATGGATATAAAATATGGCATTATCTAATTCATCAACAAAACAAGCTGATTCACGATGATGAATATACCTATTGTTTTTTTTCAATTTAGCATATCTATGATCTTGTTTTTCCAAGGCATCAAGGAAATTTAATGGGCCATGTCCAAACCAGTTATATTCTTCTTGACAAATTCCAAAAGCTGAGAGATTGTGATTAACTTGAAAAATAGAATAGTATTTCTCAATAATTTTTCTTAGATCATTAATTGTGATGCGGGGAAGTAGTTTATCTAAATAGTAGGCTTTCCTGTAAAAATGATTGAATGTATTTGCATATATTATACAATCGCCAACATCTGCAAATGTTTTAGATTCAATATATGGAACTTCTCTACTATCTTCATAGATTATATGTTGATTGTTTTCTCTGGTTAGAATGGATTCAATGTCAATTGTATTTGGAACTGAAGTTATTTCAATACCTGGATAATTTAGAAGTTCATCCAATTCCATTGTTCGAGTAGTATTTCCATGTCTTATGTACCATTTTTCATTGGCTTTAATTGGACGACGAGCCTTTGGTATATTGATATATGCGACATCTCCCTCGTCAAAGTTCACAATCTTGACTTCTGGTTCAATTGGAGGGTGACAATTTTTAGAAGAACTCCCCATTATCCTCTCAATGTCTTTATTTCCAATTGTTACGCCTTCGATTTTACAATCATCAGTAACCCCTAATAGTACTTTACCACCATTATAATTTGCAAAAGAAGAGAGAGTCCTAGCCACATCCTGACCTTTATTTATAAACTCTTTTTGTTTGAACTCAACAGCAGGATTTTCACCATTTTCAATTAACTTCAAAACTTCTTTTTCTAAAGACATAGAATAATCATTAAAAGAAAACATTAAAAACTTTATGATATGATTAATTCGTTTAGGAAGAAAACGTAATCAAAATAATCATGTCCTGTCAAATAGTATTTTTAAATATGGTAGCGACAGGCAAATATCACAAGTACAATTATTTGAAATTTCTAATTTTTAGTGAACTCTATGCGATATATCCAAAGAGAGTTACCTATGCAGAGCTTGCAGAAAGGTTAGAAATGGATAAAATGAGTATAGCACCTATGTTAAAGAGTTACAGCGATTTTGGTTATATTAATCGAAGAAAAAGGAAAGCTTCTGATTCAAATAGGAAAGTTTACAGTTATCAGCTAAATATCCTTGGAATTGAGACATGTCTGAAATTAAGTGCTTTATACAACATGGGAAGGGAACTTAATCTTCGCAAGCTAAATAATGATAAGCCATTACAAAAAATTGATTCTTATACAGGTATCACACGGGCAGCCTGCGAAGGTAATACATGAACATAAATAGTTGAGTATATATGATATTCTATTTCCTTTTTTAAGTATTAGGTATTATTCTTATTTTGCGTGGACTGACATTGCTGTACCATCCTGATTCCCATGTATATCCACCACATTAAACGTTCTCTTTCTGATGATACATTGGTATACCTCTACCTTCTAACTCGTTGTAGCCTTTCATTATGAATTTAACATTTCAGAATTCTAGTTACTCAACATTCTATGATTGAAAATTTGTGAGGTAAGTATTATATCTAAGAACTGCCTACAGATTGTTGTTTGCTAACAGATGAAAATAAGTGATCTGTTATTTTAATATATTCGGATAAGGGGTGAGAACAATCATGATGTCTAAATTTAGAAATTTCTTAGCAATTAGTTTACCGATAGCGATTATTGTATGTGTATTAGCAATAATGAAATCGTGGTATACAATTACTGGATTTAGTTTTGTTTATATCTTAGTAGGTGGACTGTTCTGGAAATTTATAAAATAAGCAGAACTAATTTTACTTAACTAAATAGAATGTTCAATGGGAGGGTTGATCTTTCAGATAACCTCTCATAGTTCTCGCACATTAATCGTTCTTTGATTGCCTGATATCATGATATAAGGAACATAAGAAATATCTATTATTTTGATACCTGGGAGGGAGCTTTTATGTTGACTTCAATTGCATTAGGTGATCTGTTTAACCTCTTTGGGTCTTCCATAGCTTTTATTCTTTTAGCACTAAAAATTATAGAATACAGAAGAGATAAAATAAAATTAGATATCGATTTAAATCTTCTTTCTTTTTCTACAATATATCCAAATGAAGAAAGTAGAGCTTATGGTAGTGTTGAAGACACATATGTTTCTATTATAGCAGATATTAAAAATACAGGAAGGCAGCCAACAACGGTTTCAAAAATTGTTCTTTTCTCAGATAATGAGAATTTTTCAGATCTTAAAATGTTCAATGAATTAGAAAATAAATCTCAGTTTTCTGCATTATCCTACACATTTATTCCAATAAGAGTTGAAGCTAATGATAGAATTGAGATGAAAATCTTTACTTCAAAAAATATCTATCTTGAAAACTTTGAATCTATGAATTGTACTATTGAATTCACTACAAGTCACAAAGTTATAACAAAGAGATTAAAAGTTACAGAAAAAAGAGCTTAATCTATCTTCATAGTACTGATATCATGATGTGTATTTCGATTGTTTCAATCAAAGAAGGATTTTACTGCTGATATAGCTATAAATATTCCAAGGATGGAAGCAACAAAAGCAATTAATCCTATTCCAAATTTTAAAATGTTGAGATGTTCTTTTTGCATATCTCCCCACTTATCATCTTCGACAGGAAAAGTATCTTCATCAATATCATCAGCTACTATTTGAACTAAGCCGATCTTATCTGTAGGCACATTATAGACTGTCCCGATTACTGTGAGAATCACAAATGATATTATAATTGTTACAGCCTTAATTTTGTTATCCATTGATTCAAATAAAGGAATGTGTGCATATAACTATTCTTACTTTTTATTTCTCATGTACATCTCTTGTGCTTATCGTTCTCTTATTGATTGATATCATGGGATGGGTATGTTGTTTACCTTATATTCAGTTAAAAGATATGGTCCTCTTACTGTCAAATTTCATTTCTTTGTAAACATATCTATTAAATCCATCATCAAAATCATAATAGAACGTATAACTTTCGACATCATGAATTATTCCACATGCATCGACATAAGTAAATGTAAAACTAGTATTTTCTGGAGTATATGATTTATTAGCTTTTACAGATATATGCCATGAGTCTGTATCATCTTTTGGCAATGCATATCCGAATCCAAGTTCATTCTCATAGTCTTCATTTGATCTTTTCATAAAAGATATTGACTCGTCTTTGCAATTAAACATTAAATAATAAGATCCTGGTTTGCCACCATCGTTAGATACTTTGAAATGAAAGTCACTTGAAGAGTAAGTTGGTATGTATTCAGGCGGTTGAATTTCATCATGAATCATTTCAGGAGATAATGTATATAATGCCACTCCGACAGTAACGGCTGCACCAAGGATGGCAACAAATAGGGTTACTTTATGGCCTGTTGACAAACTCATAAGAGATATGATGCTTCAAGCACACATAAATAGTTTTTTGCCTTATAGAAAAAGTTAATAGTTGTTGAAAAGATGATTGTTATTTAAGCAATTAAACATTTAGATATAGGTAAATGTATATCGACATCTAGCTCCTTATTCATTTTGAATAAAAGAAAATAGAGAACGGGATGTTGTATACAGCTGAGCACCATCAATAGACTCATTTATACTATCGCCACAGACAATACCCACACTATATCTTGGCCTTGTTAATGCAACATAAAATTGAGCTCTTGTTTTGTTTGCTAGATCGGTGTCATTATCAAATACCCACTTTAACATATTCACAGTGGGGTAAATGATTGCTCTATCACATTCTGAACCCTTTGATTCACCAAAATTCATAACTGGTAACTCATTGTTTGCTCTTTCATCCTTGCTGCTATGTCTAAGTTGGGTAGGCATATAAGTTTCCAAATATTTATTAAGGTCAGACGCTCTGACTAAAAAAACACCATCATGCCCTGTTTTTGTGCATTGGTCGGACTTACACTCTTCATAATCTGGATAAAGTCTTGATGAAAATTTACAGATAAGCTCATTGTTTCTGTGAGAAATATTTAATGATGTTTCATCAATTTCACATTTTTCTTTTTTGCATTTATCTATTATGAAATTTTTAATTCGACCATAAGAGTATTGTTGATGTTTCCGTTCATTATGAGTAAGGTATGTTACTTGACGTGGATCTCCAACCAAAGTCATATTTATAGGGCTATTAAAAAATAATTTTAATAACTCCAAATCGTATCCTGCTAAATCTTGAACTTCATCTACAAATATATGAGAATAAATTTTACTTAATCGATTTATTACAGCATTTTCACTTTGCTCATTACATCTGAATACAAGTTTGGCTATTTTATCAGAGTAGACACGATAATCATCGGTAAAATAGTGTTTGTTAAATTTTGACTCAGGATAACAGATTCTTTGACCACTTTTATTTGTAAACCAATATCCTGATGCCTCATTAACTAATAACATCCCGTTTACTTTATGTTCAAATAAACAATCTTGGTAAGGTTTAATACCATCCTGAATTAAAAATGAAAACCATGTTTGAACAGTGATGTTTTTTGGAATGCATTTTTCAATCTCAAAAATTTTTTGACGAATGGCTTCTTCATTTGCTAGCGTATATGTGGTTATAAGAATATTACCATCATGTTGCTTTAGTGCTTCTTTAATTATCTCAGTCGTTTTCCCCGAACCAGCTGCAGCAATAATTAGTTTATTATTTGTCATTTATTCTATTGCCTCCAATATGTAGTCTGGGAAAACTATTTCTTCATTAGTTTCAAAAATGTCAAGAGCACAATCTGTCTTATTATTTTTCATGAAAGTATGCATTTCATTCTCAGTCTCATAATCAGTGTCAAAAATAGTGTTCATCAATGCTAAACTATTACATTTGAATATTTTAGGCTCTAGTGTATTATAATTGAAAGGTTTGCCACTAATTTCATGGGATCCGGTATCAACGTTTTCATCATAGCAGATGATTATGTTCTCTTTTTTGTTGTCACCTATATAATTTTTATATTTTTTTTGAAGAGCTGCTACATTTCCATCATTATCAGTTACAACTGCAACGTTTTGATCAATTTTTTCTGTAATTTGTAGAAAACGTAAAAATGAAGTCCCAACAGAAATGACATCTATGCCATCCTCTATGGGTAATTTACCCTCGTATTTATTCATATAAGCTTTTTGAACTACTAATTCATCAGAATCTCCTTCAACTAATATTGCTTTTTTACACAATATCATTCTTAGAGTATCATAACCGGATATTTTTTCAAAAAACTCTTTTGTAGAATCTTCTAGATCATTCAGTTTAATTTGATTACGGTTGTTTAAAAGAATAAGATGATCTAGACCTAATTTATTGGCGACAAAACTACTGTGTGTAGAGATAATAATTTGCTTTTCTTGGCAATCATTCTTAATATCATTAATCAATTGATTTAGTTTTGTATGTGTAAGATGATTTTCAGGTTCTTCTAAAAGAATAACTGGGGCCTCTTTTGTCTTTTTGTTGAGGAGTGCCAGTTTTGTTTTTATAATACATTGTTCACCTTTGCCGACATAGTGAAATGGGACATCATCCAAATGTGTCATCAAACTATTTTCCCAAGAGTTTTTAGATGAATGTTCAACAGATAATTCTACTTTTTTTTCAGATACGTTGATGTTATCTTTAATCTTTTCATTGATTTTTTGTATAGTAGGATCATCCATGAAGTATTCTTTCATATTTCTATGAGCTTGTGATATCTGCACAATTTCTTCTGCATCTAAATATTGTCGAACAATTCGTGATAAATAAATGTCAGATCCATTTTGCGAACCACATGATGATGAATCAATTAACGCTGATTTTACAGGTATACTCCTAGTCGTTATGTCTTTTCTAGCAAATGTTGACCACTTAATAGAATAGTATTCGATAGGAAGTGTTTTTATGCCATCACTTTTAACAAGGATTTCATATTCTTCCTTGTATTCTTCATCAAACTCTATTTTTAATGCGAGTCCACACCCATTCATATCTTTATTGCTATTACTACTTCCCATAAATGTTGGAATACTCTCATTATCAAAATATAGTTCAATTAGTATATGAGGGGGATTGGCATCTCCTCCATTACTTAAATTATCTAAATATGCATCTACAATCTCATTGTTAAATAAGTACTGAGTAAGTGTATTTTTTAGATATCTTCCATTTAAGATTCCAGTTAATGCTAAATGAATGGCTTCAAGAATTGTAGATTTTCCGGCTTCATTGTTTCCAACTAATATATTCAGTCCTTCATTTAATTCGAGTTGAAATTCACCTTTAAAACATTTAAAATTTACAATTTTTAGTTTTTTAATCATTATTTATCATCGCCATTTTAGCTAACAGGAATGTATATTTTCTTACTGTCTAAGTTCATCTTGATGGTACATAACTGTTCCCATTTTATTATTTTGTATTGATAAATATTTCCATGCAATAGTATTTTTCCACCTTCTTAGCTAATCTCTCCACCAATATCATTAAACCCTCTACCCCCCACATTCATTGCAATGAATCTTTCACAGTTTACATGAGGAATGTCTCGAATAAAATTGTTCGGTGATAAACTATGACTGCCGAAGATGATTTTAGGACATTTCTTGAAAAAGCAATTTGGGAAAAGACTTGGGAAGAGGAAGATGAGGACGGAGAAATATTAGCTTATGAGGTCCTGTCATTCGAGGAAGCCGGGATCTTGTCAAATGATAATGGCTTAGTTGTTATCGCGCCCGATAGATCGACATTTGTTGTGACAATCCAGCAGAAGATGTGATAGCATGGATGATATTTTTGGTGAAGTTGTCTATAGCTACACATCAGAGCAAGCTGTTGAGGATGGAATCCTATTTGATATCACTAAGATCAATCCTGAATGGGAGAAGGGCATCTTTAGGTACATAACAACTAACCTGATGGCGCATGGCTACATGACTGATGATATCAATATCCCTAACCTGTTAGACCTATTGAATCAAGCTAATGATATTGTACGGAATGCATCTAATGGCTTCAAAGATAAGCCCGAATCGTTTTATTCAGGTAATATCGAGTTGGCCAGTGGTGAGAAACAGCAGATATTCCTATCATTAAACGAGCTTGGAAGGTACACAATTATGTTGCCAGAGGATTACTAAAAGCAACAAAATCTTCTTTTTTTTCTTTGACTGGAAATGCGTGGAGTCGAGTTCTAATCCTAAATATTTGCCAGCTCCCTCAAAACAAAAATATGATATAGCATCAAACACTTTTGAACTTGTACATTATAGGTGTCTTTCTTGGACTCTTACATCAACATTGCAAGGGAATCTGAATTTTATCAGGGGTACATCCGTTTCAAGATGTCGGTTAGCAATGAGAGTCCCTACGTTATCACAGAGATCACGCTTGATTTCATCTTTGACGAGAACCTGTTGCATATTGCGGATCATGATAACTGTCCCGTGAGAAACGGTAAATTTAATCTGGGAATTGTTCATGGTGGCAAGTCAAAAACATTCACTATCCTTTTCGAGCCCCTTACCTGCACCAAAGCTGCTGATATAAGATGTCAAATTAACTATGCGGACCATGAAGGCAGGATGAATTCCTTATGGATGGAACCCAAGGAGATCAGCGTTACCTGCCCAATAATGAAGACTGATCAGGACATTAATATAGGTAGGCTCAAGGAGTTCATCGAGAAACTGCCAAACAGCGATAGCCGTGTTTATGAGGTACAGAACGGTTTTGATGTCAAGAAGCTTTCTATCCTTGCTCGTGAGGTTGTGGAAAGGCATGATGTAAGGCACATCAGTACCTTGCACACCCGTGACGGGAATGCATGTGAGATATGGTACTACGGAAGGACCAAGGTCACTAAAGATGATATTGTAATAAAAATATCCATTCTCGCCGAGCACAGTACAATGGAACTGTTCGCAGCTACTCGTAACTCCGAGGCACTGGCAGGCCTGCTTGCTGAGGTTGGTCGTGACCTGAAAGAGATTGTTGAAGACAAGGCAAGTGGCATAGGCAGGGTTGTAAACGTACACATCAAGGATTCTCTGATCCAGCGCAGCAATTTGCTGGATATGTGTGACATGGACGGTACCTGCGACATCAATGTGGTCATCGAGGATTCTCTGATTCAGCGCAGTAATATTGCCACAGTAAATGAGGAAACTGCACGTCTGAAAGCTGCCGAAGAAGCTGAGAAAAAGAGAAAGGCAGAAGAGGAGCGTAGGCTCAAGGCAGAGGAAAGACTAAGGGATGAGAATGAAGAGGCTGAGAGGAAAAGGAAAGAGGTGAAAAAGCAACAAACTGCAAAGCAAGCACCCGTTTCGTCTCAAACTACACCTGTCTCTAAATCACAAAAACCTGTTTCTCCTCTCGTGAAGCGTCGAGATTCATCTCAAAAAGAGCAAAAGTCTGGTCAGAACAAATTGTTAATACCGATGTTATTGGTTTTGCTTCTTGGAGGAATCTGGTTGACCATGCCGGAAAGTAATGATAATTCGGACACAATTTACGTTCAGGAACCTGTCCAGTCGAATGAGAATCCAGCAATTGTCAATCCAGAAAATCCTACTGATAAAAAAGATGATTCAATTAGTGATATTTCCGAGAATTCCATTGATGAAAATGATTACAAATCTGAGGCTGTTGTAAGTTCATCGAATATCCCAAAAACTTACACCAACACTATCGGCATGGAGTTCACGCTTATTCCGGCAGGCGAGTTCATGATGGGCTCGAATGATGGGCTTTATCGTGAAACTCCTGTTCATGAGGTAACCATTGGGCAAGCCTACTACCTTGGCAAATACGAGGTCACTCAGGAACAATGGATTGAAATAATGGGGGATAATCCTTCTTATTTTGATGGTAAAACTAATCCCGTGGAATCAATTTCATGGCTTGATGTGCAGGAGTTTGTTAAGAAGTTGAATGAAAAGGAAGGTATGGACAAGTATCGTCTGCCTTCAGAGGCCGAGTGGGAGTATGCCTGCAGGGCAGGTACAACCACAGCGTATTCTTTCGGAGACAGTGAGTCTGATCTGAGTGATTATGCTTGGGCTGCTTATGTGGATTATTCAGGACCTCGTCCTGTTGGTACAAAGAAACCCAATCCTTGGGGTTTGTACGACATGCATGGCAACGTCTGGGAATGGTGTCAGGACAGTTATTATGACAGTTATCTCGAAGGTTATAAAGGCGCTCCTGTTGATGGTACTGCATGGGAAGGTAATAGTAACTACCGTAGTTTTGCACGTGGGGGTAGCTTCCACACCACTGCTGAGGGATGTCGGTCAGCGTTTCGCGTCCTTTTCAGCTCGGGCGACGGCGACGAAACATTAGGGTTCCGTCTCATTATGGATGTGTAATTATTTACTGCCTTACCACTTTACAACTTTACGAATTGCTAAGTTAGAACAATGATTTTATCTTCATATCATTAAACGAGCTCGGAAAGTACACAATCATGCTTCTCGTTGACTATTAATAGAAATGACGAATATTTTTTTTACCTTTTAGATGGATATATGTTGGGTAATTTTTCAATAATAAATCGTTTGTGTACGAACATTCTTTAATGCCAGTATCTATATAAGGGTTTCTGGGAAAAGCTAATGTCCTATTATCTGAATATTCTATCTATACTTCTATAATCTCCGTTGTTATCGGAAATCTTGGGAAGGATGAACAA
The DNA here is from genome assembly GCF_900774055.1 of Methanococcoides sp. AM1. Taxonomy (NCBI): domain Archaea; kingdom Methanobacteriati; phylum Methanobacteriota; class Methanomicrobia; order Methanosarcinales; family Methanosarcinaceae; genus Methanococcoides; species Methanococcoides sp. AM1. Next base: position 268,805 of record NZ_CAAGSW010000005.1, on the reverse strand, counting down.
ATTGACAGGAATAAGAAGATTGGTTCTGGATGTGTTGAAACCTCACCATCCCTCTACCATTGAACTGGCAGAAAATTTGAGTGTTATTGATGGGGTTACTGGTGTGAACATCGGTTTGTATGAGGTTGACCAGAAGACAGAGAACATCAAGATCACTATTGAAGGTGATCAGATCGACTATAATGTTATAAGGCAATCCATTGAAAATCTTGGTGCTGTTGTGCACAGCATAGATGAGGTAGCTGCAGGCAATAGTCTTGTAGAAGAAGTGGAAACCCTTCAGGATCGCTGAAGGGACAAGTTTTCTGTTATATTTAATAATAATTCATCTAATTGATTCAAAGAGTTGAACCTTTTTATTTTGGGCCTTCCTCTTCATAACGTTCAATGACCTTTGCAAAAGCAAAGTTTGGTTTGACATCTGTGATCTGTATCTTCACAGATTTACCTTTTTCTGCTTCTTTAACAAAGACCACGAAATCCTCAACATAGGCAATACCATCTCCGGAAGCGCCCATTTCTTTGATAACGACATCGAATTCATCGTTCTTATGCAAAGGTGCAGTTAGGAACTTCTTACCGATCACATAGATCTCTGCGCTTTCATCCCTTGATGCATGTGGTGAGTATGCCTTGGTAAATGTGAAGTTTTTTCGAACCTCGTCCATGTAATCCTTGAACATATCTCCCTGGAAAACCTTCACAATAAAATGTCCCTGGGGTTTGAGTATCTTCTTTGCGCATTCCAGTGCGGAAGTTGTAAGGTCTATGGAACGTGCATGGTCAAGGCTCCAGTTACCTGATAGATTTGGTGCAGCATCACAAATGACAACATCGGCTCCATCCTCTCCGACCATTTCGATGATCTTCCTGATGGTCACATCCGAGGTAATATCTCCTTTTATTGTGTCCACACCTTCGATCTCTTTGATGCGGCGAAGGTCCACTCCGACGACCTTTCCTTCGGAGAGTTTCTTTGCGACCTCGAGCCATCCGCCAGGTGCAGCTCCAAGATCCACAATAGTGTCTCCTTCCTTTATTACCTTGAATTTCTCGTTGATCTGGAAAAGCTTATAGGCTGCCCTCGAACGATATCCTTCATCTTTTGCACGCCAGTAATAAGTATCTTTTCTATGCCTTGCCATATCTATCTTCACCTCTCATCGCATACAAACATCAAATATCTTGTGCTGCTCCCAGAGCATCGATCTGTTTGCTAATATCCAGTATCTCAGTCTCCATCTCTGTGATCTCTCCTTCAAGCCACGAATCATAGTCATAGTAGAGATTTAACAGGTCGCTGTATCTGTGTTCAAGCACAGGGATATCAATATTATCGTCTTCTCCTTTAGCAAATGTCTCTATGTTATGCCTGAGCTTTGTGATCCTTGCCTTCAATCTTCTGGAGAATCGATGTGTAAGTTTGTGTGGATCTATCTCACGCCTGTCCAGTTTTAGTATGTCAATGACCTCGCTCAGATCGAATGGAAAATTCGGGAATGCATTTGGTCCAACAATATAATAGTGAACATCTTTACCATCCTTTTCATCAACTTCTCTAAGCTCTTCAGGGGATATTATCTCAAGAAGGTGGTGTGATACTGCTTTTTCCAGCAGCTTAGTGATCTCCTCCTCATCAGGTATGTCCTCTTCTCTGATATAGGCAAGTTCCTGTACGGTCTTTACAACTTCATCATGCGTAACGGCCCCAAGTGCGTCTGCCATGCCTTCGATCTCTTCCGGTTCTACCATGTTCGCTCCTGTTACAGTTTATATCGGCGGCAGCTGAAGATACTTTTTATTATGCTATCAGTATCATGCTTTTCGATCTTTGCATCAATGTTCCTTTCCATTACTGGTAAATCCGTATCAATATTTTCAAGGATATAATTTGCCAGCACAGTGTCTCCACATATTATTATCATATCAATATCAACAGGAGCATGCTCAAGCATGTTCTTCAGTGCGTTCCTGACCTTTTCCACATGATGATCTATATCTTCATCCCTGAGCCTTTCAAAGCGCCTCTGGCTAAATCCACCCTTTGTATGTTTGGCTTTGACACTGCTCCTGATGATCATATCTTCGTCAAATCCGGTCTTATCGGAAGATATGCCGATAAGTGATTCTCCGGCGTGGGCAGCGAGGATACATACATTAATGTCCTTTATGAGCGTGTTCTTTAGCGCCCCGGTCCCAAACGAACCGGACATTTCTACATAACTTCTTTCAAATGGGAGTGCAGGAACTACAACCTCCTTTACCATCTGCATCCTGTCATAGAACAGTGCATATCCTGTGTCACTTTTGATCTTTTGTATCAGGTACTGGCTATTCTGGTCTATCTCCCTAATACCATCCTTTGAGACTCCTGCGTTCAAAATCATCTCTTTTTCAGTAATGTAGGCAGTTAGCAGTGAATCGCGATCAGATCTTATGGATTCCAGCTGTTCAATGTAGGATTCCATCTGTGGCGTTGTGACCTCTTCGATAAGAGCAAATGAGATTTCCTCAGAAACTTCCTCTTTCTTCTCTTCAAGCTGGTGTGTGAGTGTTTCGATCTTAACGTTAGCAGCTTTGAGTTTTTCCTCTGCTTCCTGTTTTGCAGCAAGGGCACGTTTTGCATTGGTCTCGTTCTTCTCAAACCTCTTCCTGTCGATCTCCAGCTCAAGTATGTGTGACTGGAGCTTGTCGATCTCATCCTCCAGCTTTTCTTTTCCTGAATACTTATTAAAAAATGTGTTCAGGTTTCCTGCGACTTTCTTTGTTCCAGCCATTAATCTCAAGTTAAGTGTTTCAGGATGCTATTAATACTTCTGTTAGTATATGCACAACTGTTAAGATTCTTATTGACATTTGCCAAACATTTAAGGAAATATGTGGGTGTATGCGATTGGCTGGATACTTTAGCGGCTAAAGTGATCACTGTAACTCATTGCCTGGTTTGATAGGAAAGAGCTCTCGTTTTACGCGGTGTTACAGTGAATGAATGAATGAATGAATGAATGAAAGGAAAGGTTAAAGATATTTATAGTGAATATGTTTAATGGGGTGCGTTAGATGGATAGTCAAGTAAAATGTTCAACATGCTATTATTGGATAGTCGAAAATGAATTAGGTGGGGATCGTGGGGAATGTAGGAGATATCCTCCCCTTGCCGACACTGAACAACATTTTAGAACTGGTAACGTATATTTCCCCATCACTACTAAAGAGCTCTATTGTGGTGAGTGGAAACAAAGACCAACAAAGGAAGACGTACTAAAATAACGTTCTCCATCTTTTTTTCATTGTTTATTCCGTTTCGTGATCTGTGAACTTCCAGATTACATCTTTTATTTTTATTATTGACTGCTTGACGCTGCTTTTATATTTAGGCAAAATGCCAGTTAATGTGCCTTATGTTTTCTTAACTGGGGCACATTAAAGGCGTCTAATGGAAGAAAATGGGATTCTCCAAAGGTACATTGCATTAGTTTGGGGTATTTTTAACCTATGTGTTCAAAAGCATGGATAAAAAGAATGCCGTTTTTCGAAAAACTTTCAGTAAGCTACTTATCATTAGAACACAAAGTGGATTTGATGAAAATGTCACGTCATCCTACTATATGGATAAAAGGGCAGAGCAGTGCTTCCCTTTCCGGAAAGGTCATCGTTATTGCTGTTACCGGCAGTATAGCTGCAGTACGTGTTGTTGAACTTGCACGTGAACTTATACGCAACGGTGCAGAGGTTTATGCTGTAATGAGCAAAGAGGCGCAACATATCCTTCATCCTTATGCATTGCATTACGCCACTGGTCACGATGTCATCACTGAGATCACCGGTGAAGTTGAGCATGTGAAGTTCTTCGGCTCAGAAGGATGTGCAGATCTTCTCCTGGTCGCACCTGCAACTGCTAATACCATCGGCAAGATGGCATATGGGATAGATGATACTCCTGTTACGACGTTTGCAACCACGGCCATGGGCTCCGGTACGCCTGTGATCGTTGTTCCTGCTATGCACAATTCGATGTATGAACATCCGGCTGTGATGGAAAATATAAACAAGCTTCAGGATTGGGACATAACCTTTGTAGGTCCTCATCTTAATGAAGGAATTGCAAAGATAGCATCCAATGACCAGATCACACTTGCAGTAGAACGTTCTCTTGGCAGCAGTACACTTGCAGGAAAAAAAGTGATCATAACAAGTGGTGCAACTGCAGAGGCCATTGATCCTATCAGGATTATCACCAATCGTGCATCAGGCCGTACCGGCAGGGAGATAGCTCTGGAATTCTACCGCAGGGGAGCGGAGGTTACTGTGGTCCACAATGGCAGGTTCGACTCTGAAGGTGTGAATGAGATCCTGGTCGAAAGCGCAGGGGAGATGATCGATGCAACTCTCAGGGAACTTGAACATGGCTATGATATGTTGATAAGTGCAGCAGCGATCTCAGACTACACTCTTGATGCTCAGGACAATAAGATAAGATCAGGTGGTGAGCTGAACCTGAAATTCAGGAGTACCCGTAAGCTCATAAGAGAAGTACGTGATGCTTATCCCGATATTTCCATTGTTGGATTCAAGGCAGAGGCCGGCATTACAGAGGATGAGCTGATAACACGCGCAAAGGAATCTTTAATAGCTGCTGAACTTGACATGGTGGTCGCAAACGAGGTGAGCATCACCGGGATGGGAACCGTGGAAAATGACGTTCATATAATATCTGCAGGGGATGATGGGATCACTCATGTCAGTGGAAATAAGCGGCTGATAGCTGAAACACTGGCAGATAATGTGGAAGATATGTTTGGGAAAAGAGAGTCCGATGTCAATTGAAAATTCTGTTGGCAGGGCCTTTGCTCCTGGTCATATTACAGGTTTTTTTGAGATACATGATGATCCCGATCCACGCAGGAAAGGATCAACCGGGTGTGGTATTGTCCTTGATGGGGGCATTGATGCCATTGTCACTCCTGGGGAGGAAAAAACGGAGATATTTCTCGATGGAGTCTCTGTTAAAGCAGATACTACACTTTCGTTGATAGGACAACTTGTGGACTTTCCTGTTCATGTGGAATGCACCTCGTCGATTCCCATAGGTTGCGGATTCGGTGCATCTGCCGCAGGTGCTCTTAGTACTGCTTATGCACTCAATGATGCCTTCTCGCTGGGCCTTACCTCCAATCAGCTTGTTGAAGCTGTCCATATTGCTGAGGTGAGCAATGGTAGTGGCATGGGGGACGTTGAAGGTCAGTATTTCGGGGGGGTTCCTATTAGAAAAGCACCGGGTTGCCCTCCTTATGGTGTTCTTGATCGTGTCCCTTCACCATCCTTTGAGGTTCATTGTATCGTACTTGGTGAACTTTCAACTGGTTCGGTGCTAAATGATGATGGACTTATGAGTGAGATCAATTCTGCAGGCAGGTCTGCATTGCGTTCTTTGCTGTCACTTCCTACAGTTACGAATTTCATGGAGGTCTCAAAACAGTTCACTGTAAAATGTGGTCTTGCGAGCGATCGTGCAATGGATGCTATCGAAGCAGTAGGTGCAGCAGGTGGTATGGCTTCTCAGGCAATGTTGGGAGATACCGTTTTTGTCTGCTCGGTTGAAGATGCAAAAGAGGATGTGTTAGAAGTACTTTCGACTTTTGCAGAGGTTACTACTTATAAGGTAACTTCGTCTTATCACCATCCTGGATATTTTTGAAGTTCATCATATAATTTGTTCGCAATGGTACGAAAAGTGTATTAATAAAAAGGATGTATTCTTTAATTCAGTTGGATCACTATATACAAATCAGGAGTAAAATACTATGGTAATGGAAGATGAATGGGATATCAAAGATCCCAAAGAAGGTAAGGAATCCCCTATACCTGAAATAAAGATTCCGCCAATGGCAGGAATTGTTCTCCGTGGAGCGGCTATTCTTCTAACGATACTGATCATCTTTTCCGTATTGTTCGGATCGATCTTCGTATCTATAGGTGCTGGTGAAGTTGGTGTGAAGTTCAGCCAGTTCGGTGGTGTTCAGGATGATGAGCTTGGTGAAGGTCTGCATATTGTCCCTCCGTGGGTAAGTGTTACCAAATATTCTGTCAGGAGTGAAGTCTACACTATGAGTGCAAGATCTTCTGAAGGTGAAGTTACGGGTGATGATCAGATCAATGCACTAACGAATGAAGGATTGACCCTTGGTCTTGATATCAGTGTAAGGTACAGGCTTGTTTCAGAGGATGCGAGTGAGGTCCATACAAAGCTTGGTACTGGCTATGCAGAAAAGATCATAAGGCCTACGATAAAGTCCGTTATCAGGGAAGTTGTTTCCAGAAATACTGCCATGGAGGTCTATGGTGAACAAAGAGAACTGGTCGCAACCGAGATGGTTGATGAGATGGAAGCTGCTCTTCTTGAGGATGGTATAATTGTTGAAGAGGTTCTTCTAAGGAACGTCAGGTTGCCTGAAAAGGTGGCTGATGCTATTGAGTCCAAGCTTCAGGCAGATCAGGAAGCTCAGAGGATGGTCTTTGTGAAGGAAAAGGAACAACTTGAAGCTGAAAGGAAGATCATTGAGGCGAATGGTGCTGCTAATGCGACCATTGTCAGGGCGACCGGAGAGGCAGAGGCTTTGCGTCTGATAAATGCGGAACTTGCAAAGAATCCGAAACTTATCAACTACAAGTATATCCAGATGCTTGAGGGACAGGAAGTTCAGACCTTGATAGTTCCTGCTGATCAGGGAATTATCCTGGATGCTACTGCTTGATCAGTGCGGTATGTAATATGAGCGAGATCCCGAAAGATCATCCAAGATACGCTTCCCTCATAACAAGGGAGAAGATCGTCGAAGGTGTCGAACTGGGAATAACAAGTCAGCAGGGGCTGGTCGCACAGGGTCGGGGCGAATGCTTCGATTACCTGACCGGTGAGCAGACCACTGCCTCTGCTCTTTTGGCAGAGAAGGTCAGTGTTGCCATGTTGCTCCTTGCGGAGCGACCGGTGCTATCGGTGAATGGCAATGCTGCTGCACTTGTTCCTGATTCTCTTGTAAAGCTCTCTGAAGTTACAGGTGCACCCCTTGAGGTGAACCTGTTCCACAGGAGCGAAGAACGTGTCAACCGGATAATCAACCACCTTAAAGGGCACGGTGCATCGGAAGTTATGGGGAGCAAGGCAGATGCACGTCTTGAATTGCCGCACAGCAGGGCGATCGTGGACAGTGAAGGCATCTACAATGCAGATGTTGTACTTGTCCCGCTTGAAGATGGTGATCGATGTCAGGCACTTGTGGATATGGGTAAAAGTGTGATAACTATCGACTTGAATCCACTATCAAGAACATCTCGTACTGCGAATGTTACTATTGTTGATAATGTGGTTCGTGCTGTGGATAACATGATCGATCTTTTCTCTGAGCTGAAAGAGCTTGATGAGGCTGAACTACGCAAAATGGTCGGTGACTATGACAATTCCCGTACACTTTCCGATGCTGTGCAGCAGATGATAAGAAAACTTGAAGAACTTTCAGATACGTGAGGTATCTCATGGATCTGATCGACAGGACCCGGGAATTTGTTGCAGGCGTGCTTGCCGATGAGCCGAGTTCTCATGAGATGTCACACATCGAGCGTGTGGAATCCACTTGTATGGAGATACTGGCAAAAGAAGGCGGTGACCTTCAGGTCATCAGACTTGCAGCTTTGCTTCATGATGTGGGTGTTGTCAGGGAGCATCGGGAAGGCGGTGATCATGCTGAATACAGTTCAGAGATCGCCCGTGAGTTCCTTTTAAGCGAAGGTGTTGATACTCCTACGGTCGATCACGTAGTTTCCTGTATAAGGACCCATAGGTTCAGCCGCGGACATAAAGCGGAATCTCTTGAAGGTCAGATATTGCAGGATGCAGATCGTATTGATGCTCTTGGTGCTATTGGGATATTCAGGGCAGTTATGTCCATGGGTGCATTGCGATGTTTGAAGCATGCCAGCGGGGTAGAGAAAGCTTCTTCAAGGAATGCCTATGCTGAAGATCCTCTGGATGGCTTTGCCGAGTATATGGAAATGAAACCTTTTAAAATAATAAACAGATTAAATACTGCCGCTGCAAGAGAGATCGCAGAGGATAGGCTTAAGATAATGCATCAATATCTTGATGCATTGGAGGATGAGACATCTTCCGATAACATGTACAGGTGTCATAATGGCTGATATCATAATAAAGAACGGTTATATTCTGACGATGGATCCGTCGTTGGAGAACATCAAAAATGGTGTTGTTGTTATAGAAGATGGCAGGATCACGGATGTATGCGAAAAGACAGAAGAGACTGCTGAAACTGTAATAGATGCACAAGGCAGCGTTGTGATGCCTGGTTTTGTGAACACTCACACCCATGCAGGAATGACACTTTTCAGGGGATATGCTGATGATCTCGCTCTTTCTGACTGGCTGGAGAACCATATATGGCCGGCAGAAGCTGAACTGACAGCTTCTGATGTTTATGCAGGCACTCGTCTTGCATGTCTTGAAATGGTAAAAAGTGGAACCATCGCGTTTGCAGATATGTACTTCTTCATGGAAGAAGTTGGGAAAGTAGTTGAAAGTTCAGGCCTTCGTGCTGCCCTGTCCTATGGTATGATCGAGCTATGGGATGAGGAGAAAGGCAAAACCGAACTGAAGAAAGGCAGATCATTCGTTAATGAGTGGAATGGTAGGGCAGGTGGCAGGATATCTGCCATGTATGGTCCACATGCTCCGAATACATGTTCAAAGGAATTCCTTATGAAGGTAAGGGAGCAGGCAACTGAGGACAATGCAAAGATCCACATCCATGTTCTTGAAACTGAAGCGGAACTGAACCAGATGAAAGAACAGTATGGTATGTGCTCTGTGAACATGCTGGACAGCATTGATTTCTTTGGTCCCGATGTTCTTGCAGCACATTGTGTGTGGCTTTCTGATGGTGATATGGATATTCTGCGCAACAATAATGTTAATATTTCACATAATCCTGTAAGCAACATGAAGCTGGCATCAGGTATTGCTCCTATTACGAAGTTGCTCGATCGCGGAGCGAACGTCTGTCTTGGTACCGATGGTTGTGCCTCCAACAATAATCTTGGCATGTTCGAGGAGATGAAGACTGCAGCGTTGCTCCAGAAAGTTGATACTATGGATCCGATGGCACTTCCTGCAAGGCAGGTGCTTGAGATGGCTACGGTCAACGGCGCAAAGGCACTGGGCATTAACAGCGGAATGATAAGGAAAGGTTATAATGCAGATGTTATTATTGTTGACATGAACAAAGCACATTTGAATCCATTATATGATGTTCCTTCTCACCTAGTGTACTCGGCTGGTAGCAGTGATGTGAGAACTACTATTGTAAATGGTAAAGTGCTTATGGATGATTACAGGGTCCTTTGCATGGATGAGCAGAAGGTTATCGATGAGGGTCGGGATGCAGCAGAGAAACTGATGTCCCGCGTGGATGCGAAGAAATAATGTGATAATTCGTTCCATTGTATTGATCCTATTAAATTACATTTTACGCTTTAAATTGGAGATTCGAATATGAGTGAAAAAGAACTGATAGAATCCGGTGATATGAAGATCGGCTGGGTGCGTAATCACATGCCTGTGCTATCTATCATCAGGGAGAACTTTGAGCGCGAGCAGCCTCTTAAAGGGCATAAGATCGCAATGGCGCTTCATGTCGAGGCAAAGACCGCTGCTCTTGTTGAGACCCTTGCAATAGGTGGTGCAGAGGTAGCTATTACCGGCTGTAACCCACTGAGCACACAGGATGATGTCTCAGCTGCCCTCAATACCAGGGAAAACATTGATTGTTATGCTAAATACGATTGTTGTGGCGATGAATATTATGAAGCCATTGACAAAGTGCTTGATATGAAACCTGACATCACTATTGATGATGGTGCAGATCTTATTTTCAAGCTTCACACCGAGCGTCAGGACATGCTTCCTGATATCCTTGGTGGCTGTGAGGAAACCACTACTGGTATCCACAGGCTTAAGGCAATGGAAAAGGACGGTGCCCTGAAGATGCCGGTAATTGCTGTCAACGATGCAATGACCAAGTTCCTTTTCGATAACCGCTATGGTACCGGTCAGTCCTCCTGGGATGGTATCATGAGGACCACTAATCTTCTTGTTGCAGGAAAGACCGTTGTAATTGGTGGGTATGGCTGGTGTGGAAAGGGTGCAGCACTTCGTGCATCCGGACTTGGTGCTGATGTCGTTGTGACCGAGATCGACCCTATACGGGCACTCGAAGCACGTATGGATGGCCACCGTGTAATGTCAATGGCAGAAGCTGCAAAGTATGGTGATATCTTTGTGACAACTACTGGTAACGTGGATGTCCTTACAAGGAAGCACTTTGAAGTTATGAAAGATGGTGCAATTCTTGCAAACTCCGGTCACTTCAATGTGGAGATCAACCTTGAAGAACTCACTGCAATGGCAGATTCTATCAATATCGTCAGGAAGAACATCAAGGAGTATAATGTTGCCGGCAGGAAGATCAACGTACTTGCTGATGGAAGGCTTGTGAACCTTGCAGCAGGCGACGGTCACCCTGCAGAGGTTATGGACATGAGCTTTGCAAACCAGGCACAGTGTGTTAAGTACATTGCTGACAACAAGCTGGAGGCTGGCGTACATCCGGTTCCTCGTGATCTTGACATTTATGTTGCCGAGTTGAAGCTAAAGTCACTCGGAATAGATATCGATGAACTTGAACCCCATCAGACCGAATACATGGAAGGTTGGGAGTGCGGGACATAATTGTCCTGCATTATTTTTTATGACCGCGTTTTCCCTTTGTCTTTGAATTTTGGTCATTTAGTTCATATGTCCTTAAATTCTTGGGAATAGCGATTGGAATAAAGAAACTTGCGATTCGTCCTTTAGAGGAGTTACTAATTATAAAAAAAGATGCGGGAATATTTTCCTTCTGAATTCAGGCCTGCAACTTTGTAAAAGTCGTAAATTATATTATATATATGTATTGAATAGTTGCATGTCTGATCACTGAAGTAATAATATATTTTTTATATGTCTTCATTGTTTATGGGGAAATTACAAAGTACAAAGGCGAGTTCATAGAAACACTTAAATACTATTATTCCCTTGTTGTCCCGTCGTACGAGGCTTGTAATATGTGGCACTCGTACAATGTATCGTCATGGGCTCGTAGCTTAGTCAGGCAGAGCGTCTGGCTTTTAACCAGACGGCCTAGGGTTCAAATCCCTACGAGCCCGCCAGCAATCCTGGAATAATTGCTTGCATATTTTTAAGGAGGAATAAATTTGAGTAAGTTCAGCCTGCTTGACCACGAATTGATCCCCAATCATGAGATAATGGACGAGGATGAATTAAGGACTGTCCTGAAGCACTTTAATGTAGAGAGGGAGCAGTTGCCGAAATTAAAAGTAACAGATCCTATTGCACAGGAGATCGATGCGATGCCTGGTGATGTTGTTAAGATCACTCGCAAAAGTCAGACTGCAGGTGAAGCACTGTATTACAGATATGTAATAGAGTGAACACGAGGTTTTCAAATTTGAGACATTTCGTTTATTTTTCACGTACTTTTTTTGGCCGCAGTATAATACACATTTCCTATATTACGGCCGGTCTAGTCAATACTGTGTTCATTCCATTGAACGCTACTACTGATCATAATCGCTTTATTACTCTTAAATATCCAATTAACTAAAAAGAGGGTGCTATCATCGCATTAGATACAAGCATACTATCAGAGGCCTATTTCACAAAGGACAAGATTGTGCAGCATCACATTGACTCTTACAACAAGTTCACCAAATCTGGTCTCCAGAAGATCATTGATGAGCAAGGTATAATCGAGACAGATCTTGAAGATATCTATGTAAAGCTTGGTAAGATAAGGGTGGAAAATCCGGTAGTTAAGGAAGCTGACGGTGCAATTGAGAAATTGTATCCAAATGAAGGAAGGTTACGTAATCTTTCTTACTCAGCTCCCCTTTTCCTGGAGATGTCTGTTGTACAGAATGGTGAGGAGCAGGAACCAAGGGAAGCCAAGATCGGTCAGCTTCCTGTAATGATCAAATCGGATATCTGTAATCTTGTTGGCATAAATGACGCTGAAATGATCCAACATGGTGAAGATCCGCTCGATCCCGGAGGATATTTCATAGTAAATGGTACCGAGCGTGTTGTAATGACCCTCGAGGACCTTGCACCTAATAAGATACTTGCCGAGTTCGGTGAGCGTTATGGTGATACTATCGAGGTTGCAAAAGTATTCTCTCAGAGGAGGGGCTACAGGGCTCTGGTAGTTGTGGAAAGAGGGCGTAAATCCCTGTTGGAAGTTTCTTTCCCATCCATATCCGGTCGTATAAACTTCATCACATTGATACGTGCTCTTGGAATTGAGACCGATGAGGATGTTGTAAAGGTGGTTTCTACCGACCAGGAGATCATGAAGTTCATGTTCGAGAACCTTGAGGAAGCTGAAGTGGACACCATCGAGGATGCTATCGAGAAGATCGGTGGCCGTGTTGCTTCAGGCCAGGCAAGGGAATACCAGATGAAGCGTGCAAATTACGTAATTGACCGTTATCTGCTCCCACATCTGGGTAACGATCCTGCAGACCGGATCGCAAAAGCCCACTTCCTTGGAAGGATGGCGGAATCATGCTTCGAACTTGCACTTGGAAGGCGAGCTGGCGATGATAAGGATCACTATTCTAACAAGAGGTTGAAACTTACAGGTGACCTGATGGAAGATCTGTTCAGGGTAGCATTCAACCGTCTTGCACGCGATGTTAAATACCAGCTCGAGAGGGCGAATATGAGGAACAGGGAACTGAACGTAGCAACTCTTGTTCGTGCAGATGTACTTACTGACCGTCTGCAGCATCCTCTTGCCACAGGTAACTGGGTAGGCGGAAGAAGTGGTGTTTCACAGTTGCTTGACCGTACAGACTACATTTCCACTCTGTCTCACTTAAGACGTGTGATCTCACCATTGTCAAGAGCACAGCCTCACTTCGAGGCCCGTGATCTGCACCCAACACAGTGGGGTCGTCTTTGTCCGTCAGAGACTCCTGAAGGTCCAAACTGTGGTCTTGTGAAGAACTTTGCCCAGATGGTCGAACTCTCCACAGGCGCTGAAGAGATTGATGCTATCAAGAACATCCTTTATGGGGTTGGAGTTGTTCCTGTTGAACTATATGTTCCTGAGAAAGTGCTTGATTTCTCAGGTGATGCGATCTATGCAGAAGAGCTTGATATAGCACCTGTAGAGACTGTAAAACCAGAGGTTGAATATCATGATATTATGGATGAGAACGCTGATCCTATCGGCGATGATAAACCAGAGGAGGTTGTTCAATGACTGAAGCAAAGGTCTTCCTTGACGGGGAACTTATCGGAACACATAACAACCCGGTAGAACTGGTTGCAGACATCAGGGAGCAGCGTCGCAATGGCATGCTATCCAGTCAGCTGAATGTAACTCTTTACGAGGACATTCATGAAGTTATCATCAGTTCAGACATGGGTCGTGCCAGAAGGCCGGTCATTGTCGTAGAAGATGGTGTTCCTCTGGTCACAGGTGAACATGTAGAGAAACTGAATGCTGGTGAAATATCATTCCTTGATCTTGTAAGTCAGGGGTGTGTTGAGTATCTGGATGCTGAAGAAGAAGAGAATGCTTTCATTGGTCTTTACGAAGAAGACCTTACTCCAAATCACACCCATCTTGAGATCGACCCTTCACTGATCCTTGGTATTTGTACCGGTATGGTCCCATATCCGGAACACAATGCTTCTCCAAGGAACACAATGGGTGCAGCGATGATCAAGCAGTGTATCGGAGTTTCCACTTCTAACATCAAACTTAGGCCGGACACACGCGCACACGTTCTCCACTACCCTCAAAAAGCACTTACACGCACTCACACATGTGATTCAATTCACTTTGATGACCGTCCTGCAGGACAGAACTTCGTAGTTGCCGTTATGTCCTACGAAGGTCACAATATTGAGGATGCACTTGTCTTTAACAAAGGTTCTATTCAGAGAGGTCTTGGAAGAAGCCACTTCCTGAGAACATTCGAGGGAGAAGAACGCCGCTATCCTGGTGGTCAGGAAGACAAGTTCGAGATACCCGACTCTGAGTTCAGAGGCGCTCGTAGTGCAGACGCATATGCAAACCTTGATATTGACGGTCTCGTAAACCCTGAGACCATTGTAGGTCCAAATGCTGTGCTTATCGGAAAGACAAGTCCTCCAAGGTTCCTTGAGGAGCAGTCTGATTTCGGTATAACTGTTGAGCAGCGCAGGGAAAGTGCAATTACCATGCGTTCCAACGAGAAAGGTATCGTGGACACCGTTATTCTTACTGAGTCCATTAATGGAACCCGTCTTACAAAGGTTAAGATAAGGGATCAGAGGATTCCTGAGATCGGTGATAAATTCGCATCAAGACACGGTCAGAAAGGAGTTATCGGTCTGATAGTTCCATATCAGGATATGCCATTCACTGAAGGTGGTATGGTTCCTGATCTTGTTATTAATCCACACGCGATCCCTTCACGTATGACTGTCGCTCACGTTCTTGAAATGATCGGAGGCAAGGTAGGTTGTATCGAAGGTCATCGCATTAACGCAACTGCTTTCTCAGGTGAGACCGAGGATGACATCCGCGATGGTCTGAAGAAACACGGTTTCTCACACACAGGAAAGGAAGTATTCTCTGATGGTGTAACCGGAAAGAAGATCCAGGCAGATGTTTTCGTAGGTGTGATCCTTTACCAGAAACTGCATCACATGGTCGCATCAAAGATACATGCCAGGTCCAGAGGTCCTGTACAGGTATTGACCCGCCAGCCAACAGAAGGACGTGCTCGTGAGGGTGGTCTGAGGTTTGGTGAAATGGAAAGAGATGTACTGATCGGACACGGTGCTGCAATGACCCTGAAGGAAAGGTTGCTTGATGAATCTGACAAGGTTGTCGAGCTTGTATGCGGTCACTGTGGAATGGTTGCTACCTTTGACAGAACACGTAACATAAGGTACTGTTCGAACTGTGGTGCAGAAACAGATATTCACCCGGTAGAAATGAGCTATGCTTTCAAGTTGCTCCTTGATGAGATCAAATCTCTGGGAGTTGCTCCAAGACTTAGACTTGATGATGCAGTGTGATGGTGATACAGATGGATAATATGATACCTTCAATACCAAAAAGGATCGGTGCGATCAAATTCGGTCTGATCTCTCCTCGTGAAGTTAGGAAGATGAGTGTCACATCGATCATAACTGCGGACACTTATGACGATGACGGGTACCCTATTGATATGGGACTTATGGACTTGCGTCTTGGTGTTATTGACCCCGGTCTGAAATGTAAAAGTTGTGGAAGCCGCGCCGGAGAATGCCCCGGTCACTTCGGTCACATTGAACTTGTGGCTCCTGTGATACATGTAGGCTTTAACAAGACCATTCGTAAGATCTTACGTTCAGTTTGTTGCAAATGCAGTGCTCTGATGCTTGATGAAAGTAAAAAGAGGGAGTACCTCGAACAGCTTTCCAAGTATAAGGATATGGGTCATCTTCCTGATGATGTCATCAATGATGTTTTCAAAGAGGCAAGAAAGCCAAAGGTCTGTCCATATTGTGGTGAAGCACAACTTGATATCAAGTTCGAGAAGCCAAGCGAGTATATTGAGGATGGTCACAAACTGACCCCTACTGAGATCCGTGACAGGTTCGAGAACATCTCAGATGATGATATTCGTGTCATGGGGATGAACCCTGATACTGCTCGTCCTGAATGGATGATCCTGACCGTACTTCCGGTTCCACCGGTCACGGTGAGACCTTCCATTACACTTGAGTCCGGTCAGCGAAGTGAAGATGACCTGACACATAAGCTCGTAGATATTATTCGTATCAACCAGCGTTTCCAGGAGAACAGGGATGCAGGTGCTCCACAGCTTATCATCGAGGATCTGTGGGAGCTGTTGCAATATCACGTTACAACTTATTTCGACAATGAAGTTTCAGGTGTACCACCTGCAAGGCACAGGTCAGGAAGGCCGCTGAAGACACTGACCCAGCGTCTTAAGGGTAAAGAAGGACGTTTCAGGGGAAGTCTGTCTGGTAAGCGTGTTAATTTCTCTGCACGTACGGTAGTTTCCCCGGACCCTAACCTTAGTATAAATGAGGTAGGCGTACCTTTTGAAATTGCAAAACATATGACGATCCCGGTAAGGGTCATCTCAAGGAACCTCGAGCTCATGAAGGAATATGTCCGTCGTGGGAAGAAGGTCCATCCGGGTGCGAACTATGTCATCCGTGAGGATGGTCGCCGTATAAAGGTGACTGATCTTAACACTGAGGAACTTCTGGAGAAACTTGAGCCAGGATGGATCGTTGAAAGGCAAATGCAGGATGGAGATATAGTCCTGTTCAACAGGCAGCCTTCACTTCACAAGATGAGTATCATGGCACACCGCATAAAGGTACTTCCTGGCAAGACCTTTAAGCTCAATCCGGCAGTATGTCCTCCATACAATGCTGATTTTGATGGTGATGAGATGAACATGCACGTACTCCAGACAGAGGAGTCCCGTGCAGAGGCAAGCATCCTCATGCAGGTGCAGGAGAATATTCTTTCTCCACGTTTCGGTGGTCCTATCATCGGTGGTATTCACGACCACATTTCAGGTCTGTTCCTTTTGACAAGGAATGAGAATTTCATCAGTAAGAATGATGCTCTGGAACTTCTCCGCAAGTCTGAGTTACGTGAGCTACCAGAACCTGCAGGACATCTTGAAGATGGTGCCCCTTACTGGAACGGTAAACAGATCTTCAGTCAGATCCTTCCTAAGGGTCTTTACGTGGAGTTCCCTGCACAGGTATGTTTCAAGTGTGATGTCTGTAAAAAGGCAGACTGTGAATATGATGCTTATGTTGTTATCGAAGATGGTGAACTGCTTCAGGGTACCATCGATGAACAGTCCATTGGTGCTTTCAAAGGCCTTGTCCTTGATAAGGTGGTCAAGGAATTCGGTGCTACAGCTGGTGCTAAGTTCGTAGATGATTTCACAAGGCTTGCGATCAGGGGTGTAATGTATACCGGACTGAGCTTCGGTATCAGTGATGAGGATATTCCCCGAAATGCTAAGGTCGAGATCGCAGCAAGACTCAAGGATGCCGAGGAAGAGGTCTCTAAACTTATCAGTGCATATGAGGCCAAAGAACTTGAACCATTACCAGGTAGGACTCTTGCAGAAACCATTGAAATGAGGATCATGCAGACCCTGGGTAAGGCAAGAGATGATACTGGTAGGATCGCGGATAACCAGCTTGGTCTGGAGAACTCTGCGGTTATCATGGCAAGGTCTGGTGCTCGTGGTTCGATCTTGAACCTGACTCAGATGGCTGCTTGTGTCGGACAGCAGGCTGTTCGTGGTGAGCGTATAAGAAGAGGATATGCCGGAAGGACATTACCTCACTTCTATAAGGGTGACCTTGCTGCAGATGCACACGGTTTTGTCAAAGCAAGTTACAAGAGCGGCCTGAATCCGACCGAGTACTTCTTCCACGCAATTGGAGGTCGTGAAGGTCTTGTGGATACTGCGGTACGTACTTCCCAGTCAGGTTACCTGCAGAGGCGTCTTGTGAATGCACTTCAGGACCTTGAGGTCCAGTATGACCGATCTGTGCGCGAGACCAGGGGTGTCATTGTACAGTTCAAATATGGAGAAGATGGTATTGACTCCACTAAGAGTGATTACAGTAAGCCTGAGGCAATACACCGTGTTGTCAGGGCTGTTACGGGAAAGGAGGTGGCATAATGTCCATCAGTGAAGCTACTATTGATTCAATGATAGGTGGTCTTCCACTTCCAATGACAACGCTTGCGACCCTCAAGGATGATGTGATGAAGGTCGGAGTAACCAAGAAAGAGCTGGAAGAGATCATCGAACGTGTCATGGCGGATTATGAGTATGCATGTGTTGAACCTTGTGAAGCCGTGGGTGTGGTATCTGCCCAGTCCATTGGTGAACCGGGTACTCAGATGACCATGCGTACTTTCCACTACGCTGGTGTTGCTGAGATCAACGTTACATTGGGTTTGCCACGTCTTATCGAGATCGTAGATGCAAGAAAGACGCCAAGTACTCCTATGATGACAGTTGCACTCGAAGAAGGCTATGCAACTGACAGGGATCGTGCAAGGAAGGTTGCCTGGGAGATCGAAGCAACTCACATCGCGCATCTTGCAGATGTGACTACTGATCTTGCCAACATGAACCTTGTTATTGACCTGAACGAAAAGATGCTGGTCCAGAGGGATATCGCTGTGGATGATGTTGCAGAGAAGCTCGAGGATGATCTTGGAGTTTCAGTTAAGGTCTCAAGTGCTGTGAGCAATCAGATAATTGCTCAGCCAAACGAGCCATCCTACAGGGAACTTCTTCAGCTTGCTAAGAAGATCCATACTATTACTCTCAAAGGCATCGAAGGCATCAAAAGGGTAGTTATCAGGAAAGATGGTGAGGAATATACGCTTTATACAGAAGGTTCAGTGCTAAAGGAAGTCCTCAACGTTGAAGGTGTGGATATTACAAGGACGTACACTAACAACATTGGTGAGATCTATGAGGTGTTCGGCATCGAAGCTGCTCGTAATTCCATCATAAAAGAAGCAAGTGATACTCTGCGTGAGCAGGGTCTTACTGTGGATATTCGTCACATAATGCTTGTATCAGATATCATGACCTGTGATGGTGAAGTAAAACAGATCGGTCGTCATGGTATTTCCGGAGAGAAGGCAAGTGTCTTCGCCCGTGCTGCATTCGAGGTTACTGTAAACCACTTGCTTGATGCAGGAATGCGCGGTGACATTGATGAGCTTAATGGTGTTACTGAGAACATCATTGTTGGTCAGCCTATAAAACTTGGTACAGGTGACGTTCATCTGGTGGCTAGAAATCCTCTTGCTAACCTTGAGGAAGAGTAAGTACAACCAGAAAGTAGATATAATGAATCAGTTATTAGAATACAAATCTCAAATTGACAATATATATGAGTTGATGTAAAATGGATATTAATGTTGATAAAGCACTGATCAAAGTTATCAGGACAGGCTCTGTTATCATCGGGGCAAACCGCACCATTGATGCAGCTGTCAAGAACGAGGCAAAGATGATAGTTCTTGCATCCAATTGTCCTGCACATGTGAGGGAACAGATCGAAGCAACAAACGTGCCGGTCCTTAACTATACTGGAACAGGTGTAGATCTTGGTCCTGCATGCGGTAAGCCATTCACTATTGCTGCAATGGCTATAATGGATGTAGGAGAATCTGATATACTTGCAGCAGCTTAAGATCGGGAGTTGTATTATTTGAGCGAGATCAGACTTTCAACAGAATGTGTAAGGTACATTGCGCTGTTTGAAAGTATGACCGACGCTTCAATTAAGGATTGTATTATCGATGATGGCAGGGTCATCTATGTCGTGAATGCTGGTGACATGGGTGCTGCTATTGGGAAACGTGGAGACAACATTAATCGGGTCAAAAGGTCCGTTGATAAACACATAGAACTTATCGAATACTCGGATGAGCCGGTTACATTTATAAAGAATGCTTTCGGTACAGTGTCTATCAAGTCCGTCAAAATATCCAATGAAGATGACAAAAAGGTCGCCTATGTGGATGTATCTGCAAGTGAGAAAGGGCTTGCTATCGGACGTAATGGAAGCAACATTGAAAAAGTAAAAATGGTAGTTAGTCGCCATCACGATATCGATGATGTGATCTTAGAGTGAACTTTCGTTCGCCAAATGATTAATAATTTCAACTCATTATGTACGGAACACTATTGGGAGGATAATATATGCCAAATGGAAAGTATGCAGCTCACAGACTTCAACAGGTCCGCAAGGATGCCAGGTGGAAAGACAGCCACTACAGTAGACGTACCTTAGGTCTGGACGTTAAATCTGACCCGCTCGGTGGCGCGCCACAGGGTCGTGGAATTGTGCTTGAAAAGGTAGGTGTCGAGGCAAAACAGCCTAACTCTGCTATCAGGAAATGTGTAAGGATCCAGTTGATCAAGAATGGTCGTCAGGCAACAGCATTCTGTCCAGGTGACGGTGCTATCAATTTCATTGATGAGCACGATGAAGTGACCGTGGAAAGGATCGGTGGCCGCATGGGTGGTGCAATGGGTGATATTCCCGGAGTGCGCTTCAAAGTCACTGCAGTTAACAATGTCTGCTTGAGAGAAATGGTCATTGGAAGGAAGGAAAAGCCAAGGAGATAATTCCATGTATAAGTTATTCGGAAAATGGGACCTTTCAGAGGTAGAAGTGAATGATGCTGGTATCAAGAGATACGTGAATCTTGATCCTGTTATCATACCACACACATCAGGTAAGCACGCAAGGCAGCAGTTCAACAAATCTGATCTATGCATTGTTGAGCGTCTTGTCAACAATGTGATGCGCAATGCGCAGAACACCGGTAAGAAGCAGATCGCTATGCGTATTGTGGACGATGCTTTTGATGTGATCAATAAGAGGACACAGAAGAACCCTGTTCAGGTACTTGTGGAAGCTATTGCTAACGCTGGTCCAAGGGAAGAGGTTGTAAGACTCAAATACGGTGGTATCTCTGTACCAAAAGCAGTAGATACTGCACCACAGAGGCGTATTGACAGCGCATTGAGGCATATCGCAATGGGTTCAAACCAGGCAGCATTCAAATCAAAGCGCTCTGCATCCGAATGCCTTGCATCCGAGCTGATCGCAGCTTCCAACCGTGATGCAAAGTGTTTCTCTATTAACAGAAAGGACGGAAAGGAAAGAGTCGCAAAGGCAGCACGTTAATCGTGTTGTTCTTTATTTTTTCATAAAGATTCAATTGTAGGTTTTATTATGGGACGAAGGAAAAAAATGGTTGAGCGTGTAACAACGCTGATGAGCAACCCGGTAATGATCAGGAACATCGCAATTATTGCTCACATCGATCACGGAAAAACTACCCTTTCAGACAATCTTCTTGCAGGCGCTGGTATGATCTCCAAGGAGCTTGCAGGTCGCCAGTTGTTCATGGACTCTGATGAAGAGGAACAGGAAAGAGGTATTACGATCGACTCCGCAAACGTGTCAATGGTGCACGAGTACGAGGATGAAGAGTACCTTATCAACCTTATCGACACACCAGGTCACGTTGACTTTGGTGGTGACGTTACACGTGCTATGCGTGCAGTAGATGGTGCTGTTGTAGTCATTGATGCTGTGGAAGGTACCATGCCTCAGACAGAGACCGTTCTGAGACAGGCACTTAAAGAGCACGTAAGGCCAGTACTTTTCATTAACAAGGTAGACCGTCTTATCAACGAGTTGCAGGTCGATGCACAGGAGATGCAGATCAGGCTCGGTAAGCTCATTGACCACGTCAACAAGCTTATCAAAGGTATGAACGAAGAGCGCTACAATGAAGGCTGGAGAGTTGACGCTGCAGAAGGTACAGTAGCATTCGGTTCAGCTCTTTACAACTGGGCTATCAGTGTTCCTATGATGCAGAAGACCGGTGTCAGCTTTGGTGAGGTATTTGACTACTGCCGTGCTGAAGATATGAAATCACTGGGCGAGAAATGTCCGCTCCACGAAGCTGTCAACGACATGGTCATCAGGTTCCTTCCAAGTCCTATCGATGCTCAGGAAGACAGGGTCGGTGTCATCTGGCACGGCGATCTTGAGACTGGTATTGGAAAGCAGATGGCTGTTGCTGATGCAAAGGGCGATCTTGCATTCATGGTAACTGATATTTCCATGGACCCACATGCAGGAGAAGTTTCAACAGGCAGGCTTTTCAGTGGTTCACTTTCACGTGGTATGGAAGTTTACGTATCAGGTGCAGCAAAGCAGAACAGGATCCAGCAGGTTGGTGTTTTCATGGGTCCGGAGAGACTTGAAGTGGATGAGATCCCTGCAGGTAACATTGCTGCAGTTACAGGTCTTAGGGATGCTATGGTAGGTTCTACTGTAACCACTCTCGAAGGTATGTCTCCATTCGAGAGCATCAGACACGCAAGTGAGCCTGTAGTGACCGTAGCTGTGGAAGCAAAGCACATGAAAGACCTTCCAAAGCTTGTTGAGGTTCTGCGTCAGGTCGCAAAGGAAGACCCAACACTTAAGATCACACTTGATGAAGAGACCGGTGAACACCTGATGGCAGGTATGGGTGAACTTCACCTTGAGGTCATTGCTCACAGGATTGAGCGTGACAAGGGTGTAGAGATCTCAACAACACCGCCTATTGTGGTATACCGTGAGACCATCACAGGAACGGCAGGTCCTGTTGAAGGTAAGTCCCCTAACAGGCACAACAGATTCTATGTTGTTGTCGAGCCACTTGAGCCTGAAGTACGTGAGCTTATCCGTGAGGGCGAGATCTCCATGAGAATGCCTGAACTTGAGAGAAGGGAGAAGCTTATGGCAGCAGGTCTTGACAAGGATGAAGCAAAGAGGATCGCTGACATCTTTGAGAGCAATGCTTACTTTGATATGACCAAAGGTATCCAGCACCTGAACGAGACAATGGAACTGGTCCTTGAAGGTTTCGTCGAAGTTATGAAAGCAGGTCCGCTTTCAAAAGAACCATGCATGGGTGTAAAGGTAAAGCTCATGGACGCAAAGCTCCACGAGGATGCTGTCCACAGAGGTCCTGCACAGGTCATTCCTGCATCCAGGCAGGCAATCCAGGCAGCAATGCTCATGGCAGATGATACACTCTTTGAGCCATACCAGAAGGTATTCATCCAGACCCCACAGGAACAGATGGGTGGAGCTACAAAGGAAATTCAGGGTCGCCGTGGTGTTATTATTGACATGACATCAGAGGGTGACACAACGATCATCGAATCCAAGGCACCTGTGTCCGAATTGTTCGGGTTTGCCGGCGATATCAGATCAGCAACAGAGGGTCGTGCTATGTGGAGTACAGAGTTCATAGGCTTTGAACCACTCCCAACAAACATGATCACTGAAGTTGTTTCTGGCATCCGTGAGCGCAAAGGACTCAAGAAGGATCTTCCACAGGCACAGGACTTCATGAGCATGTAAGGTGGATGTTTCATCCATCTTTTTGTTATGAAATGTTCTATCCTTCGGAAAGGTTTAAGAGTAGAAACAACAATTTAGGTCAAAATCATAGATATTACATCTAACACTCAAAAATAAAGGAGAATATATTATGGCTGAGAAACCACATATGAATTTAGCAGTTATTGGTCACGTTGACCACGGCAAGTCAACCTTTGTCGGCAGATTGATGTTCGAGACAGGAGCAGTACCTGCACACCTTATCGAAAAATACAAGGCAGAAGCAAAAGAGAAAGGAAAAGAATCCTTCGCTTTCGCATGGGTCATGGACACACTCAAGGAAGAGCGTGAGAGAGGAGTTACCATCGATATCTCCCACAAGAGATTCGATACAGACAAGTACTACTTTACAGTAGTCGACTGTCCAGGTCACCGTGACTTCGTAAAGAACATGATCACCGGTGCTTCCCAGGCAGATGCAGCTGTTCTTGTAGTTGCAGCACCTGATGGAGTAATGGCTCAGACAAAGGAGCACGTGTTCCTTTCCAGGACCCTTGGTATCAACCAGCTCATCGTCGCTGTGAACAAGATGGATGCAGCTGAATACAGCGAGGAAAGATACAACGAGGTCAAGAAAGAAGTATCACAGCTCCTCGGTATGGTAGGATTCAAGGCAGAAGATGTCCCATTCATTCCAACCTCCGCATTCGAAGGCGACAACATCACAAAGTCAAGCGAGAACACTCCATGGTACAATGGTCCATCATTGCTTGACTGCCTCAATGATCTTAAGCTGCCAGAAAAGCCAGACACACTTCCACTCCGTATCCCAGTACAGGATGCATACACCATCTCCGGTATCGGTACCGTTCCAGTAGGTAGGGTCGAGACCGGAATCATGAAGAAAGGCCAGAAGGTCGCATTCATGCCAAGCGGAGCAGTTGGAGAGGTCAAGTCAATTGAGATGCACCACGAAGAAGTCGATCAGGCTGTACCTGGTGACAACATCGGTTGGAACGTAAGAGGTATCGGAAAGAACGATGTCAGAAGAGGTGACGTATGTGGTCCTGCAGAGAAGCCACCATCGGTAGCTGAGGAGTTCACCGGACAGATCGTTGTCCTTCAGCACCCATCCGCTATCACAGTCGGATACACACCTGTGTTCCACTGCCACACCACACAGACTGCATGTACTCTCATGTCCATCGACAAGAAGCTGGATCCAAAGTCCGGTCAGGTCAAGGAAGAGAACCCAACCTTCATCAAGGCTGGAGATGCAGCAATCGTTACAATCAGACCAACCAGGCCAATGTGCATTGAGCCTGTAAAAGAGATTCCACAGCTCGGCAGATTTGCTATCCGTGATATGGGTATGACAATCGCTGCCGGTATGTGCATGAGTGTTAAAGATAAGCAGTAACACTCTTCTCTTTCTTTTTAGAGGAGATTAAAATGGCACAGAAAGCAAGAATACGATTATCAGGCACAAGCCCTGTGAATCTGGATGGTGTTTGTGATCAGGTGAAAGCCATCGCAAACCGCACTGGAGTAAGCATATCCGGTCCAGTACCACTACCTACTAAGAAATTGGTAGTTCCTGTAAGGAAGAGCCCTAGTGGCGACGGTACAGCATCATGGGACCATTGGGAGATGCGTGTCCACAAAAGACTTATTGACATTGCAGCTGATGAGCGCGCATTAAGGCAGCTCATGAGGATTCAGGTTCCAAAAGACATCAATATCGAAATTGTACTTCAGAATTAAGTACTTCGATATTGGTCAAAATGGCATGGAACTATGTTACAGATTTTAATCTGTAACAGTTCTCCTCCCCATTTCTTTAATTATTTTTGAATTTTTGATCTTAAACTGGCTTTTGATTCCACTTTTGTTGATCAGTACTTTATTGTTTATAGATAATGTTTATATCGTACACATTTCATATCTATGTGAGGTTATATCATGAGTGAAGAAACATTAACTGAAAATGAATCAGCAGTACTAAATGCTCTGGAAGGCTCTGACAAATCCTTAAGACCTGGTGATATTGCAGAGTCTACTGGTCTGGACGGTAAACTTGTTAGTAAAACAATTACATCACTGAAGAAAAAGGGTCTTGTTTACTCTCCTAAAAGATGTTACTACGATGTTTCAAAGGAATGATCCTTTATTTTTTATAATTTATTTTTTTTCATTATCTTTTTCAGATAAAATTGCTGTATTGATCTCAGGTTTTAGTGGTATCTTAAAAATAAAAGTGCTACCTTCGTTGATTTCACTTTTTACATTCAGGGACCCACCATGCAATTCTGAGTATTTTTTTGCAAGACATAATCCAATTCCAATTCCCCCATGGCTTCTTGTTGAAGATGCATCGATCTGAGTGAAGGGGCTAAAAAGTTTATCAATATTTTCCTCTGATATTCCGATTCCAATGTCTGACACTTCAAAAACCAGATATTTATCAGTATTCTTAATTTCAACGATAATGGGGCTACCATTTTCTGAAAATTTGCTGGCATTGCCAATGAGATGGATAATACTTTGTTCTACTTTTTCGAGATCGACTGTAATATATTCGACATCTGAGTTGATATTAAATGTCAGTCTCTGCTCTTTATCCTGAACTATTGGGATAACATGTTTCCGGATATTTTCCACAAATTCGACTAATTCTACTGTCTTATAATTAAGTTCAATCACTTCGGACTCGATCTTTGAAACTTCCAGCATTAAATTAAAAACATCAAGAAGGTGTTTTCCACTGGAGTATATATTGTGTAGGTATCTTTTTTGCTTTTCATTAATATATCCGAATTTCTTTTCAAGAAGAATTTCTGAGAACCCTATCACTGAATTAAGAGGTGTCCTCAATTCGTGACTGATGTTTGCAATGAATGTGGTCTTTGCCTGGTTTGCAGTTTCAGCTTCAATTTTTGCATGCAACATTGTCTTTTCTGCAATCTTCCTTTCAGTAACATCGATGCCTGAAGCAAGTATTCCGCTGATGTTCCCATCATCATCATAAAGTGTCGAATTATGCCAGGAAATTATTCTTTCTTCACCCGATCTTGTGATAATTGCATTCTCGTAATACTGAAATTGATCGATATCACCTGATATAATAGTGTTGAATATACCCTTTACATTATCATGATCGTTCTCAGGTATTGCCATATCAAACCAGTTGCTTCCAAGTAACTCATTCTCAGAATAACCAAGAATCTCTACGGTTTTCGCATTTACAAGAGTTATTTTCTGGTTTCTGTCAAGAGCAACGAACATAACATTGGAAACATTGAGGTAATGTTGGGCTTTTTCCTTTTCTTTCATCAACTCACGCTCAACTTTTTTGAGCTGATTGATGTTTACCATGATCCCATTAAGGCCAACAACTTCCCCATTTCTGACAATTCCTTTTGAAGAAGTGTGTACATGTGTTATCTTGCCTGATTTCCCAATAACTCTGAACATGTAGGGTTTGTGCTCACCTTTAAGGGTCAGGTCCATATCTTCAAGCAGACCTGGAAGATCCTCTGGGTGTATATATCTCATAAATGATGTGCCTATGACTTCTTCTGGCAAATAGCCTGTAAAAAGTTCAATAGCGGAGGTTATATACGTAAAGTTTCCTACCTTGTCAACACTAAAGATGACATCATTGAGATTCTCAAGATGAAGCTTATAAGACTCTTCCTTTTCCCCAGCTTCCCTAGTGACCAGTTCGATCTCATCTCTGAGGTCTTTGATAGTCTGTTCCAGATCTTCGATCTTTTCAGAGCTTTTAATTTCTTTTTTTACTGTCATTTTTTTGTGTAAAATAGTTCGTTTTTATACTAATATTGGAGTTCCTTCAAAGTATACTTGTGCTTTAATGTATTGAAATGTGTATTAATATGTTTTCAAAAATAATGTTATATCAATAATATACTATATTTTAAAGAATAATATTATATCAATGAACTAATGCCTGATTGATAAAATGAACTTTTTTTATGTGGAAAGCCTTTACTTTAAATCATATTCTTGTTAATGATGCTTGAAGTATTCTAAAATATGAGTGTTTTGTGTCCATCTGTCAAGTCCCAATTCCAAAACAATAATATAATAACTGGTTTATTCTACAATCAGTTACTGTTGTCACTAACTCGATAACATATATTCATAGTCATATTATGGGCCTGTAGTGTAGTGGATATCACTTTAGCCTCCGGAGCTTAGAACCCGGGTTCGATTCCCGGCAGGCCCGTTCTATAATCTATTTGAATTGAATATTTATGACTTAATTTCTGATCAATTCATATTCAATTATCCGGATCATTTTGAAA
Source organism: Methanococcoides sp. AM1 (assembly GCF_900774055.1). Classification (NCBI taxonomy): domain Archaea; kingdom Methanobacteriati; phylum Methanobacteriota; class Methanomicrobia; order Methanosarcinales; family Methanosarcinaceae; genus Methanococcoides; species Methanococcoides sp. AM1. The sequence goes on along the minus strand of NZ_CAAGSW010000005.1, from coordinate 241,352 downwards.
ATTGTAGAGTTTCTCAAGATAGCTTTTTATCCTGCAATAAATGAAATTCCTGTAGCCGATGGTATCCGGAATATCGAATGTAACTATTCCTTCTACATTCCAGAATACGTTTTTAACCAGATCCCTCTCTTCCATGTCATCGACGAAAAATCTAACCTTGCTAAAATCATCAACAGCCTGTCTCCAGTCACCAGCTCTCATTTTTGATGGATCCTTGCTACACATCACTTCAAATTGCTGCAGGCCAAATGCGTATGTTTCTAGCCATTGCCTGTCATCCTTTGTCATTGCAATGATGCCCTGTTTCGCATCTTCTGACATCTGTTTTAGAAGCAAGTCTATATCCTTATTCGTAAACTCATTGTTGTCGAGCTTTTCAAGAAACACATGTAATTTTTCCACGATCACTTCCCCCTGTATATAATATAATTTATGGTGTCTATCAATAGATAAACATTACCTTCTTGATGGTCCTTGAGTGTCTCATTCTCGGGTAGAATAGGATTCCATGCTCAAAGCTTATTTATGGGTTTATTGTTTATGTAGCCCATATAGTTCATTGGTAAAATTTAGTTTTACAATCCAAGGAGACCAAAAGATATGGCAATCCATCCTATTGAATATCGTTACGGCACTGACGAAATGAAATATGTCTGGAGTGAGGCAAATCGCCTTGAAAAGCTCTTAAAGACCGAAGCAGCACTTTCACAGGCTGAAGCAAAGATCGGTATAGTTCCTGCTGAAGCTGCAGCACAGATCGAGAAAAGCATAAATCAGGTAAAACTTGAAAGGGTCACAGAGATAGAAGATGAGATCCACCATGATATGATGGCCATCGTTCTTGCGATCTCCGAGCAGTGTACAGAGGATGCTGCCAAGTGGGTGCACTTTGGTGCAACATCTAACGATATCCTGGATACAGCTACTGCTCTTCAGATGATGGATGCTGTTGCTATCCTTGAGGATAAGGTACGTACGCTTCTTGATGTCTTGCTTACAAAGGCAGAAGAACACAAGAACACTGTCTGTGCAGGAAGGACACATGGTCAGATCGGTGTGCCAACGACATACGGTCTCAGGTTTGCCATCTGGGCAAGTGAGATGGCAAGACACCTTGAACGTCTGGGACAGCTCACACCACGTCTTCTGGTAGGTCAGATGACCGGAGCTGTAGGTACACAGGCAGCATTCGGCAAGGACGGTATTGAGATACAGAAGTACGCAATGGAATATCTTGGTCTTGGCAGTGTTGACGTTTCAAACCAGATCATCCAGCGTGACCGCCATGCAGAATTCGTTATGTGGATGGCGAACACCGTAACAACCCTTGACAAGATCGCTGTGGAGATCCGCACCCTCCAGAGAAGCGAGATCGCAGAGGTCGAGGAAAGCTTCCGCAAGAAACAGGTAGGTTCTTCCACCATGCCTCACAAGAGGAACCCTATCAAGTCAGAGCAGATCAGTGGTCTGGCACGTATCGTTCGCTCAATGGTCGAACCTGAACTGCTTAACAATACTCTCTGGGATGAGCGTGACCTTACAAATTCCTCATGTGAAAGGGTCGTTTTCCCTGAAAGCTGTGTACTGACCGATCACCTTCTCAAACTGGCTATCGGTGTTATCGAGAACCTCAGGTTCTATCCTGAGAACATCCGTAAGAACCTTGATCTTCTTCGTGGTCTTAACATGGGTGAGTCTGTCATGATCGAGCTTGCAAAACGTGGTGTCGGCAGGCAGGAAGCTCATGAGATCGTCCGAAGCTCAGCAATGGAGGCACACGAATCAGGAATGCACCTTAAGGATGTTCTTCTTGGCAAGCCGGAAGTTACACAATACTTAAGTGAATCCGATATCACAGACCTCGTGAACCCTGACCGGTACATCGGTACCGCTGTGGAGCAGGTCGAGAACGTAGCTGCAAAGATCAGAAGCCAGTTCTAAGGTGAGATCATGGAACTGGAAGATGCAGTTAAGTTCCATGGGCACCTGTGCCCCGGACTTGTTATTGGTTACAGGGTTGCAACCTATGCAGCCGAGCAGTTCAAGGATCGCTCTGAGGACGAGGAACTTGTGGTTGTCGTTGAGAACAAGTCATGCAGCGTGGATGCCATTCAGGTGATCAACGGCTGCACCTTTGGAAAAGGAAACCTTGTATTCAAAGACCTTGGCAAGCACGTTTATACTTTCTTCAAAAGGGGAGAGCGCGAAGCACTTCGTATTTCGATCAATCCGCGCCAGCGCCGGGAAGATCCACGTTACAATGAACTTTTCCCCAAAGTAAGAAATGGCACTGCTACAGATGAGGAACAGGAAGAGTTCAAGAAAAGGCATGCTGAAAGAGGTCTTGCAATTCTTGACATTCCGGCTGATGAGTTGTTCACTGCAACAAGAGTTGAGGTCGAACCGCCTGAAAAGGCAATGGTATATCGTTCCATAGCATGTGCAGAATGCGGCGAGGAAACAATGGAAACACGCCTTCGCGTAAAAGATGGGAATATGGTCTGTCTTTCCTGCTTTGAAGGTCATGATATCTGACGTTCCGGTCAGATATCTTTTTTAACCCTTTAAGTTTCCAAACTCTTTACTTTTTGAATCACTTTTAGTCTTTCAACTTATTTTTTGAGTACTCTTTTCAGGAATTCTCCTGTATAGGATACTTTGCTCTTTGCTATTTTCTCGGGTGTGCCTTTTGCAATAATATTGCCACCACGTTCTCCACCTTCAGGACCCAGATCTATCACCCAGTCTGCTGTCTTGATAACGTCAAGGTTGTGTTCTATGACAATGACCGTATTGCCTGCATCCACAAGTCGCTGGAGCACGTCAAGTAACTTGTTCACATCGTCAAAGTGCAATCCTGTTGTTGGCTCATCGAGGATATGAACCGTCTTTCCGGTAGAACGCCTGCTAAGCTCCGTTGCGAGTTTCACACGCTGTGCCTCTCCTCCTGAGAGGGTTGTCGACGACTGGCCAAGTTTGATGTAACCAAGACCAACGTCGTAGAGGGTCTGGAGCTTTTTATTTATCTTTGGTATGTTCTCAAAGAATTCCAGTGCTTCCTCCACGGTCATGGCAAGCACATCAGCGATGGTCTTGTCCTTGTAGGTGACCTCAAGGGTCTCACGGTTGTATCGCTTCCCGTGACAGACCTCACAGGGCACATAAACGTCAGGTAGGAAGTGCATTTCAATTGTTATGATACCGTCACCTGAACAGGTCTCACACCTGCCTCCGCGCACATTGAAGCTGAACCTTCCAGGCTTGTATCCGCGGGACTTTGACATCTTTGTCTGTGCAAAGAGTTCTCTTATGGGTGTGAACAGGTTGGTATATGTGGCCGGATTGGATCGCGGTGTCCTTCCGATAGGTGACTGGTCTATGGTGATGACCTTGTCGATCAGGTCAAGACCCTTTATATCCTTGTATTTGCCCGGTCTGTCTCTTGCACGATGCAATTTCTGGGCAAGCACCTTGTTGAGGGTCTCGTTGATGAGTGTGCTCTTTCCTGAACCTGATACACCTGTGACGCATGCCATGACCCCGAGCGGGAATTCCACATCGATACCTTTGAGGTTGTTCTGTGATGCACCCCTGAGGATTAGTTTGCCTGTGGGCTTGCGCCTTTTCTTTGGGACTGCTATCTCAAGTTTCCCGCTCATGTACTGCCCGGTAAGTGAATCCGGATGTTCCATGATCTCTTCAGGCGTACCTTCTGCCACGATGTCTCCACCATGGATTCCGGCTCCCGGTCCCATGTCAACCACATGGTCTGAGTTCATTATCGTCTCTTCATCGTGCTCCACGACAACTACTGTGTTGCCGATATCACGAAGATGTTTCAATGTATTGATAAGTCTGAGATTGTCTCTCTGGTGTAGCCCTATGCTGGGTTCATCCAGAATATACAGCACGCCCATAAGGCTGGAACCGATCTGTGTTGCAAGCCTGATCCGTTGTGCTTCTCCTCCTGAAAGGGTTGCTGCCGATCGGCTCAATGTAAGATAATCAAGCCCGACGTCCATAAGGAAGCCAAGTCTTGCCTTTATTTCCTTGAGGATCAGCCTTGCAATGGAATATTCACGAGGTGTGAGGGTTGGCTCAAGTTCTTCAAAGAAATGCAATGCAGTTTCCACAGACATTTGCGTGACCTCAATGATGTTGCTTTCATTGATGCTCACAGCCAGGCTTGCAGGTTTTAGCCTATTACCTTTACAGGTCGTACAGGGTTTGGTGGTGATGTACTTCCTGAGCCTGTCCTTTGTGTTCTCTGATTCAGTATTATCATATGTCTTTGATATGTTGGAGATGACTCCCCGGAAGCGTCCCTTGTGCCTCCACATGCCACCGTTCTTACCGACATGCACGAAATCGATCATTTCGTTAGTACCGTTGAAGATTATGTCCTTGTGCTCCTGTTCAAGTTCCTCGAAGGGCACGTCAAGTGAGAATCCGAAGCGCTTCCCCACGGACTCCAGTGCCTGCATGTAGTAACCGTCCTTCTTGTTCCAGGTCTCAACTGCACCTTCCCTCAATGTAAGGGTGGGGTCAGGGACGATAAGTTCGGGGTCGAACTCCATTGAAGTGCCAAGTCCGTGGCATTCTTCACAGGCACCCTGCGGGCTGTTAAATGAGAATGCAGAAGGTTCCATCTCCTCAAAACCAATTCCACAGTCCGTACATGCCAGATTTTCACTGAATACCATCTCTTCGCCGTCAAGCACATGTACCATCAATGTCCCGCCACTTTTCTCAAGTGCGGTTTCCACGGAATCCGATAATCTTTCTTCCATTCCTTTCTTGATGACAAGTCGGTCTACCACCACTTCGATGTTGTGTTTGTAGTAGCGTCCCAGTTCGATGGTCTCAGCATCATCCAGTTCAACGATCTCGCCATCCACCCTTGCTCGTGCAAATCCTTCTCCCCTCAGGTCTGTGAGTAACTTCTTGTACTCTCCTTTTCGTTCACGCACAAGGGGTGCAAGGATGTGAACCTTTGAGCCTTCCTCTATTTTCATAATGCTGTCAACGATCTGGTCAACACTTTGTGGCTCGATGACCTTCCCACATTTAGGGCAATGCCTGATGCCTATTCTAGCATAGAGCAGCCTCAGGTAATCATAGATCTCGGTAACCGTTCCCACTGTGGAACGGGGATTCTTGCTGGTGGTCTTCTGTTCGATGGAGATTGCAGGAGAAAGTCCTTCTATGTACTCAACATCCGGCTTTTCCATCAGCCCCAGGAACTGCCTTGCATAAGCTGAGAGCGATTCAACATATCGCCTCTGCCCTTCTGCATATATGGTATCGAATGCAAGGGATGATTTACCGGAACCGCTGAGTCCTGTAATGACTATCAGTTTGTCACGGGGAAGGACGAGATCGATGTTCTTCAGGTTGTGCTCCTTGGCACCTTTGACTATTATATTTTTGAGGGACATGGTTTCTGGAAGGTAGTGTTTTTAGGATAAGTTGGGGTTTGAGATATTTGAGATATTTGAGTGAGAGGATTAAAGGTTTGCTATTGAGGTGAAATATTACCGGAATTTGATTCGACAGTTGTACGCCTGAGTATGTTCTCACTTTTCAGTATATCATGTAGCAATGTTTTTAAGTTTATTTTTTCATTTTTCCCTGGATGTAGTTTTCAGAATATATTAATCAAAGTTCTTTTCATACTTTTTACAATAAATGCAACTATCAATTCTATAAAATAAAGCTCAGTATGGAAAAATCATGTAATTCTAATTCGTGTTATGTTGTGTTATTGATGACAATATCAATTCTGCTTTAGCATCTCGGGAACAGTTCTTAAATTCATAATTTGCATCATATCATTTAAAATAATATCAGTTGTTATCCTAATTTATACGTGTAACTATACAAATTCTTAGTTAAATCTATAAAATGACATTCAAAGAATTATCTCTTGGATATGAAGCTATGAAAACAAAACTCCTCTTGATCTTCTTTCTTTGTTTTTTCACAATCAACATTGTTGATGCAAGTGAAATATTGCAACTTACCAATGACACCGAATCCATCGGATTCCCTCAATGGTCTCCTGATGGGGACAAGATCATTTACACTTCATCGGATCTCGAAACCATAACGTCAGGAGATTGGGTTGTAGATTTTTGGATGATGGATGCTGATGGAAGTAACAAAACTCAGCTCGCGTCTGGAGATACTATACTCGGACTTGGATTTAATAATCCTTTATCTCCCGATGGAACACAATTCCTGTTCATTTCAAACACCACAGGTAATCATGAGCTTTGGATCATGAATGTCAACGGTTCAAATAAGAAACAATTAACTCACGGAGCACATCTTGAAAACAATTTGCTTGGATTGACGGGCAGATGGGGCATTTCGTGGAGTCCAGACAGTTCACAGATTGTTTATGTTTCTGCATCTTCTGAAAACAGGAATGTTTGGGAATCCGTAGAAATAAATAGCAAAAAAGAACCAATATTCAACATTTCTAAAGTCTCTAAAGATTACGATATCTGGATTGTCGATCACGATGGTAGTAATAATCTAAAGCTCACCACCAGTGGAAAAGATAATATCGGGGCAACATGGCGACCAGATGGGGGAAAAATAGCTTTTGTATCAAATGAATCCGGCAATGGTGGAATCTGGGTAATGAACAAAGACGGATCCGATAAAACACAACTTGTAGACGGATCTGCTTACAATATTGACTGGTCCCCTGATGGTACAAAAATAGTTTATGCAAAGGTTGATCATGAAAATTATACATCCAACATATGGGTAATGGATGCTGATGGTAGTAATAAAAAACCTCTTACCAATAATTCCGAGTATTTTGTATCACAGTCTTATTCAGACTGGTCGCCTGATGGAAGTAAAATTGTTTTCAATTCCGGGAGCATTGGAGAATATGAAATCTGGATCATGAACAGTGACGGAACTGACCAGATTCGAATTGGTGAAGGTTTGATGCTTCAGTGGTCACCAAAAGGGGACAAAATTGTTTCGACAGCAATAAAGGGCGACATATTAGCAATATCAGTAATTGTTCTTGATGAAGAACTGGTATCTAGACCTGCATCAACATTAGCATCTGTGCCAGAATCTCCTCCAGAAAAAACACCCGGATTTAGTGTAGTTATTGCAGTGCTCATGTTAGCCATGACCTTTTCTCTTGAAAGAAAAAAGAGAATCTGAATTTACGAGTAGGGCTTGTAATTCCCAGTGGCCAGCAATCACCTTCATATATCCCTTCATCCAAAAAATACAACACAACAACCAGCAGGTGAGATCATGGAATTTAGTGAAATCATAAGATCAGAAGACACAAACAATGTCGATGACCGTTCAAAAGAAAGGCACATCCCCACTATCGAGGTCCTCAGGAATTACGACAATACAGGGAAGGAATACATCCGTGTTGTTGTGGGGGAAAACGTGAAACATCCGAACACTCCGGAACATCATATCAAATACATTGAACTGTATGGTCGCACCAAGATGATGGACACTGTCACCATTGGAAGGGCAACCTTCGGTCCGGGAGTAAAACCGGATGTTGTGTTCGGATTGGTAAATTTTGGAAAGTACCGGGAATTCTGTGCCATTGCATACTGCAACGTCCACGGAGTGTGGCAGAATTGCATCGAGATACGCGAGGAGCTAAGGTTAACAGCCGGATGTAGAAGGGAAAAGTGTCTGCAGGAAGGTTTCGGGGTTTAAAAATTAAAAAAAAGTTTGGGATTTAATACTTAATACCTAATATTCAAGCTTCACAGCTCGATCTCTACCTCATAGACCTCTTCGACATTCTCCTTGTGAATTTTCCAGAAAGGCTCTTCTCCATGCTCTTCCACAAGTTTCAACGTCCTTCGGGGTATTGTCTTTGGTCCCAGTACAGCCCCCGGTCTGTCAGGATCATCGATATAATCGGTCTCCATCATGAACCGTGTTCCTTCTTCGAGAGCCTGTTCTATGGCTCCTTTGCCTGCAAGCACTCCCGGGAAGATACCAAGCTTCTCGCAAACGTTCACAAGAGGGGGTGCGTAATGTTTGACCACCTTATTCAGCTGGATGCCTGTTCTCTTTGCTCTTTCTGTAATATCGATCAGTTCCGGTTCCTCAACACTTTCTGTGTGCAGCTGGATCGCACAGTCGTGGTCCTTTGCGAGCATAAATCCATGCTCCATGATGGTATTGGATACATCCCATATCTCCTCTGAGACAGGATAGTGAGGCCGCCCACTCTTTAATCCTACAGCAAGGCCTTCATCGACGTACTTTGCAGCGATCTCAAGACCGCTCTTCATAAGCTCAACAGCTCTGTCAAGTTCCATGCGTTCGGTCAGTTTGGTGATCTCAGCCGGATGCACACCAAGTACCGGGAAGGCCTTCACGCCGGTCTCGTTGATCTGTCTGGCAAGGTCGACGGTCTCATCGAAGACGATCCTGTAGTCCTCTGGTCTTGTTACTTCCACTCCGATTGTCCACGTTGGTTTGGTAACCAGGATTATGTGAGTTCCCCCTGCATTCTGGAACTCTTTGACAGCTTTCAGCCCTTTTGCACGGGGGTCGATGTGCATGTGCTCATCGGTGATGGGGATTTTTGGTGATGTGTTCATGTGTTAATAGATGTAGTAAAAGCAGATAATGTTACTGTCTTTTAAGCATTGGTACTTTTATCGGGAAAATGTTCTCAATATGTTTGGAAGGTTTTGAAAAAACAGGGCAGACGAATTGATTTAGTTTTGTAGTTCCATCAAATTTGTCAGGAAATCATCTTCTTTCTACAATGTTATACGATTCATACAATTTCATACGATTTGTATATAGTTAATTTTATATTCTAGATCAATTTATATATAACGATTAAATTCATGCTTATGCCCTTTATTGCCAATTATGTTTGTTTGGTGGCCAATGACAAAATACGACCAAAATTCATCAGGAATTAACACTTATCCATCTGGGTTTGAAGATATTTTAAAAACAACCTGTTTGTTTGATATGTGGGATGAAAATGTTGCAATCATCTCTCCCGATGGCCTGATCATTTATACGAATCAAAGTTGGAAACAGTTTGCTAAAGACAATGGTCTTGATCCGGGGAAATACAGTGAAGGTACTAATTACTTGAAAGTATGCGATGAATTAAATGGCAATTATTCAACTGATGCTTCTGCTGCAACAAAAGGTATAACTGATGTCATAAATGGGACCAATGATATTTTTAAAAGTGAATATCAATACCAAGGTCCTGATGAGGTCTACTGGTTCTTGATGAAGGTCACACCTCTTTCGCGAAGTTATCCTACACATGTTCTTTTACAACATATAGATATAAATGACCGAAAGCGAGCAGAGGAGGAACTTCGAGAAAGGGATTCAGAGCTCCAGAGTATTTTTAGGGCTGCACCTACAGGAATAGGCGTTGTCCAGAACCGGGTGCTAAAACATGTCAATGATCTGGTCTGCGAAATAACAGGGTATTCAAGGGCTGAACTGGTTGGTCAGAGTGCAAGGATCCTTTATCCTAGTGATGATGAATATGAATATGTGGGTAAAGAAAAATATGCTCAGATCGAAAAATGTGGGGTTGGCACAGTAGAAACACAATGGCAAAGAAAAGATGGCAAGGTCATTGATATTCTTCTTAGTTCATCGCCTATCAACCCTGACGATCTCTCGCAAGGGGTTACGTTTACTGCACTAGATATAACTAACCGCAAGAAGGCTGAAATTAAGCTTTATGAGAGTGAAAAAAAGTACTCAACTCTTGTGGAAAATGGAAATGATGGCATAATTATCCTTCAAGGCGATGTGATTAAATATGCGAACAAAACGATGCAGGAAATGTCTGGATATTCTTATGAAGAAATAACCGGTAAGAGTTTTATTAAATTTGTTTCGCCTGAATATGTCGATCTTATTAAAGAAAAATATAAGAGAAGATTAAACGGGGAAAGGATCAGAAAGTACATTGACATGTCATATTCCTCCATCCTTCATCTTGAGACCGGATTCTATGAAGATAGTTCAAAGAATATAGAGGCACTTTCTAAGATCTCGGAAAAACCCTTCAGGACGATTCTTGTGGATACTGATCTAATAAAGATGAGGCTGGAGAACATTGTTCTTGAACATGACTGCGTTAGTAAGGCCCGGAGAATAAAAGAAGCAACAGAGAAGGTGGCTTCCTGTTCCATGTCCATTGAGGTCATAAAAGAACTTGTTGAACTTAAAAATGAGAAAGAAGTCGCAGAGAAAATAACCCAAATGTACTATATCCTGTTTGCACCGGAAAAGGTCAGTTACATATCATTGAAAGATGGACTTGTTCAATCGGAATTTTCTACAAGTTCTGATCCGGATAATGAGCTGAACAGGGATTTCCTGGATATCGACAAAAAATACCTGATAAACGAGAACCGGGATAGCTTCCTACTGAAGATCAAAAGTAATATCGGGGTCATGGGGACTGTTGAAGTCAAAGGATTGTCCTATCCTGGGAATATAAGTGATTATCTGAATACAGCGATTATAATTTCAAATGCTTCCTCTCTTGTTGTTTCTAACATCAGGAGGTACCAGGAGATCCTTGAATCTAAGAAACGCCAGCAGGATCTTACAGATACCCTGAAGGTGATGAACAAGATCCTGAGGCATGATGTTGCAAATAACCTGAACGTAGAGATAAATGCTATCGAGCTATATAATATCAAAAAAGATGCAAAGTTCCTTGAAATGGCACACAATTCTGCATACAGGAGTGTGGAAACGATCAAGAACATGAAGGATATGGAATATCAATTCTTCCGGGATGATCAGGAACTTCTGCCTTATCACATCCACGATCTTATTGAATCTGCATTCAGACATTTCGATATTGAGAGTTCGATAGAGGGCAATGCCCTCATCATGGCGGATAATGCCCTGCCTTCGGTTATCGAGAATCTGATTAGGAATGCACAGGTACATGGCAAAGCAGATAGCATTCAGGTAATCATAGAAGATGATCAGACCAATTGTAAGATATGTTTCAAGGATAATGGTGTCGGGATACCCGATGAGGTCAAATCGTACATTTTTGATGAAGGATTCAAGTATGGTGACACTGGTAATACGGGTCTTGGACTTTATATTGTCAAAAAGACAATCGAAAGATACCATGGTGGCATATCTGTAAAGGATAACGCGCCAAAAGGTGTTTCTTTTGTAATAGAATTACCATCGATACATACTGTGGACACTTCAATAGTTTGACCCTTATGTTCCGGCTTTCCAATCTTGCATTTTTTGCGAGGATTTGGAGGTTTTTGATTTCCCATACCTTATATATACTATGTGGGATTAAGAAGCATCCAGACGATGTGTTACATGATAACACAATTAACTTAACCTTTATACTATTCTAAACGACAAAATGGAATCAATAATATGAGCAAAACTGAGCAGTAATTGAAGGAGATGGAGTCGGACCGGAACTCGTAGATGCTATGCTTAAAGTGGCAGAGGCCGTTGGCACAAATGTCGAGTTCGTGAAATGTGAAGCAGGAGCAGAATGGTGGGAGAAGAACGGTGGAACTTCCCTTGTTCCTGATGAGACATGTGCTATCCTTGACGAAGCAGATGCATGTTACAAGGGTCCTACCACAACACCTGGCGGAGCAGGTTCCCCAAGAAGTGTGGCAGTATCCATCAGGCAGAAATACAACCTTTATGCAAACGTCCGTCCTGTCAAGACCTTCCCTAACACCAACCCACCACTCGGCTAAAATAAGATCTAGCAAAACATCTTCTCAGAACAAGAGAGCTTACAATATCATTTCAATTGGAGCTTTGTTAAAGGAACTAGGACAGCGTTTGATCACTCTTGGATGGGAGCTGGGGGAAGATGTCTAAGATCGCTGTAAGGGGATATACTCAGAAGGTTGAAGGGTCTACAAGTAACTCCTTCTTCAAACCAAGAGAAGATCCATTAAGGCATGATAGGGTATTGGTCTTTGATACTGAAACAACAATAGATCAATACCAGAATTTCAAGATAGGTTCTTTCCAGATCTATCATGAAGGTTTCATTCAACATGAGGGGTTATTCTATGATCCTTCAATGCTCGCTGAAAAAGAAAAAGAGGCTTTTTTAAGTTATGCAAGAAAAATGAGATCTCCCTTTACCTTCTAAATGAGTTTATTGATGAGGTATTTTATCCAGAAGTGTTTGAGCTAGAAACCCTTTGTGTTGGTTTCAACCTCCCTTTTGACATAAGCAGGATCTCAAAAAAAGTTGGAGATTCAAGAGGGAAGAATAAGGGAGGTTTCACCTTCACTCTTTCAGAGAACAGATTTAATCCTCCCATTATCATAAAAAAGATGGGTGATGCTCATTCATTCAAGTTTACATCAACTAAAGAGAACAAGGGGATATTATAGTCGGTAAAGATGCCGATCTTGTTATCTTCGATCCCGAAAAAGAGAAATTACTTACCGAAGAGACACTTCATGAAAAAGCTCAATGGACACCCTATAAAAACCAGAAAATAACAGGTTGGCCGGAGATGACAATGAGCCGCGAAGAGATCATTGTGCAAAATGACGAATTCCTGGGTAAAAAAGGGATGGGGTCTCTTTATATAGAATAAAGCGCTTCGCTTCGATAAAATGTTATTAATTTACAGAGAAAAGGATTAACATGGCACAGAAATCGACAATCATTTATACGAAAAGCGATGAAGCTCCGGCTTTGGCAACCAGTTCGCTCCTGCCTATTGTACAGGCTTATGTGAAAAACGCCGGAATCACTATGGAAACGAGGGATATCTCCCTGGCGGGAAGAATCATTGCCCAGTTTCCCGAAAGACTGACAGAGGACCAGAAGATTTCCGATGCCCTTTCCGAATTGGGAGAGATGGTCTTAACTCCGGAAGCCAACATTATCAAACTACCCAATATCAGCGCTTCAGTTCCCCAGATTAAAGCGACAGTCGCAGAACTCCAGGCTCAGGGATATGATCTGCCCGATTATCCCGAAGATCCTTCTAATGATGAAGAAAAGGCGATCAAAGCGAAATTCGATATTGTCAAGGGCAGTGCTGTTAACCCTGTATTGAGAGAAGGGAATTCTGACCGCAGAGCTCCTAAAGCTGTAAAAAATTATGCGAAAAAACATCCCCATTCCATGGGAGAATGGAAGTCCGATTCCAAATCCCATGTATCCAGTATGACCGGCGGAGATTTTTACGGCAGTGAGAAATCTGTTGAAATTGAAGAGGCTACCAATTTCAGAATTTTCTTTACAGATGACGCTGGTAATAAAACATTATTAAAAGACAAAGCCCCTCTTCAGACCGGAGAAATCATTGATGCAGCTGTTATGAACAAAAAAGCGCTTCAGGCATTTCTGGCTGAACAGATAGAAGATGCCAAAGCTAAAGATGTCTTATTCTCCGTTCATTTGAAAGCGACAATGATGAAAGTTTCCGACCCTATTATCTTCGGTCATGTGGTTAAGGTCTTCTTTAAAGAGATATTTGATAAATATGGTGATCTGCTTTCAGAATTAGGTGTAGATCCCAACAACGGACTGGGAGATCTCTATACAAAAATCCAGAATCTGCCTGAAGACAAACAGGCTGATATCAAAGCAGATATAGAAGCTGTGTATGCCAAGAGACCGGCATTGGCTATGGTTAACTCCGATAAGAGAATTACCAATCTCCATGTTCCCAGCGATGTTATCGTCGACGCTTCCATGCCTGCAGCAATCCGCTCATCAGGCGGCATGTGGGGACCAGACGGGAAACTGAAAGATATGAAAGCCATAATTCCAGACCGCTCTTATTCAGGAGTGTATCAGGAAACTATTGAGTTCTGTCAAAAACACGGTGCCTTTGATCCATCAAAAATGGGAAGCGTTTCCAATGTGGGGCTTATGGCGCAAAAAGCTGAAGAATATGGCTCACATGACAAGACCTTTGAGATGACTGGTACAGGAAAAGTTCAAGTTATCGATGACAACAATAATGTACTCATTGAACAGCCGGTAGAGGAAGGAGATATCTTCCGCATGTGTCAGGTGAAAGACGCACCCGTTCAGGATTGGATCAAGCTGGCCGTTAAACGAGCCAAAGCGACAGGCAATCCTGCAGTCTTCTGGCTCGATGAGAAAAGAGCTCACGATTCACAGCTCATTAAAAAAGTGAACGAATACTTGAAAGATTATGATACTGATGGCCTGGAACTATTGATCAAAGCTCCCGTTGAAGCGACCAAGTTTTCATTGGAGAGAATTAAAGAGGGCAAAGATACAATCTCTGTGACTGGAAATGCTTTGAGAGATTATCTGACAGACCTCTTTCCCATTTTGGAAGTGGGAACCAGTGCGAAAATGCTATCAATCGTTCCCCTAATGAATGGCGGTGGACTTTTCGAGACAGGTGCCGGCGGTTCGGCACCCAAACACGTACAGCAATTTGAATCGGAAGGTCACCTGCGTTGGGACTCTCTGGGAGAATTCCTGGCCTTAGCTGTTTCTCTGGAGCATCTGGGCAACAGTTTTGATAATCCTAAAGCTCTGGTTTTAGCAGAAACATTGGATGAAGCGACAGAGCTGGTTCTGGAAAACGGAAAATCACCTTCCCGAAAAGTGAATGAGATTGATAACAGAGGATCTCATTTTTATCTGGCAATGTATTGGGCTCAGGCTCTGGCTGATCAGGAGAAAGATAGCGAATTAAAAGCGATTTTTGAACCTGTAGCTAAAGCTCTGATGGAAAATGAAGAGAAGATTGCCAATGAGTTGTTAGAAGCTCAGGGCAAAGCTATGGATCTCAAAGGATACTACGCTCCAGATGAGGAGTTGAGATCCCAGGCCATGAGACCTAGTGTGACTTTGAATGGGATTATCGATTCTATTTAATTTTATTGTGGAAACAAAAGGAAAGCCCCGGTTTCGACCGGGGCTTTTTAGTATCTAAATAAGCAATGTGATTAGGGAGCTAAAGCTTCCGCTTCTGCTTGGGTTGGGAAGACAGATGCTATCTTCAAGGCAACAGAGGATGTCATTGGAGAAGGCAAGTATCTTACCTACGATATGGGTGGAGATGCATCCCTTAGCGGAATGACCGATGCTATCATTGCAAAACTGTAAAACAATATTATACGTAAATAATCCCGACTCTGGCGAGAATGGGACTTTGAGTGTATGGGATCTGCGGATCCTTTACACTATTCTTTTCTTTTACACTTCTTTAGCGGATTGCACCGTTATTTGAGTTTCGAATTTGACGAAAAAGACCTTATTTTTAGGTCATGCTGTTTTCTGATCAAGCATAAGTTCATGAATCCTGTTTATGTATTTGAGAGGGATGATACTGATCTGTTGAGGAAGAAAATCATTGAAATGTCCTATACCGAATGGAAGAAGATTCATTTGAGCTAATTGATTATGTTGATATCGCCATAAACTGTGCATCAAAGACTATAAGGGATGTTATCAAGCCTCTTGCACAGGTTAGTACTATGTACATTCTACTAAAATAATTAACATTGACTTGATAAAAAGGCGTGGGAAGTTTTTTGTTGAGACAATTTACCTAAAAAATCAACAATAAACTTTGTCCATCCACCTATCAGTTGTCATTTCTGAGATCGGAAATAGGTATTCTGTAAAGCTAAATTTAGAAGTATATTCTTGCAGAGACCACTATTACCAATATTTTAAATACTAATCCTGCTTGATGTTATTGGGGGTTATAAAGAATGTTATTTATGATTAGCCTTGAGCATACACCTGAACAGTGTTTTGGAAGAGAAGAATACAAGGAAGAAATGAAGCAATGGGCTGGGGAAATGAGAAGCTCAGCAGAAAAACTGGGCATAAAAATAAATGGAGCATACGTTTGCCCTAACGAGCATATTTTCTATTTCATCCTCGAATCAGATAGTTTGAAGGCAATTTCTGAATTCTTTAAACCACCGATGTTAACGCATCATACTGGAAAGATCTCTCCTATAATGACAATAGAGGAGGCAGCAGAAGGGACTTCATTGCTAGAAAAATAAACTTTAGTTTACAAAGGTTAGAGGATGCTATGGGGAAAAATGGCATTCTCCAAAGGTACGTTGCACTACATGAAGCAGAATGCCAGAAGTGAGAAGCCGTTTACTCTCAATGCTTATGTGAGGGAAGGATTGGAAAATTGGATAATAGGGTTTTCAAACTAAAAATGAGAAGGGATTTTTTATCCCTTCCTTAAGAAAAATGCTATAACTAAAATCAACAATAAGATTTGTTATTTCAATTTCTTTAATTTACTTCAGCATCAGTCCACTTCCATGCATACCAGATAATTAGTAAGGTACACCCAATTTCTATAGTTCCAAAAAAGATATAATAAAGAGCAGGAGTTCCAACAAACATTGATAAGGAAACAGCGGCAGTTTTTATTGTACCTGCGATGATGTTTGCCAAGCGATTTGCTTTATACTTCAATACCCTGGACAGAACAACCATGGCAATTGGAATCTCCATTAATATTGCTCCCCCCAACAAAAATCCTTGGGTGATCTGAAGACCGCCTGCATATCCTGTTATTAGTTCCGTTAGTACCGAAGAATCCATTAATGTTGTGATATCTGCATAAATATAATTAAATAGTACAAAGATCCACAATAATGAAAGCTTTTCCTTCATATCCATTTCAATTTCTCCTAATTCGTTAGATTTGATCATTATGATCTAAAGTTATGGCTACTTTTACTCTGAGTGGTTTAAAAAGATAGAAGCGTATCATGCTTCCTGCTTAGGCCATTTCCATGCATACCAGACAATTAGCAAAAGAAGCAAAACTCCTAGGCTATGACCAAATAAATAAAAGTACCAGACCTCTCCTATCATGGTCCCTATCCCAATAAAAACATATAATGCACCCACTATGATGTTTGCCAAGCGATTCGCTTTAGCTGGTAATGCCATGGACAGGAAGACCATAAGACTTGGAATTGTCATTAGTACCATAGCTGACAACGCCCATGCCTGAGTAATTTCAAATTCCCATACTCTTCCCGCCAGGATTTCCTCTATAGACCCTGGTTCATACAATTTGAAAAAATCCAAATACAGATATAAAAACATTAAAGTTGCCCATAATGCTGAAAGCTTTATCTTCACATTTATCTTCACATCTTCTAAGAATGTGGGAGTATTTTCATCTGAGTTCATTTTGTCACCTCTATTTTTTTGTCAAATGCTACAATAAATCAACTTCGGGATTTTATTTCGGGTTTGGCAGATGAATTGAATCCTTTAACTATCAACCATATCGCTAGAACCATTTCATTCACAGCGATCGGTGGAGCAAAGATCAGTTCAAAATTCAGTTCTGAAAATCCAATAGATCCTCCTACCAGAGTCAGTACTGCGCCTGCCAACAAAAATAAAGCAGCAGCAAATCCCCAGACAGATATAAAACGAGGTACAAGTTCGGAGGTATATAGTACATAGTAGAGCATTAAAGCTCCGAAACAAAAGATCATTACATAGATCAAAAAGTTCCACTCGTTCGTATGTTGAATTGAACTGCCTATGATATGGAAATATGAAGCATCGACTACTTCATTATTTAAGTACTGCTGACTTAGGCCGATCAGTGAGAGTTTGTTGATCTCAGAATCAACAAATAAAACCGCTTCAAAGAATCTGAAGACAACATATCCAATGGCCAATGTTTCACTATACCTCCTTAGAACAGGATAAAGGAATATGGCGATGAGTGGTATTGCAAGAACACAGACAAATTCAAGAAGCATTCCAATTATTACAAGTGTACTGTTTGGATATGCAATATCCAGATAATTGGGAGAACTTAGTATTGGTTTGTAAAATGTCTCCCCAATAAAAAGAAATGCAGTAGCAATAATGAACAGTATTCCTACGATTATTGCTGTCTTTCTGTCAGGGTTTGATAGTTCTTTTCTTTCTGCCATTCCATACCACTTCCACATTAAAAATTGGGTGTCGTCACTATTTAGTATTTTTGGATATTCTAAATATAACTTGAAAGTAACTTAAAAATTGATAATAATTGGATTTCCATACCAAAAATGGTTTTTCAATAACATTGCATGTGAGGAGAGAAGATTAGAACTTGAATACACTCAAAAATTTAGAAGAGTTTCGTTTTTTCACGTTACCTATATCCCCGACTTACTATGTGGGGGTCGGATTCGAACCCTCGAATTCCTTCGAACAAATCCAATATAAGTTTCGTTCAAAGACTTTAAATCGTACAGAACGACTATTATATAGGGACCTGTGAAAAGGCAGGTCACCGTTCGCACATCTAATTAACACTTCAAGCCACATAACGCGTAATTGAACTTGTGATCATGTCAAACAGATACCGCATTCCTGACCCTCTTTCCGTGATACATCCACGTTCGTTGAAGCATCTTAGCTTCCAGCTGCAGTCATTAGTTAAGGGCCGCCTCTGGCTCAAGATATTGATCGGGATGTTTCTGGGGATCATTGTCGGCCTGATACTTGGACCATCAGCAGGATTGGTGGGTCAAAATGTTTCATATGCAATTGGTGAATGGCTGGCGTTACCGGGATACATATTTTTGGCACTATTGCAAATGATAGTTGTTCCTCTTGTTTTTGCATCGATCATCCGGGGTATCGCTGCCGGCGAGGACATGGAGCAGCTCAAAATGATCGGGTCGCGTACGGTTGCATATTTCCTCGCGACCACAGCACTTGCCATAATTATCGGTCTGAGCCTTGCTTTAATGATAGATCCGGGCAGTTATATCAGCAGTGAACTTGTCCAGAGCACAATGGGATCGGAAATGCCTTCGGTCAGCGAGGATGCTATTATCACTCCCGGCATTGCAGATGTTCCGGGAATGGTCACAACGATCCTGCCTACCAATCCGCTTGGATCACTTGCTACCGGGCAGATGCTTCAGGTGGTTGTGTTCTCTGTCATAATAGGTCTGGCTCTGGTATCGATGTCACCCACACAATCAAAACCCCTGCTCGATCTGTTGGGTTCGCTTCAGGAAGTGAGCATGACAGTTGTACGATGGACCATGTTACTTGCTCCTCTTGCTGTTTTTGGTCTTATAAGCAAGTTCACGCTGAATCTTGGGATCGCTGCGCTTATGGGAATGCTGGTCTATGTGGGTACTGTACTTTTAGGGCTCCTATCACTACTTGTCTTTTACCTGATGATAGTTTTTATTATTTCAAGAAAAGGTCCTATTAATTTCCTGAGATCTGTAAGGGACGTACTGTTACTTGCATTCTCAACATCCAGTTCTGCTGTTGTCATGCCTTTGTCCATCAAGACCGCAGAGGATAAATTAGGTGTCAGACCTTCGATTTCACAATTTGTCATCCCACTTGGTGCAACTATAAACATGAATGGAACAGCTCTTTACCAGAGTATAGCAGCAGTTTTCCTCGCACAGGTATTTGGCGTGGAACTTGGGTTCGGGGCTCTTCTGTTGCTTATGATCACCGTGGTAGGTGCTTCGATCGGTACACCTTCTACACCTGGTGTCGGAATAGTTATACTTGCAATGATACTGAGCAGTGTTGGAATACCGACTGCAGGTATAGCACTTATAATTGGTGTGGACAGGATCCTTGATATGTGCCGTACATCTGTGAATGTCACCGGTGATCTTGTAACCTGTGTGATCATGGATAAATGGGTAGGCAGCAAGAAACCAGCAATGCAGGAACGCTTTGAACACTCAAAACGTGAAACACAAAGAAAAGTACTGGGCGAAGATGTTATTGTTAACTCGAACGATGCGTGAGTTTTTTAGCAAAATCCTTTCCTGACCATTTTTTACCAGGTCTCTGTTATAATATGGCAATTCAATATTGCAAATATTAAATCAGATATTTTAAAAAAGTATACTTATCCGCTAAAAAGCGGACAAGTTTCAGGCTGTTTTTCTGCCCATGTTCTTCTCGATTATAGGCTCGAAGAGGAAATATTTCTCGACGTATGCCTGTATCTCTTCATCAGAGATGCAGGAAACACGCTTTTCCTTGTCATAAAGTGTGTGTATATCGTTCTGGATCGATCTCAGGCGTGAGTCGTTCTTTTCGACGGTTATCTGAACGCCAATAAGTTCGTTCAGTGTATCCTGTACTTTGAAACGAAGTACTTCGATACCTGATGAATCGCCTATAAGGAAAGCTCTCGTTCCGCCTACGATCTCCGGTGGATATGGTTCGTAGGTGAATGGGTTCTTGATGACGCCTGCAGTGTGGATGCCTGACTCGTGGGCAAAAACATTTTTCCCTACGACAGATTTGTTCCTTGGTATCCTGATACCAATTTCCTTCTGCATGAATTTTGCAAACTCTGTAAGACATTCAAGGTTATATTTGTCAAAGCCTTCAACACGACGGCTAAGGAAAAGCAACAATTTCTCCATTTCTGCATTTCCAGCCCTTTCACCAATACCGAGGAAAGTTACATTGGACCAGTTTGCACCATGCCAGTATCCTGCAATAGAGTTGGCAACTGCCAGGCCAAAATCATCGTGGCAATGTGTCTCAATGTTCTGTACATTAAGATTATCTTTTAAGTGTTTCACCATCTCTGGTATGCCGAATGGTTCATCCACATCTATAAATGGAACTCCAAAACCGATCGTATCACAAAGACGGATCGTACAATTCGGATCTATCTCAAGTATCTTTTCAATAAGTGGATACACGAAATAAGTATTGTCAGCTCGTGTCATATCCTCAATATGTGCACGAGTTCGAAGACCATGGTCAACTGCATACTGGAGTGCGTTCAGGTACTTCTCTTCTGCTGCTTCCCTGTTGGGGAGTCCCATCTTGTCTATGACATGTGCATCAGAGACTGACATCAAGACCCCCGTTTCTTCAATTTCTTCAATATCAAGGACCATGTCTATATCTGCAGGTACGGCTCTTGCCCAGCCGGTGATCTCGGGTGATTCATAACCCCTGTCAAACATCATCTTAACCGCGTTCCTGTCACGCTCATTATAGACGAATGTTTCCAGTTTTTCAATTCCTATCTGATGCAGGTACTCGTATATTTTGAGCTTGTGATCTGCCTTTAAGACAATACCAGGCATCTGTGCCCCATCACGAATGGTACTGTCACTTATGCTTACTTCCTGTCCCAGTGGGAGCTTGATCTTTGGAAGATCCTCATAAGTTTTGTATATATTCATAAATTACCTCCTTGGAGTAATCGACTGTGAAATATGTGGTTAAAGCTATTACAGGTCCTTTATATTCGTATGACAAAACGGTTTGAGAACAGTCCGTTTTTTGAATAGGAACCTGTCTGTAAAAAACATCATTATCTGATTGAGTTTTATCTTTGATTTTACTCCTGTAATACTTTATCCTTAAAATGTCTTTCTTTTTAACCCTTAAAATAATTTAGAAGGCAGGTTCTATAGTTTTTGGAGTACCTTTATTAACGGAACATTTATTAACTGCTTTTTTGTCTGGATCAGAGCTTAAATCTTTATAATTTGGGAAACAAGATGGTAATCATGTGGAGCACAGTACTCAAAAAGTTCGAAAAGCATCCTGCACAGCAAAAGGTCATAAAGATCCTTTTTGAACGTGGATTTCAGGTAAATGATGAAGGAAAAGTGACATCCGGCTCAATTGAGATCCCTCATACACAACTTGCAAAGGAAGCAGGCGTGGATCGCAGGGTAGTCGATGCTACTACAGATACCATTCTCACTGACGAACTCCTGAAAAACATTTTCCAGAATGTAAAATCAATACCATTCCTTCGTGATGTTGCTCCGTCCCTTGGTCTTGGTGTCATTATAATCACGCCCGATGATGCTGCAAATGTAGGTATCCTTTCTAACGTTTCAAAAGTGATTTCCGATCATGGTCTCAGCATCAGACAGGCAGTATCGGATGATCCTCATTTTAATAGTGAAGCAAAACTGACTATCATCACCGACTCAAAGATCCCTGGTGAACTGGTTAGTGACATCCTGGCTCTTCAAGGTGTTAAAGGGGTTAGCATATACTGAAAAGTAAAATAACTGCTATGCAAAAAAGGTCACAGTATCGCTTTTGCAAAAGTCCTGAAAACACCGATCAGGTGCCTTGAGTTCATTGGATTCAATAATTTTTTGATCAATATCGAGGGATGGTCCATATCTCCATACTTTGTGATCATTTCAAGTATGGCAGGATTATTCATCGATGCTATTAGTTCATCTAGCTGATCATCGTTTAGTCCGCCGACGAAATCATGGATCTTCATTCCGATTCCAAGTTCGCGGCCAAGTTCGGCCTGCCATCGTTTTTCGTATGAACTGAGCCTCTCTCCGGAAACATCTCCATCAAGTGCGGCATTTGCTGCAACTTCACCTGCGATCTTTGCACAGGCAGCTCCTGTGTATATACCACCTCCTGATGTTGGTTTTACTTGTCCTGCAGCATCTCCTGCAATGAGAATGCCATTGCTGTAAGTTCTCTTAAGGGGGCCTATAGGGATGCCACCAACCACAAGATCAAGCATACACCGGGAATTTCTGCTGGAAACGTGCGGGTTCGAAGAAATAACTCCTTTGAGGTAGTTTATTGCATTTTGTTCGTTGCCTGGTTCAACGGCAAGTCCTATTCTTGATATGTTCTCGGTGACAGGTACGGTCCATGCAAAAAAACCAGGTGCATTCGATCCAACGAAAAGCTCTACAAAATCATCGTCTTTTGATCGATAGGGTGCTTCTATCTGTACTCCTGACAGGATCCTGTCAACTCTTCCTAGACCTGCATATCTGGCAATATTGCTCTTTACACCGTCTGCTCCGATGACAACCCTTGCCTTTATGGTGATCGGTCTTCCCATATGCATTACTGAAAGGACCTGAATTCCATCCTTCTCCAGAAGCCCTGTCACACGCCCTTTTAGAATCAGTTCTGCACCGGAATCCACTGCCATTGAAACAAGGTTTCGGTCAAACATCTTTCTTGAAACAACATATGCCTTTGTCTTCCTGCCGTCTATAGGAAGACAGGTCCCATTTGGCGAATAGACAAAGGCACCACGTACACTGTTCAATACGAAATCATCATCAGGTGCTATATCACATTCAGCTACAGCACGTGTACTTAATAGTCCGGTGCACTCCACGGGCGTGCCGATAGATGAGTGTTCCTCGATCATGAGTACCTTTGCACCGTATTTGGCAGCATAGCGTGCAGCTGTGGATCCTGTTGGTCCGGCTCCGATCACAACAACATCATAGATCATGGGAACAACTCTAAAAGTAAAAATAATAAAATGAACAATGGATCTTTTTCATTGTTCACTAAGGATAACGTCAGCGCCTATTGAACGCATTGCATCAAAGAAATTAGGGTATGAGATGAAGATGGATTCTGCGGTATCGATCGTGGTATTTCCAGCCACCATTCCTGCAAGTGTCAAAGCCATTACGATGCGATGGTCGTGCCATCCATGTACCTCTGCACCTGTGAATTTCCCTCCTCTTATGGTAAGTCTGTCCTTTTCTTCCCTGCAAAATATTCCCATTTTCTCAAGTTCCACAGCCATTGCATGAAGCCTGTCCGTCTCCTTATAGCGCACATGCT
Source organism: Methanococcoides sp. AM1 (assembly GCF_900774055.1). Classification (NCBI taxonomy): domain Archaea; kingdom Methanobacteriati; phylum Methanobacteriota; class Methanomicrobia; order Methanosarcinales; family Methanosarcinaceae; genus Methanococcoides; species Methanococcoides sp. AM1. The sequence continues at coordinate 217,720 of NZ_CAAGSW010000005.1, read as the reverse complement.
CAGCATTGGTTATTATGGTATCACCTTTTGCCATGGCAGCAAGGACAGCAACTGTGGGAACAAGGTCGGGGGTGGCACCTGCATCCATAGTGATCCCATGAAGCTCTCCCCCTCTTGCGGTTACAGTTCCTGCTTCCATATCCCAGCTGATGTTTGTACCCATCTCTTTCAGTATGTTTATGATAGCTATGTCTCCCTGCATCGAAGGGAACAGGTTCTTGACGGTCACGGTGGAGTTTGTCATTGCAGCGGCTGCAAGAAGATAGGATGCAGACGAGAAGTCACCCGGGACAGTGTATTCCTTAAGGTTGTATCTCTGGTTTCCGGGAATGATGAACTTAGGGTTATGATTATCTTCAACGAGGATCTCAACACCTGCTTTTTCAATAACATCAAGTGTGACATCGATATAAGGTTTGGATTTTAGTTCCCCTTTGATAGAGAGGGTCGTACTGTTCTTTGTAAGTGGACATGCAAGTAGTAATGCTGATATGAACTGTGAACTGATGGACCCGTCTATCTTGACGATAGCACCTTTAAGTCCGCCAGTAACCACAATTGGCGCACAGCCGTTGTTACGGGTAGAATAGGCATCAACACCAAGGTCGTTCAGGACTCTGATAAGTGGGTCATTTGGTCTTGACCTTATTGAATTATCGCCAGTAAGCACAGTAGTTCCGTCGGTAAGTGCAGAGATGGCGGTCATGAATCGGAGTGTAGTTCCTGAATTTGCTACATCGATAACATCATCGGGGACTTCCGGAATACCATCCACACCGCTGATCTGAAGGTTCTCTCCCTCCTTTTCGATGTATGCACCGAACATCTCACTAGCGCGTATAGTGGATTGTGTATCTGCAGATAGCAGTGGTCTGTGGATTATTGCATCTCTTGAAAGGGCAGCTACGGTGATAGCCCTGTGGGTGTAGCTCTTTGAAGGTGGTGCGAATACTTCACCATGCACACTGGATCTTCCAACTGTTACTTTCATTTATTGCACTCCTTTTACAATTTTCTCGATCTTGTCCCAGTCATGGTCATATATATGTGCAGAGATACTCATCGTGGTGATGGTTCCAGCTTTCAGTCCGACATGTTCGGCAACATATTCAAGCAGCTTGGAAAGGCCATAGAGATTAGCGGGATAAGCACCTGCAAAGTCGTGGCTGCGAAATACTGTTGTCAGGTGGACCTTTTCATCCCTGATCTTAAAATCATCAAGTATCATACAGGGTACTTCATCAACATGGGTGTCTATATTTGGGATCCATGTAACGGCTGTAGCCCTTCGTGTTGTCCTGTTATTCTTCAGTTTTTCAATTACATAGGCGATCTGGTCTGTTTTATCATCCCAGTTGCGAAGCCTCTGGCCGTATGTATATTCGAAATCCTGTGCATTTTCACCGGTGATAAGCTGCTTTGCATACTCTTCCAGCCTCTCATGGTTCCATGCGATATCTGCAGGGATCTCATCCCTGTATGGGTCATCTATCACGACCATCAGGTTCATGAACTCTCGTATCTGGCTTCCTCTTTCATCTGTAATGACCTTACCGTGATTCCATATTACATTGAGTCCGCGGTACCATGCATCACTGATGGTCTGAGCTTTTATGATCCTTCCAATTGCCGCATCCTGCGTCATGACAAATTCTCCCTATAATGCACTAAAATAAGCATTATCCTCTAATATAGCTATCTATTTAAAAATAATCCGGGAATTGTCACGAAAGAAATAAGGTTCTCGATCGGTCCATACAATTAGCTTTGCTGATAATGTATACAGAAAAAGTAATAAACTTCACATCCATTCAGTCATCCCGATGGATGAAGATACCCGATGCTATACCATTGGATATGGAAACAGGTCACTGGAAGAATTTATCGATATTCTACAACAGTATGACCTCTCCTATCTGGTTGATATTCGCAGCTATCCGCATTCGGTACGTGAAGAGTTCAATAAAGAGAACCTCGAGGTCGTGCTGCCGAAATACAATATTGCTTATTCTCATTGTCCCGGGCTTGGTGGCTTGCGGGAAGAAGGCTACATTGATTATATCAAAACGGATGAGTTCCGGAAATATTTCACAAAACTGATCGGCAAGATAAAAGAAGTAAATAGCAACGGCTCCGATGTTGTCCTGATGTGTGCTGAGAAAAATCCGAAGAACTGTCACAGGTATAAGCTGTCAAATGAGCTGGAATCCAGTGGAATAAGAGTTATCCACCTGACCAACCCCGGCCAGGCAGACCTTTTCATGTTCTAATTATCTTACATTGAGTTCAAACGATGGATCCTTTCTTCTGTGGATGGATGTGTCCTGAAAAGCTTCATCAGTCTGCTACCTCTCAGGGGATTGACGATAAACATATGTGCCGTATTTTGGGATGGCTGCACGTCGTTCCTGCGTGGGTGGTAGTTCTGAGCACCAGACTCAAGTTTGGAGAGTGCGCTTGCAAGTGCCCATGGTTTCTGTGATATACGTGCTCCTTCTGCATCAGCTGCAAACTCACGTGACCGGGATATTGCAAGCTGTATTATGGTCGCAGCGAGTGGTGCCACAATTGCGAGTGCAATGAATCCTACTATATTGCTTCCTCCATTGTCATCCCTGCCTCCGATACCACCGAAAATAGCAGCCCATCTTGCCCATGTTGCAAGCATTGTGATTACACCTGCAATAGTTGCTGCAATTGCACTGATAAGTGTGTCACGGTTCTTTACATGTGCAAGCTCGTGAGCCAGTACGCCTTCGATCTCTTCCGGTGTCAGAAGATTAAGGATGCCTGTGGTGGCTGCAACTGCTGCATGTTTTGGGTCTCTTCCGGTTGCAAATGCATTTGGCATGGATGTTTCCACAATGTAAACTTTGGGCATTGGGAGGTCTGCACGCATTGCAAGCTTGCGGACGATCTCATAAAGTTTCGGACTTTCAGATTCAGTGACCTCTTTTGCATGATACATCTTTAGTACTATCTTGTCACTGTACCAGTAACTACCAAAGTTCAGCACGATCGCAAAAGCAAAAGCTATGAACATACCGGTAGTGCCGCCAATAAGACGACCTACAATGACCAGAAGTCCTGTCAGGGATGCCAGCAATAATGTGGTCTTAAACATATTCTTCATTTTCTACCTCATTTTGGGGTGGATTTTGTTTTAGTTGATCGGATCAACTGCCATTTCAATTTATCCACACACACCCGGTAATCCATTGAATTGTAATTCTATATAAATGTAACTGTCCAATCATTTATAATTAAATTATGTATTATGTAGAATTTGTATCCAATTATGGCATTAGTTTTATGAAGTTGTACCTCTTTACAAAAACAAAATAATTACAAGGTATGTTCATGATTAAAAGAAGTTCTGGAAATAATACAAAAACGATCTATACAATACTGGGCTTTGCAATATTGTTCCTTTTCACAATATTGTTGGCTGGATTGGTTTGTGTAAGATAAAAATAAAAAAGACAAAAAAAAATAAGTCTGAACTTTTACTCGTTCAGACCTCTTCTATGGTTAAATTATCATCCTCGTCCAGTTCTGAAAGTGTGGCTTCCAGTTCATCAAGATCACTTTCGAGGTCCTCTATCTCGGAATCGGTCAGACCAACGCCTTCTTCTGCGAGGATCTCATCTGCAGTTGGTGCTTCCTCATCAACCGTATCATCTGCAGCCTGATCACCTATACAGCCTGAGAAAGTAAGTCCGATCAGAAGGATGGCGATAATTCCAATGTTCTTAAAGCTTACCATTATAGTACCTCTTCAGTGTCATTGAAGCTATTATTTTCGCCTGAGGTATTTCCTTCTGTTTCATTACCATCTGAGTTGTCTTCGTCTTCGTCTTCTTCCTCAGCTTCTTCTTCTTCTTCTTCGTTTAGTTCTTCCTCTTCATCCTCACTCTCTTCATCTACCTCGTCAACATCCTCGGCTTCTGCAGCTTCTCCTGCAAATTCCATTACAGTTGCTTCGCCACCTTCACCAATCTGGTATGATCCCTCTCCTGAAAGTGAAGCACTGCCTGATCCTTCTGCGAAGACCGTCATGTCCTCTCCGCGTACCATAATGGTCAAGCGTGATCCGTTAATGATTGCGTCACCTGTGAAGTCATGGTATACAAGTGCACGGTTTCCTTTCTCTGCTCTTTCTTCATTTACCAGGTCATATTCACCTGTAACATTGATGTCAGCATCTCCTGCAAGGTCCTTGATCACAAGCATTGCATCTGTTGCGTTGATGGTAACGTTAAGCTGTCCGGAAAGAACGATCGTACCGTCACCGTCTGCATTAAGGGCTCCCTCACCGGCCATGTTCACAAAACCTCTTCTGGATTGCTTCATCTCCTGCAGGAGTTCTCTTAGCTTCTCGTTAGCTTCTTTGGTCTTATCGATCGCATCCTCGGTCTCTCCTGCTTCCTGGAGGGATTCAGCTTCAGCTATCAGCTCATTGTACTCATCAAGCATTTCCTGAAGATTTCCGACATCCTGTCCGTTCTGCTCCATTTCCTTTATTTCGTTCTGCAGGCGCTCAGATATGCGATTGGAGTTGGCAATGTGATCATCGAGTTGTTCTCCAACTCTCAGTGCAGTGAAGTCTCTTATGTCCTTTATTGCATCCTTCCAGACCTTCCTGATGTCCTTCAGTGCATCTGAGAGATCCTTTCTTGTTTCTGCATCCTCAACATCTTTCCTGATGTCTTCGAGCTCTGTGATGTAACCATCAATGGTCGTATTCACATCATCGTTCTGTTTTTCTTGTTTGATATCATCAAGGCGTATGATCATGTAATCGATGGTTCCATTGAGGTAATCTCTGGATGTATTGATCATTTCCTCAGAAGTAAGCTGGCCTCTTGCCTGCTGGCTCTTGACATTCTGGAATTCAGATGTCATTTTATTGTAGTCGTTCTTAGCTTCCTGGAAATTCGTCCTTGACCTGTCCCTGTCCTGTACAGGATCGAAGTCCCCATCGGTAAGATTCTTCTTCAATTGCCCCGGAGCAGTCTCAAACCCATCCCCATTGGTTGCAAGTGCACTGATGGGCAGAAGACTGACCACCATTAGCACAGCAGCGATAATTGCAAAACTTTTCATCGTTCCTCTTTTCATTTAGGATTCCTCCATTGTTATGGAATAAACTTACAAAACAATATTCGGGATATTTGAATATAAACTTACTTTAGAACTTGATAGTACAGGTCATAACATTAATGTAGGTCAAGGCAGTTTTCAAGCATAATATTTGTAATAAAGCTTGATGATGGTATATTTGTCAAAATTAAGTGTTTGAAAGCTTTTAATTTCTAATTAAAACTTTAAAGAGGTTTCTCTGTAATTTATTGCATTTCTCTCTGGTCTGCTTGCCAACAATATGTGGCTCGCATTGAGACATCTGGTATTAGTGATTAAAACGATCTGAAACTGGATTCAAGAGCAACAATAAACTATAATAGTTGCCTGCCATAATACTACACTGTGAAGATCAGAACCTTATTTGTTTTCAGCGTATGTATCTTGTCATGCTTCTTTTCAGCAGTTCCGGTAAGTGCCGAAGGAACAGCCACGATTCATGGTGCCATCTATGAATGGGATACTTTCCAGCTGATGGAGAATGTAATCATTGAAGTGAACACCACGCCGCCACAGTCCATCGTAGCGAAATATGGTGTGTATTCCATGAATCTTGCTCCGGGTGAATACCTGATCACAGCAACTTATTACGAGAACAACACGCTTACAGCCTCTACGCAGGAAACTATTACCATCAGTGATGATGGTGACTACATTATAGACCTGATACTTCTTCCTTCATATGATAGTGATCTTACCGAAGATCCTGATCTTTTGAACATTACTACTTCATTGGAAGCTGATTCCGAAGCAATTGAAAATGGAGCAGGTGATAATACACTATATTATGTTGCAGTTCTTATTATTCTTTTGATAGCCGGAAGTGGTCTTTATCTCTTCTCAAAGAAGAACGGAAAGAAAGAGGAGGGTGAAGGGGAGCAAATTATTGTTATGGAAGATATGGTAAAAGAGGCAACCATTGAAACTAACAGTGAGTTCATTGCCGGTGTATCAGATGAAACTGATGAAAATGATGATACAGAAGAATTGAAACCGGATGCACCTGATTTCTCTGAAGTGGAGGAAAAGACATCATTGCCTTCGGACCTGCAGGAAGTTCTTGACATCATCAGTTCCAGTGGTGGTCGGATCACCCAGAAGGAACTGCGTTCAAAACTGAGCTATTCTGAAGCAAAGGTAAGCCTGATAGTTTCAGATCTTGAGAACCGGGGACTTGTGGAGAAGTTCAAGAAGGGAAGGGGTAACATCATAATAATACCCGATGAACAGCGTTGATCGCTGATAATTTTCCCATCGTGTTTTCGTGAAGTCATCTTTATTATACTAAGTCCGTGGACTTTTCTTATCAATACATTTATATGAGAAATAACTAAGAGGGAACACATGAGAGTTTCAATGGATATCGAACTGAAAGATGCTCCCGGACAGTTGCTTCTGGCTCTGAATCCGATCTCAGAGCTAAAGGGGAACCTGAAGTCCATCGTACACCACCATGAAGAACGAACACCAAGAAGTACTATTCCTGTTCAGCTTGTGTTCGAGGTGGAACCTGAGAACCTCGATCTTATTATTTCACGTCTTGAAGAGAACGGTATCGGTGTTGCCAGGGTTGATGAAAAGCGCTTTATGGAACATGGTGCTGTCATCCTGATAGGTCATATTGTACATACCGATATACAGGACACTATAGACACTATTGACAAGACAGGCTTTGCAGAAGTTGTGGATATATGTCTTTCAATGCCTCATATCGACAAGCGTTCATCCGCTTCCCTGAAGATAGATGCTGTTGGCAGGAAAGAGCTTCATGAAGCAATGGCTGTCTTAAAAGAAGTGGCAGAGAAAAAAGACCTGCTGGTCATAGAGCCGATTGAGGCTGAAGTTGCATAAAGGTGATATTTCAATGAGAAAAGTACGCGCATCCATTATTGGATTTGGTTCAGTGGGACGGGGTGTTGCAGAGGTCATTCTGCAAAAGGATGATGAACTAAAGTCTCTTGGTATCGACCTTGATGTAGTGGCAATAGCCGATTCAAGGGGAGCTGAGGTCAACACTGAGGGTATCGATCTTAATGCTGCTCTTGCAAGGAAAAACGAAACCGGTACAGTGGCTGTTGAAGACCTCACCGGTGAATACGTGATCAGGAACGTTGACCATGATCTTGTCATCGAGACGACACCTACCGATATTGAGACCGGAGGTACCGGACTGGTCAATATGCTTGCTGCATTTGAGAATGGCAGGGATGTCGTGACCTCTAACAAAGGTCCTCTTACACTGAAATACCAGGAGCTTATGAAGGCTGCCAGTGAAGCAGACTGCAAGTTCATGTTCGAGGCTACCGTAGGCGGTGCAATGCCTATCATCAATCTTATAAAAGGTACACTTGCCGGTAACGAGATCCAGAGCATTGAAGGTATTCTTAATGGTACCTGCAATTACATACTTACACGTATGATGGAAGAAAAAGCATCATATGAGCAGATGCTAGCCGAATCCAAGGAATTGGGTATTGCTGAGACCGATCCCACTTATGACGTAGAGGGCATCGATGCCGCCTGCAAGCTTGTAATTCTTTCAAATTCCATCTTCGGGCAGAATGCCACTTTCCAGGATGTCGAGGTCACCGGTATTACCAAGATCACACCTGAATCACTTGCTCTTGCTTATGACGAGGGCTACGTGATCAAGCTCATTGGAGAGGTCAGGAAGGATCGTCTCCGGGTATCTCCACGTCTTGTGCCGGCTTCCCATCCGCTGGCAGTTGGTGGGACACTTAATGTTGCATCAGTACGCACCGATCTTGCAGGCACTGTCACAGTTGCCGGAAGGGGTGCAGGTTCAATTGAGACTGCAAGTGCGATATTGAGTGATGTCATATCCATTTACAGGGAATAAAGTCTCTTTACATGCTGCTATTGGAGAATATTTACAGGAAGTTATCATGACCGATTTCAAAGAATTCGCTGATGTATGTAAAAAAATAGAACATACTGCCGGTTCACTGGATATGACGGACATCGTCTCTGAGATGTTACATTCAGTATCCGGTGAAGAACTTCCGGTTGTTGTTCATTTTGTTATGGGTGATGTCTTCCCTGCATGGAGCACCGAACAGCTTGGAGTTGGTCCGAGTCTTCTTTACGCAGCTTTATCCAGATCCTCAGGTCTCTCGCAGAAAGAGATCGAGACACTCGTACGAAATACCGGGGATATCGGGGAGACTGCAATTGCAGCATTAAAAAAAGAGACCCGGAACCAGGCAACATTTTCTTCTTTTATGGATGATACTCCATCTCTTTCTATTATGGAAGTATTTGAAAGGTTCAACAACATATCAGATACTACCGGTAAAGGTTCACAAACAACCAAGGTAAAGAACCTGCAATATCTTTTTAATTCAGCAACTCCGGAGGAGGCTCGGTATCTCGCAAGGCTGGCAATAGAAGATCTTCGAATTGGTGTTGGTGAAGGTATCGTAAGGGATGCCATCTCCAAAGCATTCGGAGTGCCTGCGGGGGATATTGAACGTGGCTTTATGCTGACCAATGATCTAGGTCTTGTGGCAATTGCTGCAAAAGAAGGTGGTTTGGAGGCTGTTTCAAAGCTTGGTATGGAACTGAACCGCCCGATCAAGATGATGCTGGCACAGGTCACACCAAATATTGAAACTGCTATTAATGACCTTGGTGTTGTGGCCGTTGAATGGAAGTTCGATGGTGCCAGGGTGCAGATACACAAGGATGGGGACAACATCAACATCTTTTCAAGACGTCTTGAGAATGTTACAGGTTCATTGCCAGATATCGTTGAAGCTGTGAAAGAGAATGTAAAAGCAGATTCTGCAATTCTTGAGGGTGAAGCTATTGCTGTGGATGAGAAGGGTGATCCACGTGCATTTCAGGATATCCTTAAGCGCTTCAGGAGAAAGTATGATGTCGAGACCACCGTACGTGAGATTCCACTGATATTGAATCTTTTTGAGATCCTCTATCTTAATGGTGAGGTTCTCATAGATATGCCACTTTCCGACAGGCGGGATGTTTTGGTCGGTTGTGTGGAAAACACAGATCGTATTAAAGTTGATTATCAGGTGCTTACCGATGATGTGGAAAAGGTGAACGAGATATATTCTGCAGCACTGGCAGCAGGGCATGAAGGTGTCATGATCAAGAATCCGGGTGCACCATATTCCCCCGGCAAAAGAGGCAAGAACTGGTTAAAGAAGAAACCTCTCATGGAAACTCTCGACCTTGTGGTCATTGGTGCGGAATGGGGTTATGGAAGGCGTGCAAACCTTATTGGTTCCTATGCACTGGCATGCTTTGATCCGGATGCAGGTACTTTCCTTCCAATAGGAAAGGTAGCTACCGGTTTTTCAGATGAGCAACTTGCAGAACTGACTGAACTTCTGTCTGATCAGATCGTTGTTGAATCCGGAAGGGAGATCGAACTAAAACCAGAATTAGTGTTCGAGGTTGCCTTCGAGGAGATCCAGAAAAGCACTAATTATGAATCCGGGTATGCGTTGAGGTTCCCAAGGCTTGTGAATGTCAGGGAAGACAAGTCCCCTGAAGAAGCCGAGACCCTTGAGCGTATCGAGAGTATTTATCTTGCTCAAAGGAGTTAAAGATCAAAACTAAAGATCAAAGCCAAATCATAATTTAATATGGTGATATTAATTTATGATCCGGTCAAGTTATTTTTTATTTAATATTAAAAAAAGTTCATCTGCCGAGCTCGGCATGAGCTCTTGCCAGATGTCCGGCAGCCTGTGCACCTATCAGTGATATCTCGCCTGCAAGCACCGCTGCTGCTACAATTTCTGCCAGTTTCTTTGAGTTCTCACCCGGAACTTTGCCGGCACCTGCAACTCCCAGCAGGTTCAGGCAATCTCTCTGTGTGCCGATACTTGTTCCTCCTCCAACTGTGCCGACCTGCACTGATGGCATGGTAACTGAACAATATAGGTCTCCATATCCATTTACTTCCATTGTTGTGATTGCGGTACTACCCTCCACAACGTGAGCTGCATCCTGTCCGCATGCAAGGTATAGTGCTGCTACGATGTTGGCGGCATGTGCATTGAATCCAAGTGCTCCTGCTCTTGCAGAACCAAGCAGGTTCTTCCTGTAGTTTACCTCTTCCATCATCTCCGGAGTGGTTTTCAGTTTCTTCCCGACAAGCGCTTTTGGAATTGTTACATCCGCTGCAACTGTCTTTCCCCTTCCAAGGATGTTATTGATGGCTGCAGGCTTCTTATCAGTACACATGTTTCCTGAAAGGGATATTGGATAAGCTCCGAACTCATCGGAGATGAGGTTGAGTATTGCATCGGTGGCAATGGTGACCATGTTCATTCCCATTGCATCCTTTGTGTCATAGGCGAACCTTAAGAAAACTGTGTTTCCTGTAACATATGGCTCAACGCTGAGAAGTTCACCGAAGCGCGTTGTTCCGGCAGCCTTTTCCTTCATCTGTTCAAATATATCAGGTTTCCTTATCCAGTCAACGAATTTTCTTGCATGTACCACATTATCCATCTTGAAAACAGGTGCACGTGTCATCTGGTCCTGAAATATCCTTACATTGGCACCGCCGGATGCTGTAATGGCTGAACATCCGCGGTTGGTACTTGCAACAAGTGCTCCTTCGGTGGTGGCAAGTGGAAGCATGAACTCATCATTAGCATATTCGCCGTTCACTTTTATAGCGCCTGCAATTCCAAGTGGGATCTGCACAGCACCTATCATATTTTCGATATTTCTCTTTGTAACTGACTCAGCATCAATTGTATAGTTCTGAATATGTTCGAATTGGACATCTTCCATCTTCTCGATCGCACATTTTCTCAACCTGATCGCAGTGTCTTTATCCGTGTATGCATCGATCTTCCTTAGAGGGATCTCTCCTGATACGACCTTCTCAATCAATTCCTCTTCGCTAAATGTGGGTTCGGTGTTTGATGCCATGATATTCCCCTGTTGTATGATGTTAGGTGGTTAATGTCAGATGACCTTAGAATGAATAACTTTTCCGTGGTCTGGTAAAAATATGCCTAACTTATTCCTGTTATTAATCGCTGATTATAGTATTTGATGATATTTATAGGTTCATATTGAATAAATCAGTATCAAGCAACTTCTTTTCCGGATTTCTCTTCTTTTTGAATTTGGTTACACAGCCTCTACAACTACTCATAATTATGATTACTATTAACTTGAGTGCAGATAAGCTTAAATATGAAACTGCTAATGTTTTTAAGGAAGCCATATCTTTGGTATGGGTTCACAAGAGAGGGATGAAACAGACCGTAATTTAGCGGTTTGGTTGTTGTCATTCAAGGATTAATTGCACTTGTCTGTGAGATCTTTATAGAGAATTCAGGACATGTGGTTACATAGGTGGTATTGAATGATTAATTCGAACAGTCTTACAGTGGATCATGTTGCCAGGTTAGACACCGGCTCTAAAGAGGAGTTCAATAAGTGGCGCAAGGAATGGATCGTTGAAAATGCTAAATCCAGACAGCTAGAGGTCTATCAGGAGATGACTAACCACAATAATTCCAATGGTTTTTGGGCCTGGTATCTCGAAAAGCACAATGACCTGACCCGAAGGTATAATAATCTTTATTCAGATATAACCGCAAAGGACTGCAGGGAAATGGAATTTAGTAGTTCCAATGGTTCTGATTTCAGCATGAATCCCGGATATGGTGACCTTGACAGGATCAGACTGGATTTTATCAAACATGACAATGAGGCGATCGAACGCATAACTTCAAGCCTGAGCAAGATCGGTCTGGAAAGAGAGGCGCAAAAACTTGCTTCCACAGAGCCAATGGATAAAAAGACAATTCACACTCTTGACAGGTTCTTTGATTCATTGCATGAAAATGAATTCAATGATTTTCAGATAATTGATTTTTATCTGTCACTTTCTCCTGAAGAACGGATATCTCTTGGATGTAAGCCATAATATCCAATCAATATCCAATCATAATATCCAACTATGGATCATGATGCGGGTTCAGGTCGATAACTTCAGGTAAACAATTTACTTTTTCTCAATGTTTCAGCTAATGCCTTCAGTGCTCTCTTTACTGTGGTGCTTTTAGGTATCAGGAAGGCAACTTTTAGAATATCTTGTCATTTTAGAACACAACACCTATATATCATAATTTAATCTACATCATAGTACTTATTTGTGCATTATATGAGGAATATCTATGGAACAGACTAAGATCCTACTTGATGAAAACGAGATGCCAAAAAAATGGTATAATATCCTTCCGGATATGCCCACTCCATTGGCTCCTCCACTTAATCCTGCAAATAATGAGCCACTGGCACCAGAAAACCTTGCTCCTCTTTTCCCGATGGAGCTCATTAAACAGGAAATGAGCAGTGAGAAATACATTGACATTCCAAAAGAGGTTCTTGAAATATACAAACTCTGGAGACCTGCTCCTCTGTTCCGCGCACACAGGCTTGAAAAAATGCTTGACACTCCTGCAAAGATCTACTACAAATATGAAGGAGTCAGTCCTGCAGGCAGTCACAAACCAAATACTTCTGTGGCACAGGCTTACTATAATATGAAAGAAGGCACCGAGAGGATAACCACCGAGACCGGAGCTGGTCAGTGGGGCAGTGCACTTTCACTTAGCTGTAATTTTTTTGATATCGAATGTAAGGTCTATATGGTACGCTCCAGCTTCGAGCAAAAACCATACAGGAAATCACTGATCAACCTGTGGGGTGCACAGGTAGTGCCTTCACCAAGTCCTGATACTGAGTTTGGACGTCACATGCTTGAGAAATACCCGGACACAACAGGCAGTCTTGGTATCGCTATCGGAGAAGCTGTAGAGGATGCTGTGAAGCACGATAATACCAAATATGCTCTTGGCAGTGTGCTCAACCACGTTATGTTACACCAGACCGTCATAGGTCTTGAAGCCCAGCAGCAGCTCGACAAGGTCGAGGAATATCCTGACATAGTTATCGGTTGCTGTGGTGGCGGAAGTAACCTTGCAGGTATCAGCCTTCCATACATGAGGGATAAGATCGAAGGAACCCATGATCCACGCATCATCGCTGTGGAACCTTCTGCCTGTCCGACCCTTTGTGACGGCAAGTTCCAGTATGACTATGGTGACATGGCAAAACTGACCCCCCTCCTTAAGATGTATTCACTAGGATACGAGTTCATTCCACCTGCCATCCATGCAGGCGGCTTGAGATACCACGGCTGCTCACCTATAATCAGCCAGTTGACCGCAGATAAACTTATGGAAGCTACCAGCTATCATCAGGTAGAGGTATTCGAAGCAGGCGTCATGTTCGCCCGCAGTGAAGGCATTCCACCTGCACCAGAGTCCACCCACGCTATCAAATGCGCTATCGATGAGGCTCTCAAGTGCAAGCAGACCGGAGAAGAGAAGACCATCCTGTTCTGCCTTAGCGGACACGGTCACTTCGACATGTACTCTTACGACAAGTACTTCAGCGGTGAACTTAGCAACGACTGATCCGGGAAAGCGGCTTAACAGCCGTGTTCCTTTACTTTCTTTTTATTTTGCTCAATCCTGCTTTTTTGTTGACTTTGTATTTCTCATGTCATTTTTGATTACTCTAATTCTTGCTTTTGATCAATTTCTTTATCCATCCCAACATCGTAACAAAAACATTAAATATCCATAAATTCTTTAATAGTATTGCAATGGGGGAAGATGATCATAAGGCTTGGCTCCGAGAAGAGGTCGAAGACTGGAGCAGTGAAGGAATAATTGACGATCATCAGGCAAAGCTGATCCTGTCAAGATATGGGCTGGCTGAGGCACCTTCCAGCAATGAAAACCTCAACAAGAAGAAGGACACATCAAAGCTTGTAACAGTAATCTCAATATTGGGTGCCTTCCTGATCGGTATCGGAGCAATACTATTTGTTGCATCGAACTGGCAAAGGATTCCTAATATTGCAAAAATGGTACTTCTGCTTGGTACAACGTATGGGACCTATTTTGTTGGCTGGGAATTAAAATTTAACAGGAGAACATACCCTTTAATGGGTGAAGCATTGCTTTTCCTTGCTTCGTTGTTCGTTGGTGCTACAATTTTCCTGACTGCTCAGATATTCAACGTGAACGCAAATACTCACTGGCTTTTACTGGTGTGGTTCCTAGCAATACTTCCGTTCGGTTATGCTTTCAGGTCTTCAATTATTATATCATTGAATATAGTCACATTTGTTCTCTGGACAACGTTCTATATCTCACAGGCCAGGTACCTGGTACAAAGCAGTTTCGAGATATTTATGCTGTATCTGCTATTAGGTATCAATCTCTATGGTCTTGGGCAACTGCATCTGAAATTTGAAAAATATGCTCATTTCAGGATCATCCATCAGGGCTTTGGTCTATTCTTCATCCTAATCTCATACTTCTATTTTAGTTTAGAAACACCATACAGGGACATCTTGACACGGCTCACGCCGGTAAACTGGCAGGTCCAGTTGTTCTTCCTGTTATTTGCAGTAACATCAGTTATCTTTTTGATATCGAACATTTCAATGTACCAAAAGGTCAAGAATACAAAATACGAGCTCATCGTACTTGCACTGGCATTTTCAGGGTGGATAGGTGCATGGTTGTTGACCTTTTTCATCGATTCATTTACAACATCGGTTACAGAGTATGGTTACACCTACACTCGAATAGATCCACAAATAGCTACAATATTATTCATATTTTTCAACCTGATATTCTTTGTACTATCCATTGGCAGCATCCTGATCGGATATTATAAAGCTACAGTACCGTTCGTCAATATCGGGATGTTCTTCTTTGTGCTGGGTGTGCTGCACCTGTATTTTACAACGCTTTACGAGCTGTTGCCAAGGTCTCTTGCCTTCATTGCCGGAGGTCTGATTCTCATAACACTTGGCTGGTATATGGAAAACAAGAGACGTTTCATTATAAGCGAGATAAAGGAGTTTGATCTCTCATGAATTCAAGAAGATTCCTTTTGCTTATGGCCTATTCCTTGATCATTCTCACATTGATCTTCCTGCCTAAAATGATCACGTTAAGCCTTGGACAGGACATTTTATTAAAGACTGCACCTGTGGATCCCAGAGATATTTTCCGGGGGGATTATGTGAACCTGAGGTATGACATCTCAACAATTGATCTTGACAATACTCCTTATGATCACGAATTTATGATTGGTGAGTCAGTATACGCCAGCCTTTCGGAAAAAGAAAAATACTGGACCATAGATTCGGTAAGCCATAGAAAACCTGATGTCAGTGATGAAGATGTCTGCATAAAAGGAGTGGTAACAAGTAGCTATGATGATACACTGAACGTTAGATGGGGTATTGAAAGCTACTTTGTACCTGAATCTGAGGGCGTTCCAATACAGGAGCAGGTGAAAAGCACCTCAGTTATTGTTTCAGTTGGTCCGGGTTGTTCAGCTGTGCTAAAACAGCTTTTGATAAATGGTGAACCTTTTACATTTGAATGACCTCTGTTGTTCCTGCATAAGGTTCATAACTTCAGATCAACATTCGGTCAATGTAAAGTCAATATTAGGTAAACATCAGATCAGCTTCGGACAAATATCATTCATTATACATACATCACACTTCGGAGACACCGGACGACAGATACTCTTGCCGAAAAGTACCATCAGCCCGTTTATATCCTTCCACATATCCTTCTCCACCACCTTTTCAAGCTCGATCTCTGTTTCTTCAGGAGTATCTGTTTCAACGAGTCCCATCCTGTTGGATATGCGATGTACGTGAGTATCGACAGCTATGGCATCTTTGTCAAAAGCATAGGTGAGTACACAATTAGCTGTTTTCCTGCCAACTCCCGGGAGCTTAACAAGGTTGTCGATATCGTCAGGAACTACTCCCTCATATTCATCCAGGAGCACGCGTGAGATCTCTATCAGGCGCTGTGATTTGACATTATAGAAACCCACTTCTCTTATCAGTTCCCGAAGTTCATCCACGTCGGCGGTTGCCATCTTCTTAGGGGTGTCGAAAACAGAAAAGAGCTTCTGGGTCGTCGGGATGGTCACCTCGTCCCGGGTACGCTGGGACAATACCGTGGAAATAAGAAGATAATATGGGTCTCGGTTGATATGGAAATAGCCTTTCGGGTACAATTTCTTTAGGCGGGATATGATCTCATCGACGTACATCAAATAGTGTAAAATCCCGGATTATTTAACCCTTTGTAGCAGATGGTCCTCAGCTAGTTTTAATAAATTACTTATACGATACTGAAACAATCGCTGTAATGTGATGTGAAATTCCCATGCTGATAAGAGAGCTTGATATTCCTGATGATATAATCCGTTTCTACGAAGATTCCGGTATAAAGGAGCTTTATCCTCCACAGGCTGAAGCTGTCGATAATGGCCTGCTTGAAAGAAAGAACCTTCTTGCTGCGATACCCACAGCTTCCGGAAAGACACTTCTGGCAGAGCTTGCAATGCTCAAGGCTATTCGTAACGGTGGGAAAGCATTATACATAGTTCCACTTCGTGCACTTGCGTCTGAGAAGTTCGACCGGTTCAGGGAGCTTGCACCTTTTGGTATCAAGGTCGGCATATCAACAGGTGATTTTGATTCCAGGGATGAATGGCTTGGCTCTAACGATATCATTGTAGCAACTTCTGAAAAGACCGATTCACTGCTTCGCAATGGGACCTCGTGGATGGAAGAGGTTAACACCATTGTTGTGGATGAGATCCACCTGCTTGATTCAAAGAACAGGGGTCCTACCCTTGAGGTCACGATAACCAAACTTATGCGTCTGAATCCGGAGTCTCAGATCATCGCGCTTTCAGCTACCGTAGGAAATGCCCGTGAGATGGCAGACTGGCTTGATGCAGGTCTTGTCTTAAGCGAATGGCGACCTACTGATCTGCATGAGGGGGTTTTCTTTGGTGAGGCTATCAATTTCCTGGGAAAGCAGAAGAAGATAGAACGCCGGGATAAGGATAATGCCACAAATCTTGTGCTTGATACCATCATTGAAGGCGGACAATGCCTTGTTTTTGAGAGCAGCCGTCGCAATTGTACGGGATTTGCAAAATCGTCCTCGAACAAGGTTGTGAAATTGCTTGACAATGATGTTCGCGGGAAACTTGCTCAGATGGCGGACGAGGTGGAATCCGCCGGTGAGACCGATACTGCAAAGGTGCTTGCAAATTGTATAAGGAAAGGTGTTGCTTTCCACCACGCGGGTCTGAACTCATCCCACAGGAAGATCGTGGAAGACGGTTTCAGGCAGAACCTGATCAAAGTTATCTCCAGTACCCCGACACTGGCAGCCGGCCTGAACCTTCCTGCAAGGAGGGTCATCATCAGGAACTATCGCAGGTTCGATTCAAATTTCGGCATGCAGCCGATCCCTGTGCTTGAATATAAGCAGATGGCAGGAAGGGCAGGTCGTCCACATCTCGATCCTTACGGGGAATCGGTGCTGCTTGCTAAGGAATATGCAGAATTTGAGCAGTTGCTGGAAAACTATGTGGAAGCTGATGCAGAAGATATCTGGTCGAAACTTGGGACTGAAAATGCCCTGAGGACACACGTTCTTTCTACCATTGTGAACGGATTTGCATCTGACAGGGCTGAGCTGATGGAATTCATGGGTGCGACGTTCTTTGCTTTCCAGCAGGATACCTGGAGCCTTGAGGATGTTATTGACGATTGCATCGAATTCCTGGCTGAGAATGAAATGATCGGGAAGAACGAAACATCGGCCTCGATCTCTTTAAGCTCGACCCAGCTCGGAAAGCTTATTTCGATGCTTTATATCGATCCTATGTCCGGGGCAAAGATCGTGGATGGGTTGAAAAAGGCTGTCAATGTTACTGATCTTACGCTTCTCCATTTAATATGCAGTACACCTGACATGAGGCAATTGTACATGCGAAGCGGTGATTATGTAAAGATCAATGATTTTGTGATGTCGCATAGTGATGATTTCATTGAGGTTCCGAATCAGTTCAAGGAAGTTGATTATGAGTGGTTCCTTGGGGAAGTAAAGACTGCAATGTTGCTGGACGAATGGATCAGTGAGATCCCTGCAGACGACATCACGCAGCACTTCAACGTAGGTGAAGGGGATATCCATGCTCTTGCAGATACGGCAGAGTGGCTTATGCATGCTACCACGAAACTGGCGGAACTGATCGGAGTGAAATATTCTGCCTATGCACGCGGACTTGAGAAGAGGATACATTACGGTGCCAGTCCGGAGCTCATGGAGCTTGTAGGTATCAGGGGCGTTGGACGTGTCCGTGCACGTAAGCTCTACAAAGCCGGATTTGTATCCCTTGCAGAACTTAAAAAGGCCGATCATTCAGTATTATCGAAGCTTGTTGGTCCTAATGTGGCTGCAAATATCCTTTCGAACATAGGCGTTCGTGTCAGGAAACAGGTGGATAAGAGCGCACCTATAAATTCAAATACTCTAGATACATTACTGGACAAAGACCAGAAAACATTCAGTGATTTCCAGTAATGTTAAAATAATTTGATCAGGACGTAAACCTGCGACCAGATGCAGTTTTTGTCCTTTCTGACCTTAATAATGAGATGATCATATGCTGTATAAACACCTATCCGATGTCACCGAAGAAGAGATGGATAAGCTTCTTAACCGCACAGGAGAGCTGATGGACGTAACAGATACCGTTTCATCAATACTCAAGGATGTGCAGGAAAAAGGTGACGATGGCCTGCGTGAGTACACGAAGAAGTTCGACAGGGCAGACATTCAGGATATAGAAGTGACCCCTGAAGAGATCGAAGAGGCAATGGGGCTTGTCGATGCCGAACTTATAAGGCATCTTGGGATCGCAGCAGAGAACATCAGGAACTTCCATGCAGCACAACTTCCTCAGAAGACATGGTTCATCGAACCTTCTCCTGGCATCAAGCTTGGCCAGATGGCCACACCTCTTGCATCGGTTGGTGCTTACGTGCCTGGGGGCAGGGCTTCCTATCCTTCCACTGCACTTATGACCATCATTCCTGCAAAGGTGGCTGGGGTCAAGAGCGTTGTCATGTGCACACCACCGGGTCCTGATGGCAAGATCAATCCGCTTACACTTGCAGCAGCTAAAGTTGCAGGTGCAGATCACATTTACAAGGTGGGCGGTGTCCAGGCAATTGCAGCAATGGCCTATGGTACCGAATCTGTTTTGAAGATCGATAAGATCGTAGGACCCGGAAATGTCTTTGTTACCGTTGCCAAGATGATGGTGCGTGATAAAGCAGAGATCGATTTTCCGGCAGGTCCAAGTGAAGTTCTTATCATTGCAGATGATTCTGCGGATGCTGCTATGATCGCATCCGATATTCTTGCACAGGCAGAGCATGATCCAAAGTCTGTTTCAGTGCTTGTGACAACATCTTCTTCCCTTGCGGAGCAGACGAACGATGAGGTCAAAAAGCAGGCAGATGCAGCTGTCCGTAAAGAGATCGTGGATTCATCCCTTGAGAATGCAGCTATTATTGTGACCGATACAATGGATGAGTGTATCTCTATTTCCAATGACTTCGCACCGGAGCACCTCGAGATCATGGTGAGGGATGACGACGCTGTGCTTGAGAGGATCGAGAATGCAGGTTCCATCTTTGTTGGCAATTATGCTCCTGTGGCAGCAGGTGATTATGCATCAGGTACGAACCACGTGCTTCCCACCGCCGGCTACCCTAAGATATACTCCGGTCTGAACATCCACCACTTCCTGAAGTACTCTACTATACAGAAGATAACAAAGGAAGGCTTAAGCTCGATAGGGGATACGATAATATCTCTTGCTGAAAAAGAAGGACTTCAGGCACATGCTGATTCTGTGAAACTTCGCCTCAATGACTGATAGTTCCTAAAGAACTTTTCAGTCGTCAATTATTTAATAGGTCACTTATTAATAATTAATTTGATAAGTTATGTTTAACTGTTTGAATATAATGGGGTGTTCCTATGAAAATTAGAGTCGTAAGCAAAAGAGATGAAATTCTAAACCTTGACGCCGGCGAAAAAGTGATCCACCTTGCATTCAGGCCATCGAACGAGGATATCTTCAATCTCATAAAAAGATGCAAGGATGTAGAAGTTATCCAGATACCTACATCATACCGTAGGACTGTTTCCAAATCCATAGAAATGTTTCTGGAAATGCAGGGCATAAAGCTTGTTGAAGGCGATGTTTGGGGGCACAGGAAGGATATTAATGAGTACTACAGCATCTCACCTGCGATCATTGAGAAGATCAAAGAAATGAAATTGGAAGGAATTGCAGATGATGATATTGCTGCGAAGCTTTCACGTGAGGGGAAACTGAACAAGGAAATGCTTCTATATATTCTGGATAAAAGCTGATCGCGTCATGTTACTCAATTTTCATTGGGTAATCTTTTCTTTCTTTTCAATAGGTCTTTTTCTTCACATTATGCTATTTTCAAAAGCTGAAGAACTTTTGTTCTGATCATATCTTTACAATCCCGAAAGAATAGCATATCAATCTATTTATTGTATCAGGTTCTTACCATCAGCAAAATAGAAATTGAGGATATCTGGTAATATGGCTCAAAAATAC
The DNA here is from genome assembly GCF_900774055.1 of Methanococcoides sp. AM1. Taxonomy (NCBI): domain Archaea; kingdom Methanobacteriati; phylum Methanobacteriota; class Methanomicrobia; order Methanosarcinales; family Methanosarcinaceae; genus Methanococcoides; species Methanococcoides sp. AM1. The sequence goes on along the minus strand of NZ_CAAGSW010000005.1, from coordinate 196,978 downwards.
GGAAAAGTATATCTTGTAGGCTCAGGTCCCGGTGACCCTGAACTGATGACCGTGAAGGCTCGCAGGCTTATGGATACAGCTGATGTCATTGTGTATGACCAGCTTCCGGGAAAGCAGATCCTGGATACCATGCCGGAGGCAGCTGAGAAGGTAGATGCAGGCAAGCATGCAGGCGATCACACACTGACCCAGAGCGAGATCAACGATGTGATCGTTGAGAAGGCAAAGGAAGGCAAGATGGTAGTCCGTCTTAAAGGCGGAGATCCGTACATGTTCGGCCGTGGTGGAGAAGAAGCTGAAGAACTTGTCGAGGCAGGTATTGAGTTCGAAGTAGTGCCTGGCATTACATCCGCACTGGCTGCTACTGCTTATGCAGGTATCCCGGTAACCCACAGGGATCATGCTTCAATGGTGACCTTTATCACAGGACACGAGGACCCTACTAAGGAAGAGACAGCTCTTGACTGGGAGACACTTGCAGCTTTTGGCGGAACGATCGTTATCTTCATGGGGGTCAAGATGCTTGAACGCAACATGAACGAGCTCATGAAATTCGGGAAGGACCCAAAGACACCTGTTGCAATGGTCGAGAGGGGAACACGTCCTGACCAGCGCGTGACCATCGGCACAGTTGGTACCATCGCACAGATCTCAAAGGACCAGAATGTAAAAGCGCCGGCACTCACAGTAATTGGTGATGTTGTCAAGCTCCATGAGATACTGGGTTCCCAGATCTAAAGAGTTTGTGGATTGCTATCTGATAGTAAATTAATAATTGATGTTTGGATTTAAGAGATGTTCATATGGATGCAACTGATCGTAAGCCTGTTATTGCAATCATGAGGCCTCAGGGATACGTTGAAGGTTCCCGGAAACTTGCGGAATCCTTTGGTTTTGAGGTAGTGGCCGTTCCCATGATCGAGCTTGAGGCTATGGAGGATGAGTACTTTGGCACTTTTGCAGAGAACGTATTCTCCGGCGTTTCCGATTATGTGATATTTACAAGTGCTAATGGAATTGATTTCACTCTGGAGAAGATTGCTGAGGAAAAGCGTGATGATTTCATCGAAGCGCTCAACATAACCAAAGTTATCGCTATTGGTCCAACAACTCGGAAGCAACTGGAAAAGCTTGGTATCGAAGTTATGGGGATGCCTGGTGTTTACAGTTCAGAAGGACTTGTTGAGTTCCTCTGTCCTGACGTCAAGGGTAAGAACATAGATACTGCAAGGAGCGCTTACGGTTCAACGTTGCTGATATCCGGACTCAGGGATTGTGGTGCGAACGTTCTTGAGACAAAGGTCTATACCCTGACAATGCCTAAAGGACCATTGCAGGAGGAGCTTATTACCAGAAGTCTCAACAAAGAGATCGATGTGTTTGCATTTACAAGTTCCATGATGGTGCGTAGTTTCTTCGACCAGGCAGCAGCAATGGGTGCAGGCGACGAGATAAGGCAAGTGCTTGCCGATTCACTGGTGGCTGCAATTGGTATTCCTACAGCCAATACGTTGAAGGAACATGGTGTTGAAGTGAACGTCACACCGGATGAATACACTTTCAAAGAGATTCTCAGGGTTGCAAAGGAAGCAGTTGAGAACAACTAAATTAAAATGAAAAACGGAAAATTTGATATTTTACTAATATTGCAGGAGGATCACAATGATAGGAATCTCAAAACTCTATTGCGGAACTGTTGAACCATCAGACGCCCTTCGTTACGGGCGGGATTCAAAACGACTTCCGTCACACCTGCTGCAATTCGCAAAGGACAAGAAGCCTGTTGTCGTCTGGAACATGACCAGGCGCTGCAACCTTCGCTGTGTTCACTGCTATGCACACGCAAAGGACATCGAGTTCAAGGATGAGCTGACCACCGAGCAGGGCAAGGAACTGATCGACGATCTTTCTGAGTTCGGCTCACCTGTGATACTTTTCTCAGGCGGCGAACCGCTGATGCGCAAGGACCTTCCTGAACTGGCCGAGTATGCTATCTCCAAGGGAATGCGTGCGGTGATCTCCACCAACGGTACGCTTATCGACGAAAAAATGGCAAAGACGCTCAAGGAGATCGGTCTTTCATATGTGGGAATCTCCATTGACGGTGTGCGTGAGACAAATGACAAGTTCCGTGGCATGAAAGGTGCTTTCGATGCTGCAATGACAGGTCTTCGCAATTGCCAGAGAGAAAGCATCAAGGTGGGACTGCGTTTTACCATCAACAAGCAAAATGTGGCTGACATTCCTGCGATCTTCGATATGCTCGAGGAAGAGAACATCCCACGTATCTGTTTCTACCATCTGGTGTATGCCGGAAGGGGTACTAAGATCATCGATGAGGACCTTTCACTGGAGGACAGCCGCAAGACGGTTGACCTGATCATGGACCGCACGAAGGAGCTTCATGAAAAGGGAATGCCTGTTGAGGTCCTGACAGTGGACAACCACTGCGACGGTCCGTACATCTACATGAGACTGGCAGAAGAGAACCCCGAGCGTGCAGATGAGGTATATGAGCTCCTGCAGATGAACCGTGGTAATTCCACAGGTATCGGCTTTGGCTGTGTTTCATGGGATGGTTCAGTACACCCTGATCAGTTCTGGAGACACTACAGCTTCGGAAACGTGAAGGACAGGAAGTTCAGTGAGATCTGGACAGACCTTGACGATGACCTTATGGCAGGTCTCAAGGACAGGAAGCCACTCATAAAGGCAAATGCCGACAGGTGTGCAAAGTGCAAATGGTTCGATGTCTGCAACGGCAATTTCCGTGTACGGGCAGAGGCTGTCTACGGCAATGTCTGGGCAGATGACCCTGCATGCTACCTGACAAAAGAAGAGATCGGTTATTACGACGAAGAGTGAGCTTTCGCTCTTCTGTTTTTGTTTTTATCATTTATTTTCGTAAAACTTCATTCTGCAGCTTAGTTTTACTGAGACTACTAATTAAAAAAGAAGTTAAGACCCGGATCAGGTCTTAGTATCCAAGTTTATCCATTTCAGGCAGCACGTCAGTGCTGATGTCAGTAAAGTTCTGGATACCGCCAGTCCATGCTGCCATCATCATTGCGTCCAGGACCTCTGCCCTTGTAGCACCGTGTTTCTTGAGTTTCACAAGGATCTTCTTTGCACTGTTGGTGTTGTTCTTTGAACATGCTATGGCAAAGACGATAAGGTGCTTGTTCTTCATTGAAAGGCCGTCTTCCCTGTCCTTCCAGATGGCCTTGTAGAATCCTGCAAGTCCCTGACCGAAGTCATCGTCCATTTCCTTTGCCATCTTGATAGCCTTTGGCATGGAGCCTTTGACCTGCTTTATTTCTTCTGTATTTCCTGTCATTGATATCACCTGATCTGTGTCCAGTCGGTTACTGCTGCAGGCGGGTTGAATACCCTTGCAGAGAGTTCCTTGTCTATAATGAACAGGCCATTTCCTTCTTCTCCTGCAAGTTTGAGCTTGTCGATGATCTCATTGTCATTGCCTTCTTCCTCGATCTGCTCGGTGATGTACCACTGGAGGAAGATGTGGGTTGCATGGTCCTTCTCTTCGATGGCAAGGTCCACTAGATCATTGATGGATTTTGTGATGAACTGCTCATGTTCAAGGGTTGCATAAAGCATGTCAAGTGCAGTGCCGAACTCCTGTGGTGGTTCATCGATTTGCATGAGTTTGACAGGTGCTCCCTGATCGCTAACATAGTTGTAGAGCTTCATGGTGTGTAACATTTCTTCCTGATACTGGACCATGAACCAGTTCGCAAATCCGTTTAGCCCGACGTTAGAACTGTGAGCTGACATTGCCATGTAAAGATATGCGGAATACATTTCCTTGTTGATCTGTGTGTTAAGCGCATCTGTCATCCTTTCACTTATCATTTTAGAGACTCCTCCGTAGTGATCGATTGTGTTTCCATTCCGGAACTGGCTCCCCGATATTTCCGGTGTTCCCCCTGAGCCTCCGAATGGTATTTTTCTTCTGAAAGTACATTGAAATATAGTTTCAAACTGTATAAATGGTTATCTGTATTGGCTGCTTTGACTCTTACCCTCTCAACAGTCTTTTTATTAAGCCTGTTGAATCTCATTCTTTTCTCATAAACATAAATGCAATTCCCAATATGATCAATGTCAGCACGGAACCGATAAAAGGCATCTCGGTAATTCCCCTATCGTTGATGTAGTTGATGCCGATGTTATTTTCAGAAACATTTGCAACGAGACCTTTGCCATTGTCGAATAGATGATTTCCACTCACGGTATTGTTATTGCTGGAATCTTCAAGGAACTTGCAATATTTGAAATCATGTGTTATGATATCGGTATTCACAGTTTTGTTATTGGATTGATTAAGATCGATACCATGATAGCCATTGAAATTTGCAGTATTATTAATGATCGTGTTGAAGGTGGAAGATTTCAGGTATATTCCATGCATTTTATTCGAGTTTGCAGTGTTTCCCTCGATACTGTTGTTACTGGTTTCATTCAGATAGATGCCATATTGTTCGTTCGAGTTTGCAGTATTATTGATCAATGAGTTATGGTCGCTGTAATAATACAACATGATTCCGTGCTCATTATTCGAAGCAGTGTTGTTTCCCAGATAATTGCCCCAGGAAAAATCATTAAGATAAATTCCATGTTCACCGTTTGAATTTGCTGTGTTGCCTTCCAGCACGTTGTAGTGAGAACGATCAAGGTAGATTCCGTCACGTTTGTTGAAGCTTGCAGTGTTATTTATAAGCGTGAGATTTGCGGAGCCTCTAATGTAGATACCATGTTCGTTGTCTGAAGCTATGTTATTGCTAAACGTATTGTCGTTGCTATAAATGTCCAAAATAATACCATAACTGTTGTTCGAAATGTTGTTATTGTTTAATGTGTTATTAGTGCCTCCAAGCATCGCAATGCCTCCATAGTTGTTCACCAAATCATTTTTACTCAGCTTAATGCTGTTGGAACTCCCAAAAAAGATGGCAAAATTGTTGCCTGAAGCAGTGTTATTACTCAGTACATTATTGCTGGAGTCCTCCAAAAAGACACCTATGCTATTGTTGAACAATCTATTGTTAGTAATGATACAACCCTGGACTTCGTCATCATTAGCGATAACAAATTCATGTCTTCCATCAAGATATATGCCATAGGCAGGACTGTTTTTTTCAGTGCCATTAGCACCTGTCACATTAAATCCACTGATTGTCACGTTATTTGCAGTTACATGAAATACAGGATCATTTAGATCATTAGCTTGAACAGTCGTATCATCTGGATTTTGAGTTTTTGCGATTATCGCTAACTCCTTGTCCACATCAACGTTTTCTGAATATCTTCCAGGATAAACAAGAACTGTATCACCATTGTTTGATGCGTTGACGGCTGCCTGAATGGTAGTATAATCTTCATTTCCACTATCGTCGACAATAATTGTACTCGCTGCTACACTATTCGATGTTACTATCAAAAAGATAATTGTTATTGCAATATAGTGTATTTTATATGATTTCATTCGCATTTGTCCCCACATCCAACATTGTCAATATATTTCAATTAAGTTGTATATTAAGACATCGCGCAAATATGGTAACTGTGTGAATGTAGGGGTTGAACCATAGCCGCATTTGCTCAAAAAATATAGAATATAAGAGTGGGAGCTAAAGGACTTTTGTCAACTGGTTGTGATCTTGGCTTGACAATCTCTCTGGGAAAAAGTCATCAACCTTGCATCTATTTGAATCAATTTTCGGACAAAGCATGTTTTGGCAAATCCAATACCCGAATAGAGCATTAAAGACCGAATGGATCCGGATCCCGGATCGTTCATCTCAAATGGTTTTATACTTTTGAGGAGTAGTACGTACAAGGACTATCATCGAGAGAATGAACATGGAAGATATCAAAAACAGAATTTTGGATAAGATCAAGCCATCAGATGAAGAAAGGGCACGTCTGACCAAAGTTGCTGATGAACTGATGTACAAGATCGATTGCATTACCTTCAAGGTCGGCCTGACCGGTGTAAAGACCCAGCTTGTAGGCTCGGCTGCCCGAGGTACCTGGATATCCGGAACCCATGACCTTGATATATTCATCATGTTCCCTGACACCACAAGCCGCGAGGACCTTGAAAGCTATGGTCTGTCCGTTGGTCGGCAGATAGCAAAAGAGGCACAGGAGTGGGATGAGCACTATGCAGAGCATCCTTATGTCAAGATGAGGTACAGTGGCTTTGATGTTGACCTTGTTCCATGTTACAGTGTTTCCAGTGCATCATGCATCCTCTCCGCAGTTGACAGGACACCTTTCCATAATGAGTTCATAAAGGCTCATCTCAATGGTCGCGAGGACGATGTACTGTTGCTCAAGCAGTTCATGAAAGGCACAGGTGTCTATGGCTCCGAGCTCAAGACCGAAGGTTTCTCAGGTTATCTCACAGAGCTTCTGGTGATCAACTACGGTTCTTTCGAAAAAGTGCTGGAGGCTGCTTGTGAATGGCGTCCGGGTCTGCTTCTAGATCTCATGGAACACGGTGCCCAAAAATTCGAGGACCCTCTTGTTGTTATTGATCCCACAGACCCAAGAAGGAATGTGGCTGCTGCACTGTCCTTGGACAAGTTCTGCACGTTCATCGATGTTTCCAGGAGCTTCCTTGACACTCCCGATGAAAGCATGTTCTTCGCTTCTGCAGAACCTCCAATCTCTGACGCAGAGTTGCTAGACAGGATGAAAACACGTGTTACCTCATTGATAGCTATTGTTTTCAAGACACCTGATGTTGTGGATGATATTTTCTATCCGCAATTTGCGAAGATGGAGCATTCCATCGTACCAATGCTTGAGAAGAATGAATTTACCGTTCTGAAGGCCGGTAAATGGAGTGGTGAGGATTCGGTTGTATTCCTGGAACTGTTGTCAAAGACCCTGCCGGATGTGAAAAGGCACAGGGGGCCACCTGTATGGGTGCGAGCTCATGCCGAGGCATTCAGGTCAAAATATGTTGATAATCCGGATGCTTACTCCCTGACAATTCAGGATGGGTTCTATGTTGCTGAGATCCCTCGCAAATATACCGATGCAGTTGTATTTCTGGAGTCAGAAGTTGGCGGATGTTCTCTTGGAAAACATATCTCAAAGAGCGTAAGGGAAGGTTTCACAGTTCTTGAGGGTGAACAGATCATTGGTCTGAAGGATGAAGGATTGCGAAGTTTCCTCAATGGATGGCTCTGAGAGTCCTCTGTGATGAGGTCGTGGTAGTGTTGAAAAATTGAAATCAAGCACGCAATCAAAATGATGTCACAGACATGGAGAAATAACCCTTAGGAAATCACGATCATATTGATAATGTGCTCCAGGATCGCTTTAGAGTTTTCCAGGTCTGCAAAGGTACTTCATATCGTTTGATGCCCTTCCACAGTTTTTGCAGTAGAATTTTGCACCTGTGACAAGTTCTTTGAATTCATCTTCCCTGTCTCTGATGTCATCTTTTTTCCATGTACACATATTTCTCGACACAAATAACATCTCCTGTCAACGCACTTTAGAAAAATAATAAAATACAATATATGTCAATGTTATATTAACATTAAAAGTTGGTGTTGATCTGATCTGTTGAGGAAGACGATCATTGGCCTGCCTTATGCCGAATATGAAAAATAGAAAGACAAATGGAATAAACTTGTTTATTCCATTGAAATTGCTTCGGATGGACAGGAGTCCACACATATACCACATTCAGTACATTTACCAGCATCTACTACAGCGATGTTTTCTTCGTCCATTGTAATTGCTTCGGCTGGGCAATCATCTACACATACTCCGCATCCTACACATTCGTCCCTGTTAACTATCGCTACCATTGTTATTCTCTCCCATTCAAGTTGATTTAACTTGCATTAGTTGCAAATTTTACAATATACTTATTAAATAATATTTGATAAAAATGCATCGAATATCAATACAAGTTTTGTTCAATATTATCTGAACCGAAGAAATTATCAAAACGATTACTTTTTTCTGTACTTATTTAATGTTGGTACATTTTATCAACCCTCATCTTTATAAATTTGTACAGCCTACCTTTTATATCAATTATAAGGTGGGAGTTCATGAAAACATTAGTAGCATATATGACACAGACAGGAAATACAAAGAAGATCGCAGAAGCTATTTATGATGAAATTGCTGGTGAAAAGGACATCAAAGATATTAAGGATCTAACCAACTTTGAAGGTTATGACCTTGTCTTCGTAGGTTTTCCTGTATTACAATTCAATGTTCCGGAGAATGTTTCAAAATTCGTAAAAGAGAATGTAGCTGGTAAGGGCATAGCATTCTTCATGACTCATGGTGTTCCTGAAGGATTTGAGGCCATTAAATCATGGACTGGATCATTAAAGGATATCGCAGCCAAGGGTAATTTACTTGGTACATTTGAGTGTCAGGGTGAAATTGCACAGCACGTTCTTGATATGCTCGAAAAGTCCGATGACCCTGAGATGAAGGCATTTGCTGCGTTGGGTCCAGCCGCAAAAGGACAGCCTGATGAATCCCATCTTCAGAAAGCAAAGGAATTTGCAAAGGAAATTCAGGCTAAGGTCCAGTGACCGAATAGGTCTGATTTTTCTTTTTTGACTTTAATAATTCTTACTCTTCTCAATGTCTAATGCTTTTACAACCTCTAGTAGAGAAAGGTTGGAAACGTGGGATGGATGTTTATATGGAAAAATATAGGGGAAATATCATTATGACATTATCTATAATATCTTCCTCATCTCCTTCGTATTCCGATTAAAGTCGACTTCCTTTATTATGGGGTTTCTACATCTGATTCACTGCTGTTTTCTCATTATCATTGCGGTGCTGAAGAGATGAACATTTTATATAAGTATTTTAAATCGGCATTCATCATCTCCGGAAATAACTGTTTTCTCCATCAAGACATCTATATCTCTATTTAGTCCTATTCTGAACTTCTTTTTTAGATTTCCCAGAGTACAATAACAGAGAGTTGCTGAAGCATCATCAATATTCTCGTTGACAAGAGGGCAATAACATTTGTCAAAGACAACATAGACATCATTACCCTCTATTTTGACTCGCCATTGTTGAGACAACTTTTCCAAAAAATCATGTTCATCATTGGAAGCATCCTTGATTGCTAACAATCGTTCATCTGTGAGGTGAGTGAATGGACAATTTTCACCACATGCCTTCATGATTGTAATTTTTGTCTTTTCATCCAGGTTATCATCCAAGCTTTTGAGTAAAGTCTTTAACCAAACGGGCATAAGTAAGGCTTTAATTACCAATATATAAATATTATTACTTAGAATACCTTGTTTCATTTTCTATCATTTTCTTTATCTTTCGTATAAAGCTCATACAAGAAATTCTTCCTATTGCTATTGTTTTCTTCATTTCATTATCAATTTCTACATAAATCTTTAATTTTCGTACAAGAATCGTATCAGAAATTGTTTTTATTGCTCTTGGTTTTTTTATAAAAAAGAAAAGAATAAAGATATCAAGCTTATCCTTTAGTTAAATCTTGATGGTATGCAAACCAAGTATTCTAGAAATTAATTAATAATTCACTTTTTAATTATTTAACTTCAGTTCATGTCAGCAGTAAATATTGGGAGTTCGGTTTTTTCTCAGATGTTTGAATTGTGGTCGTGTGTTATACATACAAAACCCCGTTGCCATATTTTTCTTTGTATATATCCCCGACTTGTTATACAGGAGGAGGCATTCGTACCTTCTCGTTTTTGTTTAGAATAGTACACCAAGCCTTAAGAATTGGGATATTTTTTAACCAAAGTATTTGAACAGCGTGGAATGATATGCTGAGTAGAATTAGATAAGCCCCTCAAGCCGCTTCTGGTAGAACAGATATTGCTGGGCATAGCCGCAGTACTTCCCGAAATAGTGCCTGCCCCAGTTTCCTATTTTTGTCTTGGTGGCTTTGCCTTCAAAGAACGGGTCATCGCCGTAGTAGGTTCTGACGATCTTCTCCACATGGGTATCCACAGGGAAGCCTTCCATCTTATCGAATGCGAACAGCAGGATGCAGTCTGCGACCTTCTCACCGATACCCTCCAGTGACATCAGCTCCTTCTTTGCAGCCTGATATTCAAGCCTGAACAGTTCATTAAGGACAATGTCTCCGGTGACAACAACATTCGCTGCTTTGATTATTCTGGCTGTTCTGAATCCCATCTTGCATTCGCAAAGTTCATCACAGCAGGTTGCTGCAAGGTCTTCTGGTTTCGGGAAGCTGTAGAGTCCCTCTTCCAGTTCTTCTCCGAACATTGCTGAAAGCATGGATATGTTCTTCTTTATCCTCGGGATGTTCGAAGCGGTGGCAAGCATGTAGGAGATCAGGCATTCCCAGGGATCCTGGCGGATCAGGCGTAGTCCGCGATATTTATTGATCGCGATATCCATGTGCTCGTCCTTGTTGATTTGCTCGAAAATTGCCGGCAGGTCGTCGTCGAGCTTGAAGTAATGATAAAAGAATTCCTCATCAAGAGATGAATCGACCAGAAGTTCACCTGTATCAGGGTTCTGGCTTATGCGGGCAACGGTACCGTTGACCACGCCTGTCCACAAGTCTCCGTCCTTATCCCAGCGGAACACCTGACCGCAGTCAAGCGTATAATCCAGGTCGAAATCTTCTGTCCTGATGGTGTACATCTCTGGTCTTGAAAACAAAAAGAAATTGAAGTATGGTCTTATTCGGCCATGCTTCTTCCCATTTCAAAAGCTTTTACGTTCGTGTCAATGGTCTTTGGAGGAACCATCTCTTTAACGCGTTCAAGCAGGGTTTCTGTCTTTATAGGCAGGAAGTTGGAGACAGCTCCGACAAGAACAACGTTCATTGCCTGTCTGCTTCCGGCCTCTGCTGCCTTTTCGCTTGCATTGAAAGCGATGACACGGTGCGTTTCCTTCAGCTTTTCTACGATGCTGTCAATAGACGGGTAAGTTGCCTTTCCTGTTGTGACCGTGATCGGGTAAACTGATTCGGTGTTCATGATTATGACACCGTCATCTGAGAGGTAATCGATGTAACGGAGGGCTTCCACAGGCTCAAGCGCGAGCAGGCAATCTGCTCCTTTAAGCGGGATCATGGAACCAAGCTTACATCCGATACGGACGTGGTTGACAACTGAACCGCCACGCTGTGCCATTCCGTGGGTCTCTGCTGCCCTTACACCTTTTCCTTCAAGGACTGCTGATCTGCCGATGATGTCTGATGCAAGAATGGTTCCCTGCCCGCCGACACCTGAGATCACAAGATCGAATTCAGAAGCTTTGCTGCTCATTTCTGCACCTCCACGATAGCATCGAACTTGCAGACAACACTGCAGAGTCCACAGCCTGTACACATTGCATTGATATGTGCTTTCTTTGTTTCTTTATCGAACTCGATAGCAGGACATCCGAGGTTGACACACATTCTGCATCCGATACATTTCTCTGTATCGACCTGGAATGGTATGCGCCTGACACCTGCTCTGCGTGCGTGGATGACACATGCCTGTCTTGTGATGACCACGGAAGGACCTTCGAAGTCCTTTGCACGCTTGAATACTTCTTCGGTAGCCTTGACATCGTATGGATCGACCGTTTCCACGAACTCAGCACCGAGTCCACGGCAGAGGAGTTCCATGTCGATCTCCTTTGTAGGCTCGCCTGTAGATGTGAATCCCATACCAGGGTTTGGCTGGTGGCCTGTCATTGCGGTGATACGGTTGTCAAGGATGGCTATTGTGATGTTTGACTTGTTGTAGACAGCGTTGAGCAGTCCGTTGATACCTGTGTGGAAGAATGTGGAATCTCCAATTGAACAGCAGATAGGCTGCTTCTCGCCTGCATCGTAGATACCTGATGCAACGGTGATACTGCCACCCATACAGAGTGTTGTATCGACTGTTCCGTTCTGAACTCCGAGTGTGTAACAACCGATGTCACTTGGGAACACAGCGTTCTTGCCGAACACTTTCTTCATGGCATGATAGGTAGCACGGTGTGAACATCCCGCACAGAGTGCAGGTGGCCTTGGTGGAAGTTCAAGTTCTGCTTCAGCTATTTCCGGAACATCGACTTCGATGTCGAATGCTTTTCCAATTGCCCTTACGCAGGCATCGGTATTGAGTTCGCTGACCCTTGGGATATATCCGCCAGTCTTGCCGAGTATCTTTACAGGGCTCTCGATATCCTTTGCGAGAACCTTGCAGCGGTCTTCGACTATTGGTTCAAGCTCTTCGATTACAAGCACGGTGTCACACTGCTCGTACATCTTCTTGATAAGACCTTCAGGAACAGGGTATGCTCCGATCTTCAGGAAGGATGCTTCCAGTCCGAGGTTCTCCATTGCTTCCCTGGCATATACTGAGGCCAGACCTGATGCGATGACACCGATCTTTGTGCTCTCGTTGATTGTAAGCTCGTTCCATGGTGAGCTCTCAAGCTCTTCCATGATGCCTTCCTGTATTCCAAGAAGGTGTGGGTGACGAATTACCGCATTGCTTGGTACCATTACCCAGCGTGAGGTGTCCTTCTCGAACTTTGCCTCGACCCTGTGGTCGGTGATAGTTCCAAGCTCGATCTCGGACTTACCGTGTGAGATCCTTGTTGTTGGCCTGAATATCACAGGGATCTCGAACTTCTCGGAAAGTTCGAATGCGTATGGGATCATGTCCTTTGCTTCCTGTGGTGTGGAAGGGTCAAGACATGGCATAAGTGAGAATTCGGAATACTTGCGTGTGTCCTGTTCATTCTGTGATGAATGACATGCAGGGTCGTCAGCGACAATGATGATCATTCCGCCCTTTACACCCATGTAAGCAAGTGTCATAAGAGGGTCTGCTGCAACGTTGAGACCAACGTGTTTCATTGTCACCACAGAACGCACACCTGTCATGGCAGCTCCTGCAGCAACCTCCATAGCAACTTTTTCATTAACTGACCATTCAACGTAAAAATCACGTTCTTTCATTGCAGATAACGTATCAACGATCTCAGAAGAAGGCGTACCGGGATACCCGGAGATAACTTTACCTCCTCCTTCCACGATACCGCGTGCGATCGCCACGTTTCCAAGCATATACTCGCGTGTGCTCATGTTAATCTCCTGCCGTTTTGATAATAGTCCATCATTGATAAATATGTAGGTAAAATCCGGCAGGTGGTTGTTTTTTGGAATGTATTGTGTTGTACGTTGGTGTATATTATTGTTTATAAATCGGGTATTATTTTTCTGATCATTCCATTTTTTATTTCCTACAATATATTACTGCCATATCATCACAGTTACCCACGGTACTGCCAAAACCTTGCATCTTCCTTCAGTACTTAACCACGTTTATATGCAACTGTAACAATGTAGCAGTACTGACAAATAATGAAGGTGATTCAATGATCGATTTCGCATGTAAGGAATTCAAAATTAAAGATGTGATAAAATGTGCTCTGAACCTGACACGGGCTGATATGAAAGTGTTGGAGTACTTCTTTGAAGAGCCTGATATTTGGAGCAAAACGGAGCATATAGCAACTCTTACAGAACTCGACCTTTCAACCGTCCAGAGGTCTGTTAAGAAGCTGCATGAAAAAGGCATACTCACAAAATCACAAAATAACCTCGATGGAGGCGGATATTCATTCATTTACAGGATAAAAGACAAAGCAGAGATCAAAGAGCTGATCATGGGAATTGTCAGCAAATGGGTAGCGAAGGTCGAACAGGAACTGGAGGATTGGTAAATGCTTAAGATAACACCTTATCTTGGCTCTCTGGTAGTCATAGTCTCCATTGGAGGTCTCTGGTATCCGATCCTTGGTTACTTCATGCTCGCTGTCATGGGGACACTGTTCATCACCAGCCTCATCAGAGGGCGCTGGTTCTGTGGTAATCTCTGTCCACGTGGCAGTTACTTCGATTACGGTATCATAAAGATCTCAAAGAAAAGGAAGATCCCAAAGATCCTCTCAAGCATGTGGCTCAGGATCCCTGCATTCACAGCTATGATGGCTCTGATGATGTACCGCATCTCGGTAACATTTGCTGCACAGAACACCTTTGAGCTCATCGGTACCATCCTTGTCTCGATGTGTCTTATGACAACAATCATTGGCACAATGCTTGGAAGCTACTTCAACACAAGGTCCTGGTGTAACGCCTGCCCAATGGGAACAATGCAGAGGATCATCGGCGGTAACAAGTACCAGCTTCAGATGGACCATGATTCATGTGTTGACTGCAAACTTTGTGAGAAGGTCTGTCCGATGGAACTTAAAGTTCGTGATATCGGCAACAACCCGGACTGTATCAAATGTGGACGATGTATTGAGAAATGTCCGAAAGATTCACTATCATTCTAAAATGGAGAAAATTTGTTTCCAATTTTTCCTTTTTTAAATTGGACATTACTCAAAAAATAACTTAAAAGTTTATATTGAAAAACGACCCAATTTCTAAGGGGGATCTAATATGGCAAAAAACACAGCAAACCTCACCTCCTCTCAGGAGGAAGAACTCGGCGGTATATTTGGCGACCGCGTGAATTTCAGCAAACGTGAAAGACACTTCTACAGTCATGATGTCGGAGCACTTCCGTCAATGGCAAAGATGATGTTAGGCAACACTGACCCTGCAGCGATCGTAAAACTTCGCACAGAGGACGATATTGTCAAACTGATGGATTTCTCACGTAAACATTCTATTCCTATTGTTCCCCGTGCCGGAGCATCATCCGGTTACGGTGGTGTCATTCCTACAAAGGGTGGTATCATTGCAGATGTTAACCTGATGAATGATATAATCTCCATCGATGCTGAGAACATGACCGTCACGGTCGGAGCAGGTATCGTATGGGAGCGCCTTGAGAAAAAGCTCAATGAAAAGGACCTTTCTGTCTGTGCCATGCCTTCAAGTGCCCCTGCAGCAACAGTAGGTGGGTGGCTTGCACAGAACGGTATTGGTTACGGCAGCTATGAATACGGCTGGTCCCAAGACACCATGGTCTCTGCAAGAGCAGTGCTTCCAAACGGCGAGATCAGGGATTTCACAGGCGATGAAATGGACAGCCTCATCGGAAGTATGGGTACTGTCGGTATCATTACCCAGATCACCCTGAATATACGCAATAAGGAAGATACAGCATCCATCTCTGCAGAATTTGCTGATTCCGAGTCCATGCAGAAAGCCCTTCAGTCAGTAGCTGCAGAAAAAGTGCCACTATGGTCTATCTCATTTATAAATCCCGATTGGGCAGGCATGAAGAATGAAATGCCATTTTCCACCCACCATGGCGAAACGGTCGTCGAGGACAGACCGGAATTGCCTAAGTCATATATTTGTAACTTTATTTATCCTGAGTCAAGGGATGTTAGTGCCCTTGAAAATATCATAACCAGCAATGGTGGCAAGATCCTTTCTGAAGATATTTCCAGACACGAAGCCAGTGAATGGTTCCGTTCCATGAAGGTCAAGAGGCTTGGTCCTTCGTTCATTCCTGCGGAGATCATTGTTCCTGTTGACAAGGTCGGCAAGGTCTTCAATGAGATCAAAGCGAAGATCGACCTTCCTGTGCTCATCGAAGGTATGGTGGCAAAGGACGGTAATGTTATCCTCCTCTGTTTTATCCCTCACTCTGAGAGATCATTCAAGTTCAACCTTGCATTCACACTCGGTATCAGTATCATAAAGATCGCCGAGGAGAATGGCGGAAGGATATACGCTTCAGGTCTCTATTTTGCAAAGGAAGCAGAGAAGGTCTATGGTGACCGCCTGAAGAAGATGCTGGCCCTGAAGCAGCAGGTCGATCCGGATGACATCATGAACCCTGAGACCATTTCAGGTAAAGGCATTCTCAAAGCCGGGATATCAATGTCCAAGGCATTCGAACCGATGATGAGATTTGTCGGAAACAGGAGTGGTGTCGGGGAAGAGACCTTCAGGAAGCAGAAGGATATCCCTGCAGACATCGTTTCCCATGCATACACCTGTGCACAGTGTGGTTACTGTGTTGAAGAGTGTGACCAGTACTACGGTCGCGGTTGGGAATCCCAGTCCCCGAGAGGTAAGTGGTTCTTTATCAAGGAATACCTTGCCGGCAGGGATAAGATGACACAGGAGCAGGTAGACACTTTCCTTGCCTGTACGACCTGCGAGCTTTGTGATCACAGGTGCCAGCTTGATCTTCCGATCAACGATTCCTGGATGACCATGAGAGAAGAGCTGGTCGTAGAACGTGGTATGATGACCATCCCACCTTTCGAGATCATGGCTTCCAGCCTGCTCAAGGAAAGGAACATCTGGGGAGAGTACCTCAAGAACAGGGAAGAATGGATCCCTGAGGACCTTAAGCCCAAGATCAAGGACAAGGCTGAATATGCTTACTTTGCAGGCTGTACTGCATCATTTGTCGAGAAGGACATCGCTGAAGCTTCAGTACGTCTGCTGACAGATGCAGGTATGGAGATCACATACCTCGGCAAAGAAGAGTCCTGCTGTGGTATCCCGATGCTTGCTGCCGGTAAGTGGGATGTTTTCGAGAAGATCATGAGAATGAACATCGAGAACATGAAGAAGAAAGGTGTAAAGACCGTAATCACATCCTGTCCTGCATGCTGGTTGGTATGGGATACCTTCTATCGCCAGTGGGCAGAGAAGCTCGGTATCGAGTACGACTTTGAGGCAAAGCACTACTCACAGGTACTTCAGGACAAGCTCGATGTACTGTCTGAGAAGTTCGTCACACCTCTTGACAAGGTCGTAACAGTTCACGATGCATGTCACATGGGTCGTGCAGGTGGTATCTATGAGCCTCCAAGGGATCTTATCAAGTCGGTTCCGGGCGTCGAACTGCGTGAAATGGAGCACAACAGGGCAGAAGGTCACTGCTGTGGTTCAGTCCTGACACTGGTCGCAGATCCGGCTATTGCTAACGTCGTCGGTAACATGAGGCTTAAGGAAGCTGAGGATATTGGTGCTGACATTATGGTTGCTGCCTGTCCGTGCTGTCAGGTACAGCTGAGGATAGCTGCAGAGAAGAGTGGCAGTCCGGTGGACGTCCAAGACCTTTCAGCAACAGTAGCTCGCAGTATGGGGTATGATATTCCTGATACGACGAACACCGCACTTACAGCATGGGTGACATTCGACCAGATGATCGCACTCCTTAAGCCCGAGAACATGACTGACCTGATGGTGGAACTGTTGCCTCAGATGATGGCTGCAATGCCTGCTCCACTGCGTGGTATGATGAAGATGGTCAAGTACGTCCCGGGCATGGACCTCATGATGAAGCCAATGATGCCGATCATGATGCCAATGCTTTTGCCAGGCATAATGCCAAAGGTCATGCCTGACATGCTCAAGGCTGTCGAGAAACGTGTGCAGATGTCCGATGATATGAAGGAACAGATGCCTGATCTCATGCCACAGTCAATGGAGAATCTGATGCCGAACATGCTTCCGCAGATCATTCCACTGCTTACGCCGAGGATGATCAAGTACATCAAGGAAGATATGTAATACGAAATGAAATGAAAATAGGTGTGGGAAAGATGCCTCTTAGCATCATTTCTCGCTCTTTTTTGTTTTCCCGGAAGTTGCTTTTTTCTTCTTTTCCTTTTTCTCTTTCTTCGGAAGGGAACTCACATAGCTGTACGATATGTCCAACCATTTTCTGAACTCGATCTCATCATCATATACTGCCGGTGGAATCAGGGCATATTCCTTCATGCGCCTGCCGTTTGGTGTAAAAGGAGCTGCTTCATCGTATTCTTCATAGAGATTCTGCTGGTCTTCCTCCTGCAGGCGCATCATGATCCCGTCACCATGAACACCGATGAACATGTTCCCGTTCACAAAATAGACAGGGCTGCCGAACATCTTACGAAACTCAACATCATAGTCGGATACGGATTCCCCTATCAGTTCTCCAAGTTCCTCTGAAGCTTTCTTCCACGCTGTCATAGTAAAAAGTATTGAGAAGATGGGATATATAAGTAACGTCAGGGTAAATTCATTTCAAAAACACTGATAAATTGATCTTTCAGCAGGATTTGGATAAGCTTATTGTTCTTCATTTCTGTCAAATAACAAGCTGATGAGCTAATGTTACTACTATAATCTTGATTTAACTAAAATAACATGAAATTTGAAATATGTATTAATGGATGTGTAAAAAACGTTATTTTCGGATAAATACTTTCATATAATATTCAGGGGCACTAGCATTTAAATCCTTTACCAACAACAATTGATATATTATCTTGTTGGATTCTATGGATCTTATCATAATATCTCAAATAATAAGGTGAACAAAAGCTCATGAGTCAGGAACTTTTGAAGTACAAAGATGTCTCTATTCGTTATGGTGAGAAGGAAGTATTATCTCATTTCGATCTTGATATTAAAAAAGGGGACCGCATCTTGCTGAAAGGCAGGTCTGGTTCAGGCAAGTCCACACTTTTGAAGATGCCGATGGGTTTTGGCCATCCCACAAGTGGTAGTCTTTATTTTAACAACCAGCTACTTGACAGCAATACTGTATGGGATGCAAGAAAAAGGATCGCTTATGTTTCCCAGGACCTTGATATCTATGAAGGTTCGGTGAATGAATTTATCGAGGAAGTATTCTCCTATTCTTTCAATGAAGGAAAACTTGACAGGACCAAGCTCAGAAGGCTTCTTGTTTATCTTGGTTTTGAAAAAGACGTTCTTGAAATGGATTTCGAGGATCTGTCCGGGGGCGAGAAGCAGAGAATCGGCATAATTATGTCAGTGCTGATTGGAAAGGATGTCTACCTGCTCGATGAGATTACTTCGTCCCTTGATGCTGCACTGAAAGAAAAGGTGGCCAATTATTTCCTGGAGCGTAAGGAATGGACACTCGTGGTGATATCCCATGATGATGTCTGGGAAAAGCAAAATGTAAGAATCGTGCCGGTGGGTGTTTGAATGGAAGCTGTTGATATTAGCTATCTATCCCTCATAGCATGTTTCCTTTTACTTGCAATTCCTCTGTTTGTAAGTCATTATCTTAAGCTCGGGATAATCCATGACACAGTTGTTTCGGCTTCAAGAATGGTCGTACAACTTGCTTTTGTGGGTTTTTTCCTCACAGTGCTTTTTGACCTGAACAATTCATTTGTGAACCTTTTGTGGTTAATGATAATGGTCCTTGCAGCAACCCATTCCACGATAAATGATGTCGGGCTTGACCTGAAAAAATTGCTACTGCCGACACTTGCTTCATTTATAGTAGGAAACTTCCTGATAATAATTTACTTCAATGCGTTTGTTGTAGATCTTGAGAACCTCTTTGATGCCCGATACCTGATACCCATATTCGGCATGTTCCTTGGTAATTCCCTGAGGGGAAATCTCGTAAGCATCAGCAACTTCTATGATACGATACGGAGGAACGAGAATCGTTACCTCTACAGTCTGTCACTGGGTGCAAAGAAACATGAAGCTATTCTTCCCTATGCCAGAAAAAGTCTTAACCTTGCATTGAAGCCCTCGATAGCAAGCATGTCCACGATTGGTATCGTCTCACTGCCGGGGATGATGACCGGTCAGATAATAGCAGGTTCCAGTCCGATCCTCGCTATCAAATATCAGATGGCCATAATGGTCGGTATCTATGTTTCCACCGTGATGACGGTTGCCATTGGTATATTTATGACCATGCGTTCAAGTTTCGATGATTATGGTATCCTTAAGGAAGATATCTTCAGGTCAACAAAAGCATAATCTGGATATTTCCTTCTCTTTTTATCACTAAATTTCCTGATCCCAAGACTACGAATTATTTTGTAGCTTAAATAAATGATTTATATCTACGGATCATTTGTTCATTTAGTTAATACTGAGGAATGATCAACATGAACAAATATTTTGCATTCGGCCTGACACTTTTGTTAGTAATGGCCGCTGCATTTTCAATGGGCTGTACTGAAACCACTTCAGATGGGTTGGCAGACGAGGTCAGTGGAACTGATGAAGTAGTAGATGAAGAAACAGATCATGAAGAAGGCGAAGATACTGATGATCAGGTTTCAGAAGAAAATAGTGTTCAGGGGATGGTCATATTTGACGAACCTGTTGAGTCATTCTCTAATGCGACTATCTACCTGAAAGTTGAGGATGTGAGCCTTCAGGACGTTGCATCAGTTGTTATTTCAGAAGATACTATTGATGATGTTTCTATGGATGCTGGTAACATTGAGCCATTGCTATACATGATAAATCATCCTGATCTTGACGAAAGAATGACCTATTCACTTTCAGTACATGTGGATGTGGATGGAGATGGAAGACTTTCAAATGGTGACTATTATAGTACCTGGCACAACCCTGTACCTACAGATCCCGGAGTACATGATCTTGATGTTCATGTGGAACTTATCTGATAATTGCGTTTAAAAAAAGGGGACAATCGTTATGGAATGTGCATCAAATCCCGTAAACATCGATAAATTCCTGATCCTCCCTATTGCTGAAGGATCAAGGAATGTAACTGAAGTGCTTTCAAGAGAAGGTTCTTTCACGATACTGGAAGTGCTTTCGGAATATCCACTTTCTGTTCGGGAAATTTCCCGCAGGACCGGTCTTCCTTTTGTGGATGTTGAAGATAAGGTCATGGCCCTTATGGATTCCGATCTTGTAGAGATAAAGAGCACTTCCTCCGGTCTGGAGGGGAAAGAAGATATCTACGGACCTGCTAAAAGGTTTGTAGCATTCTCTTCTGAAGACAAAAGCATGGTTGTATGAGATCAACCTCTGGTGCGAACATGGTCACTAAAGACGTTGAAAATAAGAACAAGGCTGAAACTGAAGATACAGATCAGGACAGTTCGGACAATGTAGTTGTACTTCCGCTCAACGAGGATTCAAAGAAGATCACACAGACGCTTTCCAATGAGAAGTCCCTGAAGATCCTGGACCTTCTTTCCGAAGAGCCGATGTCTGCAACGGATATCTCTAAAAAGCTCGGTCTTTCAATTACCACTATCAAGTACAACATTGACAGCTTGCTGGAAGCTGATCTTATCAAAGTTCACAGGATCAAATGGAGTGAGAAAGGCCGTGAGGTCAAGATCTACGAGCCTGTGCAGAAACTGATCGTAGTGGCTCCCGGGAATATGAATGTCAACAGGGCTTCCATAATCAGCATGTTGCAGCAGTATATCGGTGTTATCGGTGCTGCATTCCTTGGTGCTGCAGGGCTTCAATATCTATCAAGACCGGTTTCCATAGGGAATGGAGATGCTTTCACAGCACCTGCAATGGTGGCGTATGATGTGGAAGAGGAAGTCTTGCGTGAAGCACCTATGGATATGGCACCTTCACTTGCTGCTGATGAAGCTGGAGGAGAAGTTGTAAAGGCAGTTCCTGAAGAAGCCGCTCCCCAGATCCTGGACAGCGTTCATACGTTCTTTTCGAACTTTTCCGATAACATTGGTCTCTGGTTCTTCCTGGGATGTCTTTTTGCTGTCTTGCTAATGGTGTTAAAAGGACGGTATTATGACAATGCCAGCAGTTCTACAAAGAGGTCCGTAAAACGCTATCTTCTTCCGTTAATGCTTGTTGGTGTGGTGATAGCTGCACTTTCTGTGGGAATGGCTCCGGCGGAAGATGACCAGTTCGCTTTCCCTGTGATCGAGAAGATGCCTGCGGATCATGTCTTCACTGAAGAGGACAATGGCACTACAGTATCGGTTCAAGCCGGAAGCATTGTACGCATCGATCTGGATAGACCGTCGGAAGGCTACTGGTCTCTTTCAGATGGAACTGACCTCTCCATAATGGAAGAAGGATATGGATACTCCTCAACATACAGTCCTGTGGAGGATGATTCTGTCTATGGATGGACCTTTGAAACACTGTCCATTGGTGAGAAATCCATTATGGTAGAATATAACTCATGGAATGGCCAGTCTTCCGTTCCGGAAGATTTCGAAATGATGTTGATAGTTGAGGGGGATAATGAGCTTTATCCTTCCTTCATCCTGGATGGGTACTATTCTGGAGATGCGATTAAGATCAAAGAGGGTGACTGGATGCTTATCAGGCTGTTCGAATCCACAGCTGACACCTATTCCTGGAATATGACGTTGACGGACGGTCTCCAGGTAAGAGGGGATGAATTTATCCCGCAATCTGAGGGATCCCTTTATGGGCAGCATGCGTGGGAGATAGAGGCAATTGCAGCCGGTGAACAGAACATCTCTGCAATATACATGCAGCCAGAAGTGAACCTTACAGGATATGAACAGACCCTTGACCTTAAGGTCAGGGTTCTGTGATCATTTTTCTTTAATTAGTTTTAATTGCTTTCAATTGACCTCAGGTATTCAGTAGGGTCAAGAAGCTTTTTGGGTCGTTTATCTCCGAACCAGTTTCCACCGAGATAATCGCTGTCTTCAACGATAGGGTCGGCTTCCCACAACTCAAAATGGAGCATGCTGGGATTCTTATCTTTTAGTTTTTGGATATATTCGGGAGCATTTTCATCGACCTTCTTACTGTTTAGCACAATTCCAACGTGTCCAATTACCTTGCCCGCTTCAACAGTATCTCCTAACTTTACATTCGAGGAACCAAGCTCACCATATTTGCAGAAAAGTCCTGACTGGTTCCTGATGATTATATAATAGGTATCATTCCAGTAAGAGATCATTTCGGGAGATGTCATTATGCCTACGTCGATAACTTCTCCATTCTCAATAGAAATAACAGCTTCACCTTCAGGTGCATAAAGATCGATACCACAATGGTGGCGGTCTTTCCTGTCTTCCCAGAAAGCTCCGCTTTCCTCGTTCTCACGTAAGATGTTCTTTGACTTTTCAGGTAAAGGAAATGCTCTCATCCATGTTAATTATGAACAAATTCATATATATTCCTGTCAGTCTTAAAATGAAGGTGATCATAAAATGTCAGAAAATCCACTTCAGGTAATTATCGATTCAGATGCAGACTTTTTCCAGCTTCTTGAGGATACACGAGTAACCTCTTTTGAGGAAGATGGCATTCCCCTAAAATACAAACTTCTTATGGCAATGGCACTTGATGCATCAAAAGGTGCTGTGAATGGCGTAACATCCCTTGCAGTACAGGCAATGGAAGCAGGAGCCACAAAAGAAGAGGTCATGCAGGCAGTAAAGGTCACACATTACATCTGCGGTGTGGGAAGTGTCTATGTTGCTGCAAACGCTTTAAAGGATGTCCTTTGATCCTTTTTTCATTTTTCTTTTCTCACCGGTTTCGTTCTTTCGTTCTAGTTATTTTCCGCCATAAGAGCGGATATGTTCCCATGAATTGTGGTACTTTTTGAACTTGTCCTTCTTTTCATACATTGAAGCATCTTCCCTTCCGAAAATCCTGCGGTCCTCGCCGATCGGACAGACCTTTATGCATATCCCGCAGGGAGAAATATACCGGCTGTTCAGCTCATCACTAAAAGATGCACAGGATTTCTTATCGGTTATTCCCTGAGGATAGTCCTTTTCCTCAAGTGCATTCGATGGACACATCCTAACGCAACGCATGCAATGGTTGCATAGCTGCTCTTCCATGATGTCGTCTGGTTTAAGTTCCGCAGTAGTGAGAATTGTACCGAAGCGTATGCGTGGTCCGTATTCCGGAGTAAGTATCATGTTGTTGATTCCGAAGGTCCCAAGCCCGGCAAGGAATGCAGCATGACGGTGTGAAAAGAAAGCAACGGGATTTTCCAGAAGTACTTTGATAGAACCGTACCCGTCTCTTGGAACGAAAACTGAAGGGTGTCCTTTCTCAGTAAGAAAATTTGACAGCCGGTAAGTGTACTGGTCCAGCAGGCTGTTCACTGTCTTGTAGAGTTCCCTGTAATATATCGACGGGGAGGTCTCCAGCACTGGAAGAGTGACTGGTAGTCCGATGACTATCACAGACCTTGCTTCCGGGTAGATGGAATGCGGGTGGAATTCTTCCGGTATCCAGGGCTGGAACAGGGGCTTTTCCCAGCGTTCGATATTTGCCACTCCGACCAGAGGGATCTCCATTTCCCTGCATTTTTCCAGAAGGGCTTCTTTCAGTTGTTGTTGTTGTTCCATAGTACCTCATTCCTTTGGATCAATTAACGAATATGTGATGATCGATCAGTTCTGATGCTTCCTATATTCCGCTGTCAGCTTCACATATTCTGCTGCATTTTCCCTTATCATTGCAACATCCTCAGGTGTGGCTTCCCTTCTTACTTTACCGGGAACTCCTGTGATAACGCTGTTAGGCGGGAATTTCTTTCCCGGAGGAACTAGTGCATTGGCACCAACGATGGAATTCTCTCCGATCTCGACCCCGTCAAGCACTGTGGAATTCATTCCTATGAGGACATTGTTCCCGATCTTGCAGCTATGCAGTACTGCTCCATGACCCACGGTCACATCGTCACCGATCTCGGTTGCCAGTGGGGGGTCGGTGTGGATCACTGAATTATCCTGAATACTTGTGCGTTTCCCGATCTGTATTTTGTCCATGTCTCCCCGGAGAACCGCATTGAACCAGATGCTTGAGTGTTCACCGACAACAACATCTCCTATGATTTCAGCAGAATCGGCAACGAAAGCAGTTTCATCGACAAGAGGCACCTTGTCCTTGAATTTTGATAGCATGTGTATCGCCTGATTATATTGTTTGTTTCATCTATGGAATGTCGATATTTTTCATAACTTGAGTAAACTCGTTTAATAACTATTATATGAACTTATCTCTTTGAAACCATTTTCTGTCTGTTAATATATGTTCCATAGTGGTCAGATTCCAATATGAGTTCTTCTCGAGCGATATCCAATGTTCAATTTACATTAACTGTTTATATGATGATCTGAAAAGTCATATCTGGGATGGGATATTGTAGTGGATCTTTACAGATTATTATCTGTTCTCTACTGGATGGGCTGCAGTTTTCCACGACATTTTAGTTTAGCAGGGTCTGAGGATATTCCTATGAATGGTTGATCGTATGAATGAGAAAATAAGGGGAAATAGGAGGAAATATCTATGGAAATGAGCCCGGAAGAAATGCAGAACAAAAAGGAAATGGTATTGTCGATGTGTGTTTGTGCCAACTGTCCTTCGTGGAAAGAATGTGGGGAAAAGGGTGGATACTGTTTCCTTACTATTGGTAAAAGCAGCTGTATAAACGAGGAAAATGGTTGTATCTGTGGTGGTTGCCCGGTGACCGAGAAATTAGGCCTTAAGCACGGATACTACTGCACACGCGGTTCTGAAAATGAACAGTTGTAAATGGATTTTTGGTTGTAATTAATTAAATAGGTGACACATAAGTGGTTCTGTGGGGATTATAAATGAGAAGCAAAAGGAATATGATGATCTGTTTTGGAATGGCTTTAGTATTAATGACCATTGGAACAGCATCTGCAGATACAATCACGGTGAACAACAGCACTGGAAATGATGCAAATTATACATCAATACAGGCTGCTATAGATGATATAAATACACGGGATGGGGATACGATCCTTGTCTATCAGGGAACCTATACAGAGAACGTGACTGTGAACAAGGAACTGACAATCAATTCACAGTCTGGTAATCCGAGCGATACCATTGTCCAGATTATCGATCCAAACAATTACGTAATTTTAGTGAATGCAAACAACGTCAATATTAGCGGATTTACTGTGACAGGCTTAAATGATAACGTTGGGATACTTCTCAATGAAGCTAATGGATGTAATATTAGTGATAATAGCTTATCTAACAATTCTGATGGCATCAGGTTGGATTGGTCCAGCAACAATATCCTGAGCAGTAACACTGCAAGTTCGAACAACGACACCGGGATCGGTCTGTTGAATTCCAGCTACAACACTCTGAGTAATAACATTGCAAACTCGAACCTCGATGTGGGTATCTGGCTATCTTCTTCCGATAACAACACTCTGAGCAACAATACTGCAAACTCGAACATCGAAATGGGCATCGGTCTGTTGAACTCCGACATCAACACGTTGAGCAGTAACATTGTGTCGAATAACTCTGAAGGTATTGATTTTGAAATTTCCAGCGGCAACACGCTGAGCAGTAACAGTGTGTCGAATAACTCTGAAGGTATTAATTTTGAAATTTCCAGCGGCAACACGCTGAATGGTAACATTGTGTCATATAACCTCGATGATGGTATTTATCTTGGGAATTCCAACGACAACGAGCTGGTCAATAACATTGCAAACTGGAACGGTGACGAAAGCGACCTTGCCGCTCACTATGCAGGTATCAAGCTGGTACAGTCCATTAACAACACGCTGAGTAGTAACACTGCAAACTGGAACGACGACACAGGCATTGGTCTGTTGAATTCCAGCGGCAACACGCTGAACAGTAACATTTTGTCGTATAACCTCGATGATGGTATTTATTTAGAGAATTCCAGCTACAACGACCTGGTCAATAACACTGCGACCTGGAACACTTTTTACGGCATCAGAATACTACAGTCCAGCTACAACGACCTGGTCAATAACACTGCAAATTGGAACAGCCATGTAGGTATCAGTCTGCGACAGTCCAGCACTATAAACACGCTGAGCAATAATACTGCAAACTCGAACGCTGACATAGGTATCGGTCTGTTGAATTCTATTGACAACACGCTGAGCAGTAACATCGTGTCGAATAACTCTGATGGTATTTATTTTGAAAATTCCAACAACAGTCTCCTCTATAACAATTACTTCAACAATACAAATAACACTAGATACAGTGGCAACAATACCGGCAACATCTGGAACATCACCATGACTGCTGGAACAAACATTGTTGGAGGTCATCTCCTTGGTGGAAACTACTGGGTACATCCTGATGGAACAGGATTCAGTGTTAACCCAGTAGATATTAACAAGGATGGGATCTGCGATGAGCAATATAATCTTTCAGTAAATGAATCTGATCACCTGCCACTTACCATTGTCGTTGACACTCTCATGCCAGTGATCAGTATAACCTCACCGGCAGATGGATCATCCACAACGGCAAGTTCTGTTACTGTCTCAGGCCTTGTCAATGGAACCGGATCTCTGCCATTGGTTACAGTGAATGACATTAATGCAGAAACCACAATCATAGATTTCAACGGCACTTTCACGGCAACGGTACCTCTGGCCATAGGTGCTAACACCATTTATGCAAATGTTACCGATGCCGCTGGAAACACCAACACAACATCTGTGAATGTTACACGAACTTCTTCATCCTCCAGAGGTGGAAGCAGTGGTGGAAGTAGTGGAGGCGGTGGTGGAAGTGGAGCAACCGGCGAAGCTTTTGAGAACATCATGTTTAAAGAAGTGAAAACAGAGAACATCGTAGGTGGACTTGAAATTAGTTACAAATTCGATGCTGAGCAGAATGCAATTGAGAACATTAACTTCTCTGCACTGAGAAATTATGGAAGGATTTCAACAACGATCGAAGTTCTTAAGAACAAATCTGCAATGGTTAATAATAGTGCTCCGGGCATTGTCTATAGCAATCTTAACATCTGGGTTGGTATGTCAGGATTTGCTACTGAAGACAATATTGCTGATCCTGTAATAAGTTTCAGCGTAGCAAAAGACTGGTTGGTAGAGAATGGTATTGATGAGAATTCAATAGCATTATATCGACACAGTGAAGGCAAATGGAATGCCCTCAATACCATGAAGGTTGGAGAAGATGATTCATATCTCTACTTCGAGGCAAAAACTCCGGGATTCTCGCCATTTGCGATAGTCGGTTTTGCAGAAGAGGATGAAAGTGTATCCATACAAGATGGTACATCTCCCTCAGAGGATGATATATCTGAAGTAGGGGATGAAGATACACAAACAGAGTCCAATGGAATACCCTGGATCTCAACAGGATCATTGGTAATGATACTGGTTGGAGTTCATCTGCTAATGAGGAAGAGAAGTTAATACTTCACTTCCCCTTTTCTTTTTTATGAAGTTGTTTGGTCTTTTGATGGTAGAACAGAACTCCGCCATTCTTGTAGCGGATCTCTACAGATATTTGGCAGATATTTACCGGATGGGCTGCAGTTTTCCACAGCATTTTAGTGTAGCAGGACCTGAGGAGATTCCTATGAATAGTCCAGGGATCGTATGAATGATAAAATAGGAAGAAACGAATCGGGCGGATATTGTTTCCATACGATCGGTAAATGTGGCTTTATTAACGAGGAAAATGGTTGTATCTGTGGTGTTTGTCCCATGACCGAAAAACTGGGTATTAAGCACGGATACTATTGCATACGTGGTTTTGAAAAAGAACAGCTTGGGATGTAATGTTCATCCCTTTAAAAATCTTTTTTAGTTATGCTGCACGGTAATAAGTCCTGTTCTCAGACAAGATCTCAGTGATCTTCTGTTCCCCGACCAGCCCTTCAATTATCGGGGTGAGTTCCACCTTATTGATATCCAGTGACTGCACCACCTGCTCAAATGTGCAGGGCCTGCGAAGTATGAGGTCATAGACCTCGTCCACAATGTTCTCATGCTTTATGTTCGACCTCTTTCGTTTCAGTCCCTTAAGCACAAGTCTGACCCTCTCCATTCCAAGTTCCTCGTCGAACCTTTTTGCGATCTCCTTGAGCCTTGTTTCAGGAACAGGTACAGTAAAATCCTCTGCCGGAGGTCGGCTGGTGGTCAGCACTTCGATCTCATCCGGATCGATGTACTTGAGGACTTCAGCCAGCTTAGTGACCTCCTCATCGCTTGAATTAGTAGGATAGCCGTTGTTCGAATCAAGCAGCATGACCTCTATGGCGACCTTCGGACCTTTCATTTTCTGCAGTTCCCGAAGTCCTTTGATTATATCCTGAAGTTCGATCCCGGGTGCAGGTCTGTTGATGGCCTGAAATGTATCTTCATTTCCTGACACCAGTGTAGCAACCACAAGATCTGCTTTTGAAAGGTTTTCTCTGACATCCTCCCTGCTCACGAGGGATGAGTTGGTGATCACACAAATGGGAACATCGCTGATCTTTCTTATCTGTCCGATCATGTTACCCAGTTCCAGGTTCAGTGTTGGTTCACATGTTCCTGAAAATGTTATGTAATCAAGATCATCCACTTTCTTGTGGTAGTTGGTGATGCCATCGATCACTTCTTCAGTTGTTACAGGATCTGCAACTTCCGTTGGGTTTGATATCTTCCAGTCCACATGCCCAAGTTGACAGTAGACACAATCGAAATTGCAGTTCTTCCTGAACTCGCCCTTTTTGATAATATCAATTCCAAGTGACCTTCCAAGTCTTCTTGAAAGAATTGGTCCGTAGATGATCCTTGACTTCATTTTGATCACATTTGTTGATGGCATTCTGTTTTTTTAATATGATTCTGCAGTTTACTTGTCTGCCTGATCATTTCCTGACCATAGGTTTCCCGCATTCCGGACAGGTCATCTGGGCACAGGGAACTCCTGGCTGGTGAGCTTGTTCATAACCACAGCTCGTACACTTGCATTCTCCACCGGGCCCGGCAGTTCCTGCTCCTTTACCTCCGCGGAATCCTCTCTGTCCTCTACCCTGACCCTGACCCTGGCTCTGTCCTCCAGCTGGTCCCTGACCCATCGGTCCTGTTCCGTCCTTTCCTGGCATTGTATAGTCTCCTCCTTCTACTCGAATTGATTTTCCATTTACAAGAGCATCTGCGATCTTCTGCAGTGTTCTCTGGAGCGTCCTTTGAAAGGTAGACTGGTGTATTTCCATCGTCTGAGCTGCATTTTCCTGTTTCATCTTTTCAAGATAGCTCAGCCTGAGGGTTTCCAGTTCATCAATAGTTATGTTGACCTCTTCCAGATCTTTCAGGCAAGTGCCTGATGGTTTGAAATGCCTTACATTGTGGTCGAAATTAACCATTCTTCTTTTTCTAGGGCGTCCCATAGTTATGCATTATAATGCATAATATACATAAAGGTTTTGATTTTATTCTATGGGTGTATTGGTTAATGGGAGTGAGTCGGGAGGTTCAAATATTATCCTTCTCACAGCAAGTCGGGGATATAGGTAACTCTAAAAAAGTGTACGCTATTTTTTATGTCAATCTTATACCAGAAACCTTTAGAAAAATTTATTTACGTATAAATTAATTATTTGCGATTGGTGGGAGGAAACAATATGCTTAAATTTCGTACAATTGGACAACTTTTAAATTTGTATATTTTGCCTGAAATTGAAAAACGAATTGATGAAGGTACTATTGAAGAAAATGAATTACCCTTTAATGTTTTTCAATTTAGAATAATTCTAAAGAAGATATCTGAAGATAAAGTATCTCCAATTGTTGAAATTAACGAAGAAGTCAACGTCGTAGTTAATGTAACAGCTAAAAGAAAAACCATTCCAGGTGAAATTGTAACTTTAAATGATATTGATCCTGATCAAAGTTATATTGTTCCACCTGTTTATGATGGAAAGCCAGCAGCATATTTTTTATGTCAATCTTCATTCTTTGATTATTTTTTGACATTTGACTGTCGTCCAAACTTTCCAGATATCACAGAAGATTTTCAAGAAATGAAAAATGCCTATCCCATACTAGATTTTATTAACAATATAAAATTATATAAGGATATAAAACCAATTGAAAAAATAGAAA
This sequence comes from Methanococcoides sp. AM1, assembly GCF_900774055.1. Lineage (NCBI taxonomy): Archaea > Methanobacteriati > Methanobacteriota > Methanomicrobia > Methanosarcinales > Methanosarcinaceae > Methanococcoides > Methanococcoides sp. AM1. The sequence continues at coordinate 166,327 of NZ_CAAGSW010000005.1, read as the reverse complement.
ATCTCTCTAAAAATAACTGGCCTCCTGCACCGGGATATTATCCACATGTTTTATTAGAATTACATAAAGACTCATGTGTAATTGATAATCCCGAGCTTCTTGAAATTGTTTCTGATGCTTACGGAACGTCTTATTGGGAAAGACGATTTGCTTTTTGGGAAGAAACTAATTTTTTTCCAGAAAGGCTACTTTATATAAAAAAAGCTGTGGATGCCCATTTTTCTAAGGATTACATTGCCTCAATCTATGTTCTTGTTCCCCAATTTGAAGGAATAATTGTAGATTACTTAAGTGAATGTAATCAAAGAACTGGTGGTACTTTTAAAGACAAGATTGAAACCTTTAAAGAGTTGATTTTCTCAAGAAAAATCTTGATGTTTCCTAAACAGGTTTTTGATACGGCATTTGAGTATCTTAACACGGGTTCATTCTGGGAAAACTCCTATAAAATAAAAAATCCTTCAACTACCATAAATCGTCATGGCATAGCACATGGAAACTTTAAAGGATTTGAATGCGAAGAGATTTCGTTAAAGTACTTAATTTTGCTCGATTTGTTATCATATATCATTCTTCACGATAAAATGCTTAGAGAAAAAATATAAAGTTTATTTCACAAAATCCCATATTTTCACTAAAAAATGAGTATCAAAAGACTTGTTATAATATCTTCCTCATCTCCTTCGTATTCAGGTTAAACTCCCTTTCCCTTCCCCTCTTTTTTAATTTACTCAATGTACTCCTGTACTTAATCCCAATCTTCCTAGCTTCAGCAGGAGTAAGCTCCAGAACAAATTCCCTCAGCTTTTCAATATCATGATACATCTCAACATGGTTGCTTTCCAATTCCTGTTCATCAATATTGTTAGCTTCTTTCCCAATATAAACCACAGAATCAGCACAAACATGCTTTCTTTCAAGAATCTCAATCTCTTGTTGCTAACCAGCACAACTAAAAAAGAAACCGGATGGCCAAAGAACCACCCAGCATTAATTCACAAAAATCCTTAGTACCCGAGTGCCATCCGGATCAGCACTATCAGTCCGACCAGCAGGTTGAGCACGACCAATCCGCCGATCACCATGGCACCCAGCTTGATCTTTCCGGTATCCATGTCCATGAAGGACAGGGCGTTCTGGACGGAATCCATTGTGTTATTTGCTTTTGAAAGGGTCTCCTGGGATTCGGTCAGGTTCGCGTTCAGGTTGTCAAGGAGCTGGTCTATGCGTGGTTGTTCTTCTGTCCTGACGTTCTCCAGCACTCCGTGAAGCTCATCCAGTGTCTTTGGGATTATTCCGGGCTCTTCCACCCACTTATTTGATAGGAGTTCGTACTTCCTTTCAAGCTTCAGGGACTGCCTGTAGTAGAAGGTCTTCTGGGCTTTTAGTAAATCATAGTTTCTCTGGTAGCCATCGAATTTTGTGCTTAAGGATGCAGATATCCTGGCACCGTGTGGCTGCATTGTGAGCATTGAGTATTTAGGACCCTTCACAACAGCCCTTTTCATGCTTGAAATAGCTTCCATGCTGGGTTTTGCTGTTTCGGGGGTGTAAGCGGCTGATGCTGAACGCATTTCGCGGTCTTCAACGGCCATGTCCCTTGAGATCTCCCTGTCAATGTCCGTTCCGGTGATGCTTTCTGCTCTCTTGATGAAATGATTATCAGTTATCTTTTCATGCCTGATCGCGGTCCCCGCTCTTTCGATCTCGGCTCGGTGTGGTTCTTCCTTTTCGATGAGATCCTCGTCAGTTATTCTTTCATGCCTGATATCCAAATCTGCTCTTATGATATCGGTTCGATCTTCTTCCCTGACAATATCGTCCTTGTGGGGTCTTTCTGCCACGATGTCTCCGATATTTCCTACATTTCCGACATGGGTCCCTTCATGTACAATATCCCCTGCATTGATGTGTGCTCCGGCGATACCAATGGACCCCATGTTTATATCGAACTTCTTCTCAGGGAACTTTTCGATGACATTTGCAAGCTGGGCAGTGACTGTGTCCTTCCTCGTGATCAGGCCCTGATAATACAGCTTGTCCTTCTGGAGCATTTCCAGGTGAGCCTGTATGCCGGGACTGAGATCGGCTATTGAAACCGGGACCTTCTTTTTCGTAATGAAAAGCTTCTTGACCTCCTGAAGCACTTCCTCACTGATTTCCAGGTTATCATCAAGGGAGTCCAGTATGTCCTCGATCATTGGCTGCTCAATGGTATTGAACCGCTCAAGTGATTCTTTGGCATTGTAGATAGTATTTGAAAGGACGCCCGGCTCCTGATAGAATATGTCATGGATCTCTTTCCTGACAGTTGCAAGCCTTGCCATTATCTGGAATTTCTCCAGGACATCCTGAATATCATTGATCATGTCCCAGAAATCAACGCTGAAATCGTTTACGTCTTCGACTCCCATTTCAGAAAGTTTGTTCAAAAGGCGTGTCTCTTCCTGCCTAAGTCCATTCAACCTGTCCTTTTCCTCATCCCAAAGATCCTCTTCATCCCTTGGGGTCATTCTTGTTATTACCAGCAGTTCTTCTGCTTCCTGAAGTGTTGATTCAAGCTGTTCGCCCACAGCTTCGATCGTCGAACCAATTACAGCGATTGCCAGTCCTGCCTTTTCGGCTGCATCTCCGGCAGACTCCGAAGAATCGTATATAGATTTTCCAATAGTGTACAGGCCGCCTGTGCAAACACCCGCAGTAATATCAAAAGCTTTTCCCCAATCCATAATATTTTCCTCCTGTTCTATGATATATCTACAGAATACGATACAAATCTTCTGTAGAACTACAAATTGAAACGATAAATTACAGCATATATAAGTACCCTGTTTTCCTCCCTGTAAATAGGGATAATAATCTTTAAATTTATATTTTTATTAACATATAAACATGGTGACTGTTAGTATAAATTTCAACAAATGCTTTCAAAAAGATGATGGGGAGGCATTTCCCCTGCTTAAACAATCTGTATGCCTGCTTTTCCAGACTTCAATCCCTGATCTTTTCCATCAGCCACGCCATGTTCTTACCAAGGGTTTCCATGGTCTGCATGCCTTCTCCGTCTGACTCAACATCTCCCGGCGTGAGTCCTATTCCTACGTTCCAGTAACTTGAACCCGGAATAATCATTTCAGAGATCGTGAAGAAATGGTTGATGGAATCAAAAGCATGGATTCCCCCTGCTCTCCTTACAGCCACTACAGCTGCTCCGACCTTGCGTTTGAAAAGCTCTCCATTTGCTTTACCAACAAATCCGGCTCTTTCGACCAGGGCTTTTGTTTCTGCACTCAGGTCTGCAAAATATGTAGGTGTTGCAATGATGATGCCATCGGCTTCGATCATCTTTTCAATACATTCATTGATAATATCATTCTCAATGACACAACGCTTGTCCTTTTTATCAAAACATTTCATGCAGGCGGTACAGCCACGAATAGCACTACCACCAAGCTGGATCATTTCAGTCTCAATTCCTTCCTTCTCAAGTTCTTCCAGTACATGTCCGATAAGGCGTGATGTATTCCCTTCTTTTCTGGGACTTCCATTGAATGCAACAACTTTCATGATTATCCTCCACTTTTCTGAATGAATGGAATTTACAATATGGTAAGAAAATATTGATATTAAATAGGATCAATAAAAAAAGGAAAAGTAAGTGATTTTACTATAGATCTACTATCAGTAGATTGATAATTTAATTTTTTGCCTTCCTCATAGATTTCATTTTTTCAAGCTCAGATTCAAGTTCCTGGATCTTCATCTCATCGATCTTATCTGAAAGATTTTCCAGTTCCTTATCAGCCATCTGGATAGTGCCGTGGAGCTTTTCAATGATATTCTTCTCCAGATTAAGCCTCTGCTTCTTCGTTTCACTCACAAGGTCTTCAACAAGGATCTTTCCTTCTTCTTTGCTCATTGCACCCTGTTCGATCTTTTCCTTAACGCACTCCTTGATCCTGTCTTCAGATAATGCTGCCAGTCCTGCACCGATCAAAGCTGTTGCCCCTAATAGACCTACTTTCTTCATCTTGTCCATATATTTTCACTCCCATTGTTATTTATGAAAAATTTAATCTCATTCAATATTTTATTGGAACTAATTATTAAATTTGCTTGCAGGGTGCAATATGTTGGTAATAACGCATATGATGGCCACGATCGCTCTGCCAGACACTGATCTCTGCATCATGTTCATTTGTTAATTTAAGTATAAATATGAACATCAGTACTGTATTGATACAGAAAATCTGCAATACTCCAAATTGTATTTCCCCGCTAAAAAAAGGTGTGTAATTTAATATATATCTATTGGAAGATTCCAAGACAGATATGTTGGGGTGAGAAAGTTATTGACCGATTTTGTACCCATCAAAACAGCAAAATTAGAAGTAACCACATAATTAGAAAATGAAGCATTGAAATAAGTTTCAATGCCTTGGGATATGAAGAGATATTATGTCAATTCTCTCTTCAGTATCTTATGTGCAATATTTAGCTTCTTGAATTTCTCAGTGTCTCCGGTTGGCATATCCGGGTGCAACTCTTTTGCCATCAACTTATATTTTTTATTAATGACCTCAAAATCGCTCTCATCATGGTCACATTCAAAAAATTCCCGCGCCTCTTTGCGCTTATCATAAACATCGGAATCCTCTTTGAACTCTAATATAAAATCGGATAATGTGATGTCCCCGGAAATGACACGATTTGCTTCGATCTCGATTACCTTGAATAACATATGAAGATTTTCTACGTATCTACTTTGGAGATTATGGCTGTAGTGCATTCGATGGTCCGATAGGTACCAGGTTGCAGAAGCTTTAGCCTTTTTCATCGCGACACGTTCGAGAGGAATATCAACATCATTTTCGTTAATACCGATCTTTCTTAATACAGTAATAATATTATTCTTAAATTGCATAGCTCTTCGATTGCCAGCACTCTTTATTATGATGGGATCGATCTCGTGTCCTTTTATTTTTACCATTTAGTTCACTCATTTTCGTTTTTGAAGAATTCACTAGTACTATCCTCCTTTATATAATCATATGCATGTTGCTTTTCTTAAATGGTCATGGAATCAACATGGATACTGATGGTTACAAACTCCACATCAAAGATGTTAGATTCTCAGCAATTGATTATCCTCAGGAGTATGTGTTCTCTCATTGACGGATGCAACATTTCCAACAAGCATGGAACTTAAATTGTTCTATCTGCTTTTCAAATGGATTCCCTTAATTCATCTCCTCATGATAGAATCATGCGATCAGTTTGATCGTCAGAAACTAAAATAAAACCTCAGATTCACAAGATTTTAATAATTGTATCGCTTATATTTAAAGGGTAACTAGGCTTCCGGAATAATTGGAACAATATTGGGGAGCTATACTCTGATAAATGTGAACAGGAGGTGAAAGTGATGGTAAAATGTGGAATTTGTGGGGGAGAAGCACCAAGACAGCCAAGTGTTACAGATGAAGGAAAATGTGATCTTTGCGGTAAGAAGCTAGAACTTGCTAAAGAGGAAAAGGAGAAAAAGTAATTACTATACTCCTGCGGAAATTTTGAAAATTATTACTATGTGGGGTTACTTGTCCAGAAGGCAACTTCCACATTTTTGCTCTTGCCTTTGCGATGTTGAGCACTTCTGTTTAAAACTACTATAAGACGTTCTCTTCCTGAAAGTACCAATGTTAAAACAAAGTTTGCTCAATACCATTCTCATGAAGACAGGATGCAGGGTAAAACTTGTCAAGATCACTATGTCCAAAAAAAGATTTGGTGCGAGAGAAGGGATTCGAACCCTTGTACTCCTACGAGACTAGGCTCTGAACCTAGCGCCTTTGGCCTGGCTGGGCAACCCTCGCAACGCGGTTAGCCAATAGTAGTGTTTTTCATTATTAAGCGTTGTGGTTATGGGGACCTGTTGGCTTAATTTGATTGTCTGGAACAGCGATAGAATATGAACAACTGCTCTTTTCTTTATTATCTGGAGAAATAGGCCTTTGATGTTGGAAAAATAAGAAAAAAGGTGGGTGTAAGGTGTTACATCCATTTTTAGTCTGTTTCAAGAGCTACAAGAGAAAGGCCTAATTTTTTTTCCAGCTCTTTTACTTCTTTGACAGCGTCATCGGCGAGAGCTGCATATTTGATATCCTCATCAGAAAAAGCAATGAGGGTTACGCCCAACTTTCCTTCTGCAGCGCTAATTGCATCCATATTTTCTTTACTTAATTTTGAGAATGTCCACATATCTATCACCATTCACTATATATTGCCTTTCTTACTAATAATTATTTCCCTCATTTTAGACAGTTATCGTTGTTAACAATATTATTATATGTTAAAAAGATTACAAGTAACAGTTTTATATGTCAAAAAAGAAGTAATGGGGCCTTATCAAAAGAAGTTTGGAGGTTGTCTTGAGTGCCCCGGTCTTCGAAAGAGTCAACAAAGGAGTCGATCAAGAGAAGAAGAAACAGGAACTCTTGATCTAATTTATAGATTGTTGTCGTTAATATATAGTATAATCCACTTCTAATCGGCTACCGATGCGTAAAATGGAATGCGGTCTCAAAATGGACAACGGCTTTAAAATTGTACAAAGCCTTTTGAATGGCCTGAAAAAAAGAAGGTGGATGGCATATTATGCCATCAGTTTAAGGATAAGGGCCTTCTGTGCGTGCAGGCGGTTCTCTGCCTGGTCAAATACCACGGAATGTGGTCCTTCCATGACATCTGCTGAGATCTCCTCGCCTCTATGTGCAGGAAGACAGTGCATTACGATCACATTGTGTTTTGAGAGGCCAACCAGTTTGGAATTGATCTGATAGTCTGCAAGGTCGCTTAGCCTTTTTTCCCTCTCTTCCTCATCGCCCATGGATACCCATACATCGGTATACAACACATCTGCATCCCTTGCAGCTTCCTGTGGATCGTTCGTGACGTTGATATGCCCACCCAGTTCCCTGCCCTTTGCTACGATATCTGCATTTGGTTCATATCCTTCAGGGCATGCAACAGCGATCTCCATGCCAACGAGAGCACAGCCGAGTATAAGTGAATTACATACGTTGTTACCGTCACCTATCCATGCGAACTTCAATCCTTTAAGGCTGTTCTTGTATTCGCGGATGGTAAGGAAATCTGCCAGGATCTGGCATGGGTGCTCAAGGTCGGAAAGTGCATTAATGACCGGCACCTGTGAATGTTCAGCCAGTTCCTCTACGGTCTTATGGCTGTTCACCCTTGCAGTAATTCCGGCAACATAGCGGGAAAGCACCTGGGCAGTGTCTGAAACAGTTTCACCGCGTCCGATCTGTATATCCCTTGAATTAAGGTAAATTGAGTGTCCGCCAAGATCGCTCATGGCAACCTCGAATGAAACCCTTGTTCTTGTGGATGACTTTTCGAATATCATCGCAAGGCTTTTGTTCTTAAGCAGGTCTGTGACCTTTCCGCGTACCCTCTTCTCCTTGAGGTCTTCTGCCATATCAAGGATCTCGATGATCTCATCGGATGTCAGGTCGGTCATTGATAGTAAATGTTTCATGTTATCAACTCAGGTTTGAGAATTAACCACGGATCTCTTCCATGTGGTCTATTCTTCTCTGGATAAGCTCAGGCTTTCCAATATCACTTCTGAAATGGAGGTCTCCAATAATGTTCTCAAGTGCGTTCTGGGCGATCTTCTCAGCTTCATCGATGGTATTCTCGATACCAACAACAGCTACAGCCCTTGAACCGGTAGTATAGACCTTTCCGTCTTTCTCATATACGCTTGAATAGAATAATAGCGCATCGCCAATATCGCCAACGATGACTTCCTTGTCCTTTGTAGGTTCGTCAGGATAGCCTGCAGGTACTGCATACTTGCAAACGGTTGCCTTGTGAGCGAACTTCACATCCAGCTCATCAAGTGTTCCATTGGCAACTGCGGACATGACATCAACCATGTCGGTATCAAGCAGTGGAAGTACGTTCATTGCTTCAGGGTCACCAAATCTTGCATTGAACTCGATGACTTTTGCTCCGTCCTTTGTAAGGATGAACTGCCCGTAAAGGATTCCCTTGAATGGTGTGCCTGTTGCTTCATGGAGAGCTTTCACGGTTGCCTTCATGATCTCCCTTGCAGGTTCGATGTCATCGACGTTCATGAAAGGAAGAAGCTCGTCGGAGCTGGAATATGATCCCATTCCACCGGTGTTTGGTCCGAGGTCGTTCTCAAAGGCACGCTTGTGGTCCTGCACGCATGGTGTGAATGCAAGGTTCTTTCCATCGACAAATGCCTGTAACGTGAACTCCTCACCGATCAGGTTCTCTTCAACAACGACATTGTCACCATCGAGTAATGATCTTGAATATTCAAAAGCAGCCTTTGTGTCAGGTAACTGGTCACCCATGACCTTGACCCCCTTTCCGCCTGTAAGTCCTGCTGGTTTGATGGCAACATTGCCCAATTCCTCAATGTAGTCCTCAAGTCCTTCTTCACTGGAGAACACCTTGAATGCAGGACAGCCATCGATGTTGTTGTCCTTCATGAAATTGCGTGCCCATGCCTTGTCGAACTCGATGCGTGCGACATCTTTCCTTGGACCGACCGCTCCGATCCCTGCATCCTCAAGGGCATCGGCAAGACCGGCTGCAAGAGGTGCTTCCGGTCCGATAAAAGCGACTTCTATGTTCTTTGATATTGCGTACTCGACTACCTTTTCAACTTCTGTCTCTTTAACCAGAAGGACATCTTCACACAAGCCGGCAATTCCCGGATTCTTCTTTGCCATAACTGAGAAAATAGTGGGTTTGCGTTCACTTCTTGCAACAGCATCTGCAATAGCATTTTCTCTGCCGCCGCCACCAACGATTAGAACATTCATCTGTATAACCTCATTTGATCAAAAAATGTATTGATGTTAATAATAAATTTATTTTATTATATTATTAAAAAATAACGTTGATCTGTTTATTTAGATATGTTAAGGGAGCTAGTTTTCTTTGTATTAAATAAATAGTTTCCGACATGGTTGCTTTGTTAATGCAGATATTTTGTCGTTTTTAGCTGACATTCATGTTTCATTACAAAAAAAGAATGATTTGCAGTACATTTTTATTAAATGATGTCCAATAGCTTTCCAATTAGTTCCGGACTGGACACAAAATGGTTTCCCGCAAAACACTGGTCATAGGTATTCTGGTTGCATTGTTGATCTTACTGTTCCCTTTCTGGTTCACTTTTTTTATCGCAGGTTCTCCTACTCCTCTATTTACAGTATACAATTCCGATCCGATTTCACATACAGTAGGTGTTGATATCGTCGGACCTGATAACAAATCGATCTTTAATGATTCCAGGACCTTAGGTCCGGGTGAGCACTGGTCACATAAAAAACCGCTATGGATGGTGCCCAGGTCGTTTTTTGCTTGGGCGGAGGACAAATACACGGTCTATGCTACGTTGGATAACAATACCACCAAAAATATGACAATAAATTATCATCTATGGAACGATCCTGGCATACATATCTATAATGGCAATATGAGCATAGGAGAGATAACGGTCTGATATTAAAAAATTATAAAAACGAATCCGATCATAGATTCAACAAAAAAAGATCCAGAGGTCTTCTTAAATTCAAGACTGACCTCTACCAGATGATTTCTTCACTCTTTCAGTTTCACAACGAGGAAACGGAAAAGGCTGTCACTTTCATTTCTCAGCAAGTGGGGAATGGCTTTAGGGCTTTCGATGAGCATGTCCTTTGAAACAGTCTCTTCCTCATCTCCGATCACAACAATGCCGGTTCCTTCGAGAACGTAGAAGAACACGTTCATTGGTGTCTTGTGTAACTTAAGTGACTCTCCGGGTTTAAGTTCAAGGTGTACGACCTGTACTTGCTCTGTGTCGAAAAGTCCTTTTGCAAGTACATTGTGAGGGTTCTCTTTCTCAGGTGCTTTATCTAATTCTATGATCTTCATGGTTTTCTCGTCTCCATTGATGAATGTTTATTTTAACAGTCTCTCCATGTCCTCTTCTACTGTGGTGTTAGGTGTTATGTTGAACTCCTCAACCAGTACTTTGAGTACATTCGGTGAGACAAATGCCGGAAGTTTCGGGCCAAGGGTAATATCCTGTATTCCCATCCTCAGGAGGGCAAGCAACACAAGGACTGCTTTTTGTTCGTACCATGCGATATTGTACGATATCGGTGCTTCGTTAACATCTATAAATCCAAGTCTGGCCATAAGTCCTTGTGCAATGATGACAAGTGAAAATGAATCATTACACTGTCCTGCATCCAGTACTCTTGGAATTCCATCAATGTCTCCAAGGTTAAGTTTATTGTAACGATATTTTGCACAGCCTGCGGTAAGTATGACAGTATCCTTTGGCAGTGCTTCTGCAAAATCCGTGTAGTACTGCCTGTCCTTGTGGCGACCGTCACATCCTGCCATGACAATGAACTTCTTTATCTTGCCTGCTTTGACGGCATCAACGATCTTGTCTGCATTGGATAGTACAGAGTTGTAAGCAAAGCCGCCCATGATGGTACCTTCTTCAAGTTGTACCGGAGGTTCACAGGTCTTTGCCTGCTCGATGATAGCCGAGAAATCTTTCTTACCATCTTTAGCTACGAGGTGTGTGACGCCATCAAATCCAACAGAACCGGTAGTGTATATTCTGTCAGTGTAGGTTTTCTTTGGAGGGACTATACAGTTGCTTGTCATCAGTATAGGTCCGTTGAAGCTTTCGAATTCCTGTTTCTGGTGCCACCAGGATCCACCGTAGTTTCCGACAAGGTGTTCGTATTTCTTAAATTCAGGATATGAGTTTGCAGGAAGCATCTCACCGTGAGTATAGACATCGACGCCTGTCCCTTCAGTCTGATCCAATAGTTGTTTCAGGTCATTCAGGTCATGTCCGCTGATGAGTATTCCCGGCTTGTCCCTTGTTCCAATATTAACCTCTGTAGGTTCCGGATTTCCAAATGCAGTGGTATTTGCCGTATCAAGTGCTGCCATTGCATCAAAGCCTTTTTCCCCGCATTTCAGGACAAGTGAGACGAGGTTCTTATCGGTCAGGCTGTCATCCGTAGTTGCCACAAGCCCCTCTTCTATGAATGAATTGACTTTTTTATTGGTCTGTCCAAGCATCATGGCATGATGTGCATATGCTGCAATTCCTTTGATACCAAAGATCAGCAGTTCTCTTAATGATCGGATATCTTCGTTCTCTGTTGCAAGTATGCCGGTATCCCTGTCTTTGAGGTTTTCCGGGCTTAAGGTTGCGATCTCGGGAAGATCGCTCTCATCAAGTGCATTGTTGTCCAGAAGTTTCTGCCTGATCTCATTCTGAAGCTCGAAGCCTCTGTCAATGCGTTCCTGAATTCCGCTCGCTCTGAAATCGGTATTCGTTATGGTGGAGAACAGTGCATCGAGCATAAAATCATCAGTGCTTTCTTCTGAAATTTTTGCATTTCTTGCTTTCTGGTTGTAAAATGAAATGCTCTTAAGCACATAGATGAGATCGTCCTGAAGGTCAGAGACCTCACCTTTTTTACCACACATGCCGTTCTTTGTGCAGCCTTCCCCGTTCATTGTTTCTTCACACTGGTAACAGAACATTTTATCACCTTGATCTTTAGGTATGATGTGTATTTATGCAGGTATCTATCTGTCTGAAATTGTAGTTAGCATCTCTAGTTAACACTGGTATATCCGGGATACTGCTACTTATAGAGGTAGTTTCCACTTTGATACTTCAAAATGAATACTTCTAACCCGCTCCTCTATAGGCTATGTTTTTAAACCTATTTATAATGTGAGTGGTAGCGAAGAAATTCTTTGCCAATCTGTTGTGAGTTCTGACAAAGTACCTCTCCAAAAAACGTTTTACACCCCGCTTCGCTTCTGCCCCCGCCTCAGAGCGATATCTTTCTCTTTGATCTGATGATTGAGTGTTGTGATTTTGCCTTTCCATGATTCTGCAGCGGATTCCAGTGCGCTTTTCGTGAGTGTGAACTCGTTCCCATCTGCACTATAGGTCTTTGTATCTACTTTGACGATGGGGATTGTAACAGAATTGCCTTCGATGACCGACTTTTCAGAAAGAAGAGTAGACTGAATTTGTGACATAGCATAAGCTGTCACATCGAGTTATAAAAAGGAAAGTTGAATTGTACATAATCACAAAACGTTATAATACATTAGCTGCAACTTCATAAACATCGTAATTTTGCTTGTGGTGATAGGGATGAGATATGGAATAATCGATGGCCTTATTGAATATTACAAAGTTGAAATAATACTTTCAATATTGACAATGTTCATTTATGGTCTAAAATTCATCACATGGGTCCTGCAACTTATTCCAGAAAGTCATCAAACCTCTGTATTCTTGATTCTCTGTATAATCATTCCATTAATTGTCGCAGTTTTTTGGTGGGCAGTAATTGAGATTATCGGGAACCTGCCTGCTTTCGGTAGAGGTTTCAGCAGACGATAATATCTTATTTAAGGCGGACAGGAAACGAGACAACATGTCAAATTTGATATCAATATTAAATGCTAACTCTGGGTTAATAACCGCAATCGCCACAGTAGTGCTTGTAATTATCACAGGAGTGTATGCGTGGTTAACTCATAAAACCGTTGAACAATCAAAGAAGCAACAAAAGGCGTCATATATCGAAAAGCGACTTGAGAAGTTTTACAACCCATTAAATGATGTTTTAAATTCATCCGACTTGCATTTCTTCACCCACCCCGATGCCTATATCTCTGGTGAATACGATGGCCTTTATAATGCTAGTACGAAATGGCATAGTGCTGATGATCTAGTCAAGTACCAACACCTCGCTAGTGCCCACTTAGAAAGTACCCTTAATGATTTTCTAGAAATAGTGAGAAAAGAAAATCCATGGGAAACCGCTAAAGGCGACTATTTGGAGGAATGTATTAACGATTTGAAGAAAATGGTGGCATCAGATGTTACAGAACTAAAAAAGGATTTAAAACATTTAAATAACTGAAAAAATCAAACTCCCGACCCACCGCTCATGAAAAGGAAAGTTGGAAATCAGGGGTTATGAATCATATATCTGTTAATCTAAATTGGTATACATTTCTCGCTACAGAGCGTCTTTTATCCTCTAAAAACTCAAGCTGAGTCTTCAAATGTTGAGTTTTCTTAGCAATCTGTGATAACTCTTCTCCACTGGCCCCATTCTGTTCCATTTCATCAAGCAATTCACGATATTTCTGATACTTTTCCATTAAATAATCAATATGTTCCTCCAATTCCAAACTGGCTCTTTCTGGGCCGGGGCCTTTAAGAGACTTTGGAAAATCTGATGATCGTTTCAGATTAGAAATATCTGCCTTCATGCCATCCATCATCGTCATTAATTCTGAAACCGATTCAAGAAGAATGGTTGTTACATTGTCACTTTCAGTATCCACCTTTTCACTCAAAATCCTTTGAACGGCAGAAAAGTTATGTGCAAGTGTAATGGGGTTTGCAGCATTAAATTTACCCGATTGTATTGATTCTATTTGTTTATAAAGCTCATCTTTTGCATCGTTACCGTGATCCATTCTGAGATCAAAAAAGATCGTTCTCATGCCACTGATATCAAAAGGAATTGTTTGATTTAAATTTATCATCTGTATATAGGGTTTTTGTACAGAGTGACGTAGAGCTAGCTCATAGTATACATTTGGATTACTGTCGGTTAAATCCGCAATAACAAGCGCTGAATTAATAATGTGATCAATTATCTGAGTACTTATCATTCCTGATTCGCTTATGTGATCGGCACGGATCGGAGTGTATCCATGTTTTTCAACAACTGGCTTAATAATGTGCTCGAACGTTATATCAGACCTTTTTCGAGTATCGCTATCTTCGTTGCCTATGGGACATATAACAAAACAATTTTTGTTCTCATCTTCATTTGTAATATCGGACAAAATAACCATAAAATCACCTCATTTTCTATCAAAATTCAATTATTTCCCGAACCCGTTTCAGCTTTGTTTCAGTTTCTCTTTAGTGTGTTCTTCAGTTGCCATATTCTCAACTGCTTTTTCGATTGCATCAGTGTGATTCTTCGCTGCGCCGATATTCACAAGGTATGCGAGTTATTCCAAGTCCATTAGCGATTCCAACTTATTGTTTATCTCTTCAATGTCTCTATCTAGAGAATCAACTAATTTTTTATAAATTGCTATTAATTCAGTATTTGTTGAGCTTGGAGTAGCGTGTAGTTTACGAATGAACTCCTCAAATAGAGGTTTTGTTTTATTTTCTGCCAAATACTGGTGGCTTATTATTTTATTGTACGAGGTAAGCTCCCTCTTTTCAGAATTATCAAGATGAAAATTGACATGGAACATCATTATTTTCTTATTGTTTTTTTCTTTTTCTTCTGTGAGGGTCGTATATGTTTTTAGAAAATCAAATAGTGGATAATAGAATAACTCTAGCTTCCTTTGTAACAAAGCAATTTGTTGGGAACTTGAAATAAGTTTAATATTTTTATCATTCTGTTCTGTCACTTTACTACTATATTTTACTTGTCTCCATGTGACACCCACAAGTACTGCTGTAGCAACTGCAATAATAAAACTAGAAATAGCATTTATTTTGTCAGTTTGTTGATCGAACCAATATGAAATGAAATTAACCATTATGTCTTCATCATTCAAAAATGCAGATTCTATCTCTCCATTAAACCTTATTTCTTCATCAGTCACTCGGAATAAAGATGCATGTGAGTTGGATATTTCAATTTTATCTACAGTTTCAACAAAATATTTGTGATCATCCAATCTTAATGTGCCCTCTGAATTAATTGTTGCTTTTTTTAAGGAAGTAGAGTAGATGAGATAATTAGAACTTTGATAAGCACTCAAACCTATTTGAGCTGAATGTAACTCGACATAGCTGTCATCATCTACTACAAGTTCAATGGTTTGAAAATCATATATTTTTCTTCCATTGAAAAAAACAGAACTCGTTATATGTGAAGGTATTATGATATTTTCGTTAATTGATGTTATAGTATTGTATCCGATGTTATCCGACTCACCTTTAATTATTATAGTATTATATTCATTTGGTTTTTCAAAAGTGATATTGTTAAATGTAGCTTCTAAGTGTGTACCGGGAAAGCTCCAGCTATATTTTTCTCGATAGTTCACTTGAATCTCTGCCGCCTTTGCATTATATGTGGTTCCATCCCTTTCTGTTACGATTATATTGTTGATGTTCCTAAAAACGGTTTGATTCACATTTAGCCTGAAACTACTGGCATTAAGTTCGACTACACCTTCTTCTGCTATTAATTCAAAATTACCAGTAGTTCCTTCAAAGGAACAATATTGACCTGTAGCAGCAATCGAGTAAGTAAAAAGTAAAATTAGTAAAAAAACAATTAACTTCAAGCCTATTTTCCGACTGTTCATTAGAAACCATTCCCCTATTAATTTGTACTCTGGCAGAAAACGCTGATAATTGTATCACAGAATAGGGCCAATTCAGATCTGTTATAAGACAATAACAATAAACACGGCAAATCGATTTTATGACACATTCAAACCATTAATCCAAAAGTGTTTAATGTTTTCTGCCTTCATCTCAATACAGGCAAGCTATCTAATACATTATAAAGTTTTACTTTTTTAATCTGAATCCCCAAGCTTTACCTTTCATAACGTCTTTTCAATGCCTTCATCGATCAAAGTTTCCACTTTGGTACTTCAAAACGAATGCTACTAAACCCCAATTCTGTGCAGGCCATGTGGGTACAGCCATTTACAACGTGAGTAAAAAAAGTTCGTTGCAGCAGTACAAAATCACTGCTGCAGTTATATTTTCACTTATCAGCAAGCAGATCGCTTGCACGTACAAGAGGTACCAGCTTAACATCGATCTCACCGAGGTTCTCTGTTGCACCATCTTCACGGTCAACAACGGTGATCACTTTATCAATGATGCATCCAGCTTCACGTATGGCACCTATCGCTTCTAGGACAGAACCGCCACTGGTGGTCACATCTTCCAGCAGGATGATCCTGTCACCTTCTTCAGCATCACCTACGAACCTTCCGCCGGTACCATACTCTTTGGCAGATTTACGTATCAACAGGAGTGGCATGTTTGTCTCAAGGGATACGGCTGTGGCAATTGGGACACCACCCAGTGCAACACCTCCGACGATATCGATGTCCATTGCCTTGATCAGTGAAGCTGCCTGTTTTGCAATGATCTTCAATGTGCCGGGGTCGGAACTGGCCTTTTTGATGTCGATGTAATATTTGCTCTTCTTTCCTGATGCGAGGGTAAAATCCCCGAACTTAACAGCTCCGCAGGCTTTGAGTGCATCTATAATCTCTTCTTTGTCATTTGATGATGTTGTCATTGTGATCCTTTCCTTTTTCTGGTATTACCATGGTTCTTTCTTGACACCCATGAAATATCCTATAACATTTGTCACAAGGTGAAGCAGGGGTGTGATGATCAGTATAACTAATATGATCGTGAATGTGAATTGTTCGGAGAACCAGTATGGGGATGCAAGGTAGGCAAATAACAGTGCTCCCATGACGAAATCAAGCTGGTCTACAACAGGTAGCGGAGCTCCGCGTTTTAATCCCATACGCCGCTTGAAGAAGCTCATGAACATATCTCCGAAAAGGGAGCCAAAAGCAAGCGCGAATACAACGATGGTCGAGTTCAGTCCACCTGTTCCGAATGTTGGTAGTTGTGCTCCCAATATTACAGGATAGCTTTCGATCAGTCGCATCTGTAATAGTCCTGCAAGAGTACCGCATATAAGGCCTGCAAAGAAACCACGGAAGGTCTTTCCATCTCCAAGGATGCGCCTGCCATCAGACATTGTTTTTCCTCCGTCGATAGGCCTGCCGCCTCCAAAGACAGCTGCAAAAGGATTCGGAAGATATGCAGGAAGCATTAACCATATTGCAAGAACAATTAGCTCGATCGTGTTATCAACTCATTAGATTTTGCTCTAATCTGCTTCATTGATATATAAAACCAACTCAAACCATTGCCTTTCATCCTTTCATCGATTAGTTCTCTTTAACATGCTCTTCCTCATATCCTTCCTTCCATTAATCATATATTTGATATGTACCCAGTTATCTTACAATATAATAAAAAATGGAGGAATCTCATGAGTACCATCGAAAATCTAAATGAAGCGTTTGCCGGTGAATCAATGGCAAACAGGAAGTACCTTGCTTTTGCAAAAATGGCTGATAAAGAGGGTTTCGCGAAGATCGCCAAACTATTCCGGGCTGCAGCATATGCAGAAACAGTACATGCTCACAATCACCTGAGGGTACTGGGAGAGGTAAAAAGCACTGAGGAGAACCTTCAGGAAGCAATAGCCGGTGAAACCATGGAATTCAACGAGATGTACCCTGCCTTCATCGAGGAAGCAGAAAAGGAAGGCAACAAGAAGGCTGTACGCAGCTTTGATCTTGCAAACCAGGTCGAAAAGGTCCATGCTGAGCTTTACCAGAAAGCACTGGACGACATGGATGATAATGAAGATGCAGATTACTATGTCTGTGAGGTCTGTGGTTATACCGTGGAAGGCGAAGCGCCAGAAAGGTGTCCTGTCTGTGGTGCTGTTCATTCAAAGTTCAGCAAGGTGGAGTGAACAACAGGAAATTTCTCTAAGGCGGGCCATGCCGCCTTTCAACCTTTCTTTTCCAGAAACAATTATCTCGGCAATATTCTATCATTATTGATCCTGCATTTTTAATGTCAGTACCGATACATATTTGAACAGACATAACGATTGTGAATTTCATGAAAAAAAGCAAAGACCTCGTAAACAGCAGTAACATTATGCTGGCAGCGGTTTTGACCATGCTGCTCCTTGCTGCTCTTATAACGGTGGGTATGCTGACTCCACTGATCGTCAGGCTGACCACGGGTGTTGAGATGGGCATGACTGCCGAATATTTCAACAATAGGAGTGCTCTTCCCACAGCAGCGTTGGTAATACTGCTTACGATGGGTTTGCTGTATGGTTATTTCGGTGCTAAGAAAACATTGTTCGTTGGTGGTCTTACTGTGGCGATCTCCATTGCATTTGCTTTTCTATCTCCTTTTGGAAACCTTCCTCTTGATGTGACCGTGCCTCTGGTAAGTATGGCTCTGGTCGCGACATCCTATAAGATATATATGTCTCTGCAAAGGGATTCACGTGCAATGAAACTGCGTGGTGTCAGTGCACATGTGATCCATCTGGGGATCATTCTGATCCTCATAGGGATCGTTGCCAGTAGTAATTTGAAGGTAGATGGTTCTGCTGTGGTTTCAATGGATTCTGCCGGCTAGTTCGAAGGGCAGAACTATATGATATCTGTTACTGGAATGGATTCCACTTTCGAAGGCTCTCACTATAAGGAGTATCACGGTTCTTCTTATGCAACATATGTGGATTTCGATGTCTACAAAAAGGGCACTTATTTTGATAGCGGACAGATCAAATACATAACTGATTTCAAATGGGGGCAGACGTACACAACTACCTATGTACATCGTGGTATTTTCGAAGAACTGTTCATCGCCCCTAAAGCACTTAACGAAACCAGTGGAGAGGTAAGCATATATGTGAGGACCGTGCCTTTCATCACATTTATCTGGGGTGGCCTGTTCCTGATGCTCGCCGGTATAATCGTACTTGGATTGATAGATTATTCAGCTGACGGAAAGGGTACAACTCCTGTGGCTAAGATAAAAGGAAAAAGAAACAAGGCTTCAGAAAGCCGGAAGGGGGGAAATAAATGAACTTTGGAATGATCCTCATATGGATAGCCTTTATCCTGGGCACCGTCTCAACGATATATTCCGTCATCCACCTGCGTACAAATAGTGCTCATGCCGGTTCACTTTCCAGAAACCTTGAGCTTGGTTGTGCCGCAGTCATCACACTAGCAATTCTGATGCTTACCTACTATCTGCTCACGGTATCAGCATCCTATGTTTATGTTTATATGCATTCAAGCATCGACCTTGAATTTGTCTATCGTCTTTCCGCATTGTGGGCAGGTCAGGAAGGCTCGTTCCTGCTCTGGACATGGTTCACCCTGCTGATGCTTCTGGCAATGCAGTATACAGGGCACACAAAAGAGCTGTCCGACACAAGGCTAATGAACATCACGCGTGCAATATGCCTGTGCATCGTTACAGTTTTCCTTATGTTGCTGGTATTGAAGAACCCGTTCTCCATGTATTACGGAGATGTGGGCGCATACGTCGAAATTTCCAACTGGAATCCATTTGTATCAGCATACCCGCTTGTGGACGGGCAGGGTATGAACCCGCTTCTGAGAAACCCCTGGATGGCAGTCCATCCTCCGGTACTGTTCCTTGGATATGCAGCTTTCACCCTTCCATTTGCAGCTGCTCTTGCTACTCTCCTCATCGATGATGAGAGGTGGGTAAAGATCTCGCGTGACTGGATGAGAATGGCATGGCTTTTCCTTACAGCAGGTATTGGCCTTGGCGGCTTTTGGGCATACGAGGTCCTTGGATGGGGTGCATGGTACTGGACATGGGACCCTGTGGAGACATCATCATTGATCCCATGGATAACTGCGACTGCTTACTTGCATTCTCAGACAAGGGTCAAACATGGTGAATACAGATTCCTTGCACCGATGCTTGCAGTGGCATCTTTCATACTGGTCATATTCGCAACATTCGTTACCCGCAGCGGGATGTGGGTCTCGGTCCACTCCTGGCAGGACTTCACCCTCGAAGGTATGATCATCGCGATCTTCCTGCTGGTACTGCTTGGTTCAAGTCTTGTACTGCTTGTAAGGAGATACTTCGAGGAAAATGAAGATTAATCCAATACAAAAATAATGTCAATATAAAAAATGAAGTGACAAATTTCGAAAAGATGTTCAGGTAAATCTAAAATAGATTCGCCTGTTGTTCTTCCCTTTGTTCTCTGCCTTGAAGATCTCGATGTGTGGGATCTCTCCTGTATTTTTTACATGTGTTCCACCACATGCCTGGTCATCAACATCAGGGATCCTGATAACACGTATTTCCTCTATCTCCGGGGGGAAAGCATCCTTGAGCTTGACCACAGAAGGTATTGTAAGTGCTTCTTCTCTTGGAAGGATGTCTATTTTTACATCCAGTACTCTGTCGATCACTTCGTTGACCTTTGCTTCGTATGAGCCGATCAGCTCCCTGTCGAAGTTCTCCAGATTGAAATCCACACGTGTCTTATCTTCTGCGATCTGGTTTCCTGAGATCTTCGCACCGGTCTCATTGTGTATGATGGCACTGAGGATGTGGGATGCGGTATGGTAGTTCATGAACAGGGTACGCCTGTCCCAGTCGATGATGCCCTTTACCTTATCTCCCTCTTTTAGTCCCGGTTCACTGACCTCATGGCTGATCTGCTTGTCGAACTTCCCGACGAAGACAACTTTGTATTCCTTCCCCTCATTGATCAGAACTCCGGTATCATGTGGCTGGCCACCGGATTTTGGATAGAATGCAGTTCTGTCAAGGACCACGAATTTGTCATCCTTCACACTCATGACAGTAGCTTCGAATTCTTTGATGTAACAGTCTTTCAGATAAAGTGCTTCCATGCTAAATAATTCAAAAAGGTAGTTAATAAATGTTATTTTAGAAAAGTGATCCCGGGCAGGATCACATCTTCACTCTTCCGATATCGATGTAGTCAATACCATCATCAGTAGGGATCGCATATAGCATACTTTTCCTGACACTGTTCGCAAGGCGGATAGCCCTTGACATTACAGGTAGTCTGAATTCATGGTCTGACGGAATTGAATGTACCAGATATTCCGAGTGAGGTATCTTTGAAGGGGACTCCACCTGTGCATAAACACGGAAATGACTGCCGAACTTGAATCCGGTTTTAGGCACGACTCCTTTCTCACGAAGGTCAGTGTACACACTGCTCTTCAGGAGGAATTCCGGTTCTATCTTCGAAGCGATCTCTGTGAATGACTCGCTATCCAGAGCATTATCCTGGCGGTCTGTGATATTAATGACACCGTTCTCCATCAGGTATCGTGATTCCACAAGTGAAAGCTGGAGCCTTTGATTATCAAGTGGCTTTCCATAGAAGCCATTTTCAAAGAGTGTGTTGGATGCATCTTCATCCCAGATAATGACCCTGTCCTCGAGGAACGTGGCATCGGTAGTGATGTCCGGGTAAAGTGTATCTCCCATCCCTCCTTTTATTCTAGGTCTCTTTACCTCGTAGAAAGTGATGTCACTCTCTTCATCCACGATCGCGAGTATCATCTGTTTGCGAACATTTTCTGCTGCATTCAGCGATCGGAGGAGGTCTTTGAGTGGCATTGGTACCCTCTCAGATCGGACGTAGACGAACTGTTTTGCAGCTCCTTTTCCAGGATGGCTTCCACGTGGGTAGACACGGAAATCAGTAACTCCGGGCTGGACGTAGAATCCTCTTTCCCTTATATCCTTGTAAACAATATATTTTAGCTCGAATGCTGGTTGCAGGGTTGAAGCCTTTTTGAAAAATTCGGCAAAATCAAGCACTTTGCCCTCATTCTCCACTTCGATCTTCCCGCGGTATGCAAGATATGCAGCTTCAATAAGTGTAAGTTCCAGCCCGTTGTCCTTGGGCCTGCCGTAGTAACCTGTATTGTAAAGTTCGTTTATTGCCTTTTTCTCTACAAGTACACGGTCTTTGATTATCTCTGCTCTCAAGCTTTTTCACTCCTGTATTTTGCTGCGGAATCTACAAAAGATGTAGCAAATTCCCTGTATGAAACTGCTTCCAGATGGGCATATGCTCCAAGCGTATTATTTGTGATCAATCCGTCCCATCCGTCTTTTATCCCGGTTCCCCGTGAAAGCTTTATCGCGAACTTTGCGTCGGATGGTATCTCAGTTATCTCAGAATGGTGGAACTCATGCCCGATAAAAGAATTTCCGGACTTGCCGATGATCGTATCCACATCAAGCGCTCCGATATTGTAGCTGACCACACGCTTGTGGCCCATGAGCGAGTGTCCCGGAAGTGCTCCCACCATCTCATGCGTGGACTCAGGCATCTCTGCCATGTGGTATGTGCCTTTCCCCTTTACTCCGGTGGTGATGCGCTCTGTGAGGTACATCAGGCCACCGCATTCTCCGTATATGGGGAGTCCGTTCTCGGATGCCTGTTTGATATCCTTTCTCATGCTTTCGTTAGCTTCCAGCTCGGACGCGAACAGTTCAGGATAGCCGCCTCCAAGATAGAGGGCATCTACTTTCGGCAGGTGACTGTCATGAATAGGACTGAAATACTCGATCCTGGCTCCGGCAAGCTCTAGGAGTTCAAGATTGTTGTGATAGTAAAAGTTGAATGCTTCATCAAGTGCAATACCGATAACCGGTGATTCGCCTTTCGGTTTGCGCGATGTGAATACGGAAGTTTCCGGTCTTTCCACGGCTTCAGCCTGTCTTGCAAGCTCCAGCACTTTATCGATGTCTATGCCTTCAGATACCCTCTTTTCAATGGCAGCGATACGCTCATCAAGGTCATTTATCCGGCGTCTCTCTTCAATGGCCGGAACAAGTCCCAGATGACGCATGGATATCTGCATTGCATTGTCCCTTGGGATTATTCCCAGCACAGGGAGGCCTGTGAAGTGTTCCACAGCTTCCTTTGCTTTGCTGGCATGTCTCATGCCGCCGATGTTGTTCAGTATCACACCAACGATGTTAACGTCGGGATCGAAGTTCTTGTATCCGTTGACAAGAGCAGCGGCAGAACGTGTTATACTGCGGGCATTAATTATCAGTATGACCGGGCAGTTCAGCATCTTGGCGATCTGGGCAGTGCTTCCCGTATCTCCAAGGCTTTCCAGCCCTTCAAAAAGTCCTCTCACACCTTCTATAACAGCAATATCAGCTTTCCCGTCAACTTCGCAGGCATGTGTGAATACGTCAAGCACGCCTTCCTCTTCCATGAGGTAGCCGTCAAGGTTGCGTGCCCGTCGGCCGGTGATCTCTGAATGATAACTGGGATCAATGTAGTCAAGGGCGACCTTGAATGGCTGAACGCTGTAGCCTCTTGAAGTGAGGGATGCAAGAAGTCCTGCTGTGATGGTGGTCTTGCCTGAGGATGACCTGTCGGCTGCCAGGAGAATTCTTGGCATGTCCATTTTTCTGTCTGATGTTTCTGCTGGCATGAGCTGTTCTCTTTTTACTTTGTAAGTTCTCTCAGGCGCTCATCGTCAAGGGCTTCCGGCATGACCGAACTGTCCCTCTCCATGATGGTCTTTGCGAGTTTGCGATAGACCTGTGCTACATTAGAATCAGGTGCTTTTTCCATAACAGAGAAACCATCTCTCTCACAGTCCTGCACGATCTGTTCCTTCGGGATGAATGCCATAAGCTCGCTTCCGATCTCTGCTGCGAACTTTGTGACGATCTCTTCTTCACGGCTGACACTGCGAGAGTTGCAGATGATGCCGCTAAGCGGTGTATTGATCTTTGCAAGTCCCCTGCAGATGTTGTTCGCTGCATAGAGGGGCATGTATTCGCCGGATGTCAGCACGTAGGCTTCTTTCACAAGTCCTTTGCGTATAGGTGCGACAAAGCCGCCACATACGATATCTCCGGGAACGTCATAGATGATGAGGTCCATTTCGTTAAGTGACTTTGAGATCTTCTTAAGTGTCTGGATAGCAACGATAATACCGCGTCCTGCGCATCCTATTCCTGGTTCAGGGCCACCGACCTCTACGCATTTCACGCCTTTGTAACCTTCATAGATCACATCTTCTTCTTTCACATCGACCCCGTCACGCAGAAGGTCAAGGATCGTTGGTATGCGCTTGCCTCCAAGCAATGTGATGGATGAATCGCTCTTTGGGTCACAGCCGATGATCATTACTTTGTATCCTTCATCTGCACAGGCAGCTGCAACGTTGGATGCGGTGCTGGATTTGCCGATACCGCCTTTTCCATAGATGGCTATTCTTTTATGTACGTTCATCTGTGAATGCTCCATTTAAAGTGATTCCTTTGCAACTTCCCTTAATGTGGCTCCAAACTCTGATTCTACGATATGGTTAACACCAAGTGTCTTCGGATGAAGGTCGATCTCAACAAGCACATGGTCGTGTCCCAGTTCCTTGAGAGGAAGTACCTGCCTTGGACCATTGGTGACGGAGATGATCTCCATGCCGGAGAGATGGTCCATTGGTATGGCGTGTGGAACTCCGGTAATGACCGCAAAGTCATAGTCGCTGTATTTCTCCTCTATCAGTTGATTAATTATAGCTCCTGTGATCGGATACTCGTCAAGTCCGCCGATGATCTCATGGACCTTCAGTTCCTTTTCCTTAAAGTCCTTCATGATGCATTCTGCATGGTGGCGCACCCTTGGAAGTCCAAGATCAACGTCAGTGTTGGACATATTTATTATATTGTCAGCTTTGCCAAGTTGTTCAGCGACCTCGTTCACAGCGAGTGTGATATCTGCGAACATGTATCCGGTCTCTTTCTTGGCGTTCATGATTGTAATTCCGCGCTTCCCCTCTTTGAGAAGCTCGATGATCCTTTGTGCAACTTTGTATTTCACATCACCGCGGGATGGTGCAAGGTATTCCTTACTTGCAGCACCGTGGCGCAGTTCGACATTGGTGGCTTCTTCCAGAAGGTGCTGCTGTCTTTTGAACTCCTCCCTGTCGATTATACCTGCATCAAGAGCAGATTCCAGTGCAAAGAGTACACCCTTGGTGTTGTTCCTGTATCCTGCATGAACTTCCACTTCAATGACAGGCACGTCAAGATTTGCTTCCATTACAGGTTCGCGCATTTCTTCGCCTATGATCATGCTTGCACAGGTTCCCACAACTCCGATGAGCTTGGGGTGGAACATGTCGTTTACCTTGTGGAGGATGTTGACAAGTGCATCATGTCCTCCGAAAACGAAGCCACTCTCATCAAGTGCTGTTGTTACAACATGTATTCCATCCTCTTCCAGCAATCTTGCGTGCTTGAAAGAGCATCCTGGCGGGCCGTGAAGTATTGCAACATCAACGTTCAGGTCCCTCAAAGTATACAATGCAGCCACAATAGAGCTTGGCCGTGGGTGTATGATCGAAATATTCTTGTTATCCATGACAGGTCCTCATTTTTCATTGATTCGTTTTATCTGAAACATTTAACACATAATATAATGATATCGCCAAATTTGGTATGTTGTAAAGCTGCGGACAGTCCATCCTCAAAAGTTCTCGCATAACATGCGCCATCATATTTTATATCAAGCATCCGCCTTCCTACTAGGGTGATCATGTCCAGTGACTTTCCGTTTTTCAGTAGGAAGTCCGATACATCTTCAGGTGGAAGTCCTTCGCATACCTGTTCAGCTTCTTCTCCAAGCACCATGATGACGTTTCTATTGTTGTTATTATCTGAAGAAATGCTGAAAGCATAATCAAGGGCTCTTTTTACAGATCGGATGTCCATACCCGAATTTGAATTATCTATCAATATCCTGCCTTCGAGCTCTCCTTTCACCATTCTTCCTGTAAGGCCCCTGAAACTCCGGAAAGTATCAATGATATCTTTTTCCTCAATTCCTATTGAAATTGATGTGGCAGCAGCGGCGGAAAGTGCGGTTGTATATGCGGAGATGTCGAATCCGTCCTCCATGGTCGCGTCTATTGTCCGATCCTCTGTGGTAATGACAACACGATCGTCCTCGATCTCAAGATTCACATCTGAAGTTGTCTTGCTAGTATCACTAGATCGCTTTCCATCACGAAATGTGATCGTCTTAAGATCTTTCTCCGCTGCCCTTTTGAGTGCTTTTTCAGCACTGAGGTTGATGATGGCTATACTCTCATCCTTCGCATTGTCCAACATTTGTAGTTTAGCATCGCTTGCAAGGGCAGTATTATTTGCGATTCCATAATCCTGTTCAAGAGATGTTATGATGCCTATATCAGCACATCCTGTGCCGCCTATGGACGTCTCAAAAATGAATACTTCCGGTCTGATCTTAGCTTCCTCGATCTTTTCGATGGCAGAAAGAATACTTCCGGGAGCTATGCTTAAGCCTTTATGAATGATGGTCGCAACACCGTCCTTCCAGTGTTCCAGTCCTCTTGATGTGTGGAGCACAACATCCATACTTAGTGAAAGGATGTCTGCAAGGATCGAAGCTGTACTTGTCTTGGCTTTTGTACCGGTAAGTTCGATGACCTTTGAACCCGAAAGCCTGCCACTTTCCAGAATAAGCTTTCCTACCATCGTATGATGGGTAATGACATTGTTCCCTTTTTCCTTTGCACTTTTCAGTACATGGTATTCGGGATTGAGATGCACAGGTGCAACTACTATTTCTGCAGGTTTAAGTTCAAAAGTTTCATTTGAAGAAAGAACAGGGAATATCTGCTGCAGGTCAGAAATTGTTGATTTGTCCAGTGTGTCATAGACATCAATGGCACGAACATTGTATCCAAGTCGCACCATTTCTTTTGCAATTGGTATGCCGGCGTGCGTCAGGTCGAGCACGACAGCATCCCTCTGACCTGCAGTCATATTCTGTATGTTGAAATTATAGCACTTCTGATGCTCTATCGAACACAAGGTCTGCAAGGAGTTCGTGGTGACCCAGTGGTTTACCATAGACGACAGGAACTTCCTTTCCATCTACTGCAAATTTACCTTCGTTTGTTTCAGGGTCAAGCTTAAGGATCTCAGGGATATCTTCTGTGATGTGTACGCCTGATGCAAGGAATATTGGTACTGCTGCGATCTTTGTAACACCTGTACCTTCAAAAGATGCAAGTCCTTCTTCTACGGATGGGCCGCAGTTCTCCATGAAGCCTGTTTTGATGACATATTCAGGGTGCTTCTTTGCAATTGTTTCTGCGATCTCTGTAACAACTTCCTTGTTGTAAGGCAGTCTGCTTCCGTGTCCAATAGCTAAGATTCCGATTTTTTCGCTCATTTTTATTACCTCTGATATTTTAATTTTGATGTTAACGGTGTTCATACGTTTGTACACCATTTGTGTTACTCCATAGATAATTTAATTACATAAAAACAATTCGGATTTTATTCGCTGAATATCTGGGAAACTGATTGATTGATTGATTGATTGATTGATTGATTGTTGGTTGATCGGCCGATCGATTGATCAATCTATCGATTATTGTTCAATTGTTAAACTGAACGAAATATAACTATGCAAATAAGTAAGTAAACAACGAAAAAAGAAACAACCAACAAAAGGATCACTTAAAAAAACATAAAAAATAAAAGATTAAAAAAGATCAGGCGTCGTCGTATTTGCCATCATCTTCTTTATAGCTGTCAGACCCTATCATGGCGGCTTCGATAGAATCAATACCATCGAGCCATTCTGCAACAAGTCCGTATGGTAGCTCTTCCATTGAAGATTCGGGGAGTTTTTTACCGTCAAGTACAAGTGCTCCTACCTGGGCTACACAGTAAATCGCAGAATCAATTTCTTCTGCTTCTTCTGATTCCACTGCTGCGTTGATAAGTTCGCCGATATCTGTTTCCTTGTCGAAGTCTTTGCTAATGTAACATTCAAATCCAGCAAAACTTCCCATGAGCGATGTCTGAAGAGATTCGATCATTAGGTCAATATCTTCGGATATTGGTTCGACCTCTGTCAGTGCTATCTCCTTGATATCATCAAGTATTGCCATGGCATCTTCTGCAGGGAGTGCATTGCTTTCATACTTTGCAATTACTTTGAGACATGCCAGAATTATATCATCTGTCATGTTCACAAAAACAGCACCTTCCTTTTCAGAGCTTTCTTCTTCCTTAAATTCGAATCCGCTTTCCTTTACCTGGCCAAGCCAGTTGTTCCAGCGGTCGGTTGTATAAAATTCATGATCGATCTTTTCATGAGATTCTGGCATCTTGATACCTCGTTTTATTGTCACTTATAGGTTTATGTAGGACATGTTTCCAGTATTCATATAAAAGACATTCGAATCGTTTCAAAGTAGTAGTTCTACTTTTTTAAGTGAACCCGGTTGTTCTGATTCGATATCCACACTCTCCATCACTTTGTTGATGGTGCATTTGTCCCCATTACGAAGGCCTTTTGGATAACAGAGGTCATATGTCTCAGAATCCAGTTCACCATCGCAATTAGGGGCTTGGTATCGGATAGTTGCGCCCTTAACCGCCTTTTTGGAATCAATTGCTGCAATTATGGGTGCTTTAATGACATCCACTACCAATGCGCCGGTATCATGGACAAAGCACTCATGGGTGGTCTGGTTCCTTACATTGACTATCCTGTACTTTCTTCCTTTTTCAAGACCCATGCAGGTGTTCTTCAACTTGCAATGTTCGCATTCGGGTGTCTCACCTTCGAAAAAGAACTCTTCGCCTTCCTTTGCAAGCCTGGTTCCAATGAGTGTTATAGCGGTATCCATGTCCTCCATTTAATCACCTTGTGTATTATGAAACTGTAATAATGTATGTAAGTATGATGTTTATTGTAAGTATTATGTCCCATGTTCCGATAATATTGCTTATCCTGTCTTCTCTGCTTATCGTAGCGCTTTAGGATATTACCTTTGTTTTCCTCGCAACGATCTCGGCAGCATCAGGTGTCAGGCCTGTGGCAAGTATCGTATATCTTTCGGGACGGATGGTATGTGAGAGTACAAGTGCTTCTAATATATACTTATCTTCAATTCCCATCTCCTCTGCGCTTACCGGGGCGTTTATGATCTTAAGTGCATCCCGTATCCTTTTCCAGTCACCACCATGCAGGTACATCATCATTATGGTTCCAACACCACACTGTTCGCCGTGAAGTGCCGGTATGGGTGCTACCTTGTTAAGTGCATGGCTGAACATGTGCTCGGATCCAGATGCAGGTCTTGAAGAACCTGCAATGCTCATTGCAACACCACTCGAAACAAGTGCTTTGACCACCATGCGAACAGAACTTTCAAGTTCCGGTTTTATGGTATCTGCAGAATCGATCAGTATCTGTGCTGTCATGCTTGAGAGTGCTGCAGCATATTCGCTGAATGGCACATTTTGCAGGCGATTTGCAAGTTGCCAGTCCAGAACTGCTGTACAGTTGGAAATAATATCTCCGCACCCGGATGCCAGCAGCCGGTAGGGTGCATTTGCAATGATCTCTGTATCAGCTATGACCGCCATGGGTGCATTTGCCTGGATGGATGCTGTTTTTGTCCCATCTTTTATGGATGCTCTGGATGAGACTATACCATCGTGTGATGCAGCTGTTGGCACACTTATGAATGGTACTTCGATCTCAGTTGCTGCCAGTTTTGCAACATCAATGGATTTGCCGCTGCCAACTCCAAGAAGGTATTTCACGTCGGAATCGATCGCCTGTTTTCTTACTCTGTCAACTTCTTTCATGGAAGCAGATTCAGAAACGATCATTTCCACATTCTGTCCGCTGTCTACCAATGAATCATGGACAATGTCGCCTGCTATCTTTCTGGTGCTCTTGCCTGTTACTATCAATGCATTGTCAGTAAGTTTGAGGTCTGCGCAGACATTCTTAACATCATCGATGACACCATGTCCGATCACGACATCCCTTGGGAGCTGCATCCATTTCTTCTGTGCGTTCATATCCTGCGTCACGTCCATATGTATATGGTTTTCTGATATTCCTGAAACCATATATTAATAAGTATTAGTGTTATTAGGTTGTTCCTATAACTCTGTCAAGTGATAACCAATGTGTCCGTTCGTAGATAAAATTATGCAATTTGTTAACGAGTACTATCTTGATCCCATTTTTCAGGATAGTGGATATAATCCGGTAAATACTCTTACATGGGCACTGATCCTTGGTATCTGTGTATTTGCAGTGGCAAAACTGCTCGACAAATGGAATGTTAAGGTGGATGAAAGATTCGTCTTCTCCATTGTTCCCTTTGTGCTAGCAGGGTCTTCACTAAGGGTCATGGAGGATGCCGGTATCTTTGACCCTCCTTTTAGTTACCTGTTCATAACCCCGAACATCTATTTCGTGGTGTTCGTTGGTACTGTTATATGCCTTCTTTTTTCAAGATGGCTTTATTCATCAGGCAGGGTCACTGACTGGAACAGGTCCTTTGCATTACTGGGACTTGGCTGGTTCGTACTGAACATAATAGCTCTTCTTGTTGTAGAAGATATGGAGCGTCCGTTCAGTCTTATTGCAATTGTTTCCTCAGGAACACTGTTTGCCGGAGCGATCTATTTCCTATTGGAAAAGGTCGGCTGGCCTTACATAAATGACCATCTCAATCTGATGATCATCTGGGCACATCTGCTTGATGCATCCTCAACCTTTATTGGAGTTGACACCCTTGGTTATTATGAGAAACATGTCGTACCTGCCTATCTTATTGATCTGACAGGGACCGCTCTGGTGATGTATCCTCTGAAACTGGCTATATTCCTGCCAGTGATCTATATTCTGGACACACAGTTCACTGCAGACGAAGAGTCAAGGAATCTGAGGACATTTGTAAAAATGGTGATAATAATACTGGGCCTTTCTCCTGCATGCAGGAACACTATTCGTATGGCTCTTGGGATATGATGGCAATGGACGACACTACAATTGATGAGGTCGTGATGGACGATGCTGCAGTGAAAGATGCTGAAAATTTGGCTTTTGAGGATGGGCAGATATGTGCAAGAGGTTTGTGCAATGTAGGTAACTACCTTTCCGGATTGATACCTGAGATCTCTGCAGTTGTCGTGCTTTTCGTATTATCTGGTATTGCCGGCTATTTCTACACTGCATTGAACCCTGCATCTTCTGATATTGCGCTGGAAGGTCTGGAGGGGCTTGTTGAACTTATCATGAGCATGACGCCTTTAGAGATCATGCTGTTCATTTTCTTTAACAATGCGATCAAGAGCCTGATGGCCTTTGTACTGGGGTTGGGTTTTGGTCTGATTCCCTTGTTGTTCGTTATCTCCAATGGCTATATCCTTGGGGTCGTGACCTATCTTGAATCTCAGGAGAACGGGTTTACCTACATATTACTGGGGATCATGCCTCATGGTATCATCGAGCTTCCGATGATACTGATCTCCGCAGCTATGGGTTTGAGGATGGGGATCAATGTCCTGAAAGCTCTGGCAGGTAGGTATGTCGATATTAAAGATGAATTTAAGCAGGGGATAAATGTGTTCTTCCGTTTTATCATGCCTATGCTTTTGCTGGCAGCCGGAATTGAGACTTTTATTACGCCTGTTGTGATCGGTCTATATACCGGCACTATCTGATCACAATTTGATCACAATTTGGATGACCCGTCTTTGTGATCTTCTCTTTTTGTTATTTTTGTATTGGAATGCAGTGCTTTATCTGATATGCAAGAATAAGTCTTTTATAACCACTTAACTATTGTATCACAAAAACCCGGAGAACAAAGGATGATCGACAGGAAAGAGATTATTGAGATTGCTGAAAGCTATTACACTGATAATATCAAGATCGGAGCAGTTGCTTCCCATTCAGGGCTGGATGTTTATGACGGCGCTATCGAGGAAGGGTTTGAGACCTTCGCGATATGCCAGTCCGGCCGTGAGAAGACATATACTGATTACTTCAAGTCCAAGAGGGACGCTGACAATAATGTTGTACGCGGCATTGTTGATGATTATGCTGTATATGACAGGTTCGATGAGATACTGCGTCCTGAGAACCAGCAGAAACTCGTGGATGACAACATTCTTTTCGTTCCTAACAGGTCATTCACATCATACTGTGACATCGATGCGGTGGAGGACGATTTCCGTGTACCGATGGTCGGTAGCAGGAATATGCTCCGCAGTGAGGAAAGAGGTCTTGACCAGGATTACTACTGGCTTCTGGAAAAGGCAGGTCTCCCCTTCCCTGAGCGCATCAACGATCCTGAAGACATCGACGAGCTTGTGATGGTAAAGCTCCCTCACGCAGTTAAAAAGCTTGAGCGCGGTTTCTTCACAGCAGGAACCTATAGCGAATATGTGGAGAAATCCGAGTCCCTGATCAAGCAGGGCGTAATCACAAGAGAAGCTCTCAAAGATGCGAGGATCGAGCGCTACATCATTGGTCCTGTGTTCAATTTCGACCTGTTCTACTCCCCTATAGAAGAAGAGATGAACAAGACAGAACTGCTCGGTATTGACTGGAGGTTCGAGACAAGCCTTGACGGTCATGTCAGGCTCCCTGCACCACAGCAGATGACCCTCGCAGAGCACCAGCTTACTCCTGAGTATACAGTCTGCGGACACAATTCTGCAACACTTCGTGAATCTCTCCTCGAGGAAGTCTTCAAGCTCTCAGAGGCATACATAAAAGCATCCAAGGAATACTATGACCCTGGAGTTATCGGTCCGTTCTGTCTCCAGACCTGCATTGACAAGGACCTGAACTTCTACATATATGATGTTGCCCCAAGAGTGGGTGGCGGCACCAATGTTCACATGTCCGTAGGTCATCCATACGGCAACACCCTCTGGCGCAAGCCAATGAGCACCGGAAGGCGTGTGGCTTTCGAGATCCGCCGCGCCATCGAATCCGGTCAGCTCGATAAGATCATTACATAAGTTCATTACATCAGATCAAAAGCTCCTTTCTAAGGAGCTTTTCTATTTTTTTGGTTGCTGTGTTTTATTTATTGACAGTTCTATTATTACTTGTCCTACTCCTAAATTCGTTCGATTGACACTGTTTTTGAATATATGTACGTTTGTCAGTATGCAATAGTTATTATATTTATTCTTCATATCTATTAATTGGATTTTATTTGTCTGATTTTGTTTGGCGAAATAGTTTTATACTTATATTATCATTATTATTATTATGATGAGAGCTATGATGTGTATGTTCTCATGATTATCTTATCAGGAGACAGTTCTCATGAAAATAGTACATGCACAAACTGTGCTTACTGAGGATCAGCTTGAAGAACTTAAGAAAAAGACCAAAGAACCCTCTACAAAGGATGCCCTGAGTACAGCGGTTCAGCACTATCTTGAGTGCGAGTACACTGAAATGAGTGATGAGATGTGGACTCACAAGCTAGAGAAAGTAGTACAGAAGAAGCAACAGAAAAGTATTAATTAAACTAAGCCTATATAAAAGTGGAGGAATATAATTTGTTTAAAATGAACAGAAATGAAGATGCAGTGTCTCCGGTCATCGGTGTAATCCTGATGGTCGCAATCACTGTGATCCTTGCTGCTGTTATCGCAGCATTCGTGTTTGGAATGGGACCATCCGAGATGGCACCACAGTCAAGTGTAAGGGCAAGTGCAGAAGTTGATAACAGTACTAGTGTCGTACTTATTGAGCACCAGGGTGGAGATGAAATTAATCTTGCTTCATCAAACACAAGAGTTAGCATTGCTGGTGATGTTGTAGGTCTTGATCTTGTAAGCGATGATTCTTTGACTTTTGAAGCTGGAGAAACTCTATATCTGTATAATAATGGTACTGCTGATGTTTTAGGAAACAGCACTACTTTTGCCGCAATTGGAACGCCAGCTGATGTTGCAGCCTCTGGTGATACAATTAACGTAAAGTTCATCGATGTTGCCAGCCAGCAGATGATTGCTGACCTTGATGTCAGGTTCTAAATTCAATGAAACCATGGTGCTAAAATTAGCACCATTCTTTTTTTTTAAATTTTATTAATTTCCAAAAATAAACTAATCATTAAAATCGATTGTTTTAATTAATTTCACCCTTCTTCATTCTTACTCAACAATTGTTTTGATTTCTAAATGAATCTTCATATAATTGAGTAAAAGAAACAACCTACAAATACTTATATTCCTATTTATACATATATTCTATATAATATCGGAGAATCTCCAAATGTTCAACATTAATGTAAATGAAGACGCAGTGTCACCAGTAGTCGCTGAAATCATGATGGTTGCAGTAGGAATCATCGTTGCTACTATCATCATAGCATTCTCTCTCGGATTGGGTACCGGCGATGTGGCACCTCAGGCAGGTGTCAGGGCAAGTTCGTACAGTATGGGTGACCATTCTGTCATCATGCTCGAACATCAGGGCGGTGATGAACTTTACCTCGCTTCCTCAAACACAAAGATGGTTGTTGACGGTGAAGTGGTTGATGTGACCCTGTTGACAACTGACGATGATCTGGAATTCAAAGCCGGTGAATCCCTGTACATTTTCAATGAGGTCGATGAGATTGGTGGGTTTGCAATTGGTACCGCTACGCACCTTACTAATGAAAATGCTGAAGGGGATCTGGCTGATATCGTTGCCTTTGGGGAAACTGGAACGGTTAAGTTCGTTGACGTTTCCAGTCAGCAGATGATAACTGACATCGATGTCAGGTTCTAAGTATGGTGCAGTCATGCATCATCCTTTTTCTTTAATTCCAGCTTAATGCCGCAACAACATGCTTTCATCGATTTATTGATGTGCTCTGTTTGAATAAATGAACCACTCCAAACCGTCGGGTCTTTTTTGAGATTCATAATTTGATGTCTAATAACTGAAATAATTTCTATTTTTCCCATTATCTATCTGGATTTTTACACGATTTGTTCTTAGCTTACATCTAATGACAATTAGAAATGAATTATTAATTTCTGAAGATGTGCCAATGTTTAAATGGGAATTATACATTGTACACATATTGGAGGACATAAAATGTTTAAAATAATAAATAACGAAAAT
Organism: Methanococcoides sp. AM1; assembly: GCF_900774055.1. Lineage (NCBI taxonomy): Archaea > Methanobacteriati > Methanobacteriota > Methanomicrobia > Methanosarcinales > Methanosarcinaceae > Methanococcoides > Methanococcoides sp. AM1. Next base: position 131,570 of record NZ_CAAGSW010000005.1, on the reverse strand, counting down.
GCAGCATCTTTAGCTATTGCTGAGATCACGATGCTTGCGATTGGTATAATTGTTGCTGCTGTTCTTGCAGCGTACGCACTTGGAATGTGAGCACTCGATGTAGTGCCACAGTCGAATATTCTAAAATTTAGAAAATAATGGTGCATAACTGCACCGAATACTCTCTTTTTAATTCAATTTACTTAAAAAAAGAATCAGTTGAAGCAATTCCCTCACTTCAACGTACATTCTGTTATCTCGTTCTCAACACTTGTCCCCATAGCCGCAGCGATTTCACTAGCATCTCTGTCTTGTCCAAGTGCCCACATAAGCTTCACCAAAGCGACCTCTGGAAGCATATCTTCTCCTTCTATTGCACCGGCTTTCAGGATATCTCTTCCAGTGTCGTAGACGCGGTCGCATACACGCCCGTTGAGGCACTGTGATGTCATGACCACTGGGAGTCCTGCTTCTGTAGCGCGCCTGATATTCGGGATCCAGTCGGTGGATACATGGCCCAGTCCGGTTCCTTCTATGACGAGTCCCTTGTAGCCGGAGTCGATGTAGTACGAGAGGATGTCCGGGTCTGCACCGGGTACGAATTTTACCAGGGCGCATTTTGGTTCAAGGGTGGCTTTAACTTCCAGTTCATGGGTGCCGCGTTTTGTGTATGGCATGACCGTCTCGATTCTTTTTGTGGAATAGTCCACATAGCCGATAGGGTCGGAATTGATGGAACGGAATGCATCTCTTCTGGATGTGTGCATCTTCCTGACCTTTGTACCGTAATGGATGGCACACCTGTCGTCACAGGCGGTGTCGTGCATGACCACGCATACTTCGGCAATGTCACTGACAGCGACCTTTGTGGCACAAATGGCATTCATAGCGTTATCGCTGCTTGGTCTGTCAGCACTGCGCTGGGAGCCCACGAAGACGATGGGTACCGGGGTCTTGAGCATAAACGACAGGGCTGCTGCGGAGTACATCATGGTGTCAGTTCCGTGGGCAACGATGATGCCGTCAGCACCGTTCTCGATCTCTTCGGCGACAGCGCGGGCGAGTTCTGTCCAGTATTCGGTCTTCATGTTCTCGGACAGGATGTTGTAAACAACCCTTCCGCTGATGTTTGCGATCTCTGTGATCTCCGGGATGGCATCAACGATATCGTCAGCAGAGAATTGTGCGGTAACAGCGCCTGTGCGGTAGTCCACTTTACTGGCTATCGTTCCGCCGGTGGAAAGGATGGTGACCTTTGGGAGTTTCTTTGATGGTTTGACTTTTCCTTCTTTCTCTTTCTTCGATGCTTTTTTCGGATCAGCTTTCTCAAGCAGTGTTATCGTTGCGCCTTCGGGGTTGATACCTGCATTGTATCCACTGACCATCTTGATCACAACATGATCGGTCGTTGTTGGCATCACGATGCCTTCGTAAACATTTCTGTCCTTCTCTATCCTTATCCTGTCGCCAAGTTCAAAATCCATCATAATCCCTCATCAATATGATCGTTCGTAATTTTCACACTTCTCAGGTATTCCTGCAGTCATCTACGACGCCGAACAGTGTTTCCATAGCGCTGTCAACATTAGTTTTCAGTTCATTGAGGCTGTCCTCATCCTCTGTTGATCTTGCCTTGCAATTGCTGATCAACTGCTGCATGGCATCAGGGGATGGTCCGCCGGTCACAGTTCGCTTCCTGACGTTCAGTATCGGGTCAAGCGCCTCGGTGACCATCTGCTCGGTAAGTCCTCTTCCGCTTAAGCTCTCTCCAATGACATTGTGGGCGACTGCATCTATCTCACCAAGTGTCGGTTCTCCATTTCCACGTGCAAGCACGCCAACGATCTGATGTGCTGTCCTGAATGGAATGTCACAGACACGCACCATGGTATCTGCAAGTTCGGTTGCAGTTGTAAAACCTGCTGTTGCCAGGCCTGCCATGTTTTCCTTGTTGATATTCATAGTTGCTATCATTCCGCTCATGACCCTGACCGATGTCCTCGTTGTCTTCAAGGAGCGCCAGATGTTCGGCGTTGCTTCCTGCAGGTCGCGGTTATAGCTTAATGGCAATCCCTTGCAGATTGATATCAGCGACATCAATGAACCTATGGCAACACCGCTCTTTCCTCTCAACAGTTCAGCAGTATCAGGATTTTTCTTCTGAGGCATTATGGATGAAGTGGATGCATACCTGTCATCCAGTTCAATGAACGCGAATTCGGATGTGGACCAGATCACAAGCTCTTCGGCCATTTTGCTAAGGTTTATCATGAGATTTGCGAAAACCGATGCTGTCTCTATCAGGAAATCCCGGGAGCTTACGGCATCCATGGAGTTCTCAACGATACCGTCGAAACCTAGAAGTGTTCTTGTCCTCTCCCTGTCAAGGTCAAAGCCTGTGGATGCAAAAGCAGCAGCACCAAGCGGGCTTCTGTTCACGCGTGAGTAGCAGTCCCTTGTGCGCTCAAAGTCACGACCGATGGCATTTGCATGTGCTGTAAGGTGGTGCGCCAGTGTGGTTGGCTGTGCGTGTTGCAGGTGTGTGAATCCCGGCATGAGCGTTTCGACGTTTTCCGAAGCTACATCTATCAGCGTGTTGCGCAGTCCGATCAGGTCTTCCATGATCAATAAGAGTTCATCCCTGAGCGTAAGCCTGATGCAGGTAGCAACCTCGTCGTTGCGTGACCTTCCGGAGTGCATACGTCCCCCGGTATCTTCTCCTACCATGTCAATGAGCCTTGATTCAAGTGAAATGTGAATATCCTCATAAGTGTGGTCGAGCTTCTCGATGCCTTCCTCTCTGATCTTAAGGAGACCTTCCAGTATCTTCCGGCAGTCCTCTGCCTTTATCACATTTCTCTCTTTGAGCATGACCGTGTGTGCAAGATCTACAAGGATATCAGAATTGAATATCCACCTGTCAGCGCTCATTGATGAGGTGTACTCTATGATCTCTTCATCAGGGACGGACGCCAGTCGTCCTCTTCTTAAAATATCGCTCATTAAATACCTCGGGATTATCTAATACCTACATATTTATCAGGTTATGTAGCGTGGTATGCCACAAAGACTTAAAAACGAATCGGTTTCCTTTAACATCCCGGTGTCTATTGATGAAACCAGGGATAAATGGGTATTAAATGAAAAAAGGGGAAGCTTTAGCAGAAGCCAGGAAATCCTACTTATTTAGGCAACTGGATATGGATCTCCGTTCCTTTGTTCTCACCTTCGCTTTTTGCCCACACCTTGCCTTTGTGGGCTGTAACGATCTCCTTACAAATATATAGCCCAAGACCTGTACCACCATATTTGCGTGTTCTGGTGGCATCTATCTGGTAGAAACGCTGGAAGAGCATGGGGATGAGGTCGGGGGGTATTCCGATGCCTGTATCTTTCAGGATAATGTGCAGGTATTCCTCTTCCTCTATAACAGTGCAGGTAAGTGTTCCGCCTTCGGGTGTGAATTTGATGGAATTGTCCACGATATTGGTGATCATGTCTGTGAGCTTGTCCTTATCACCGTTTATTAACGGTAGATTGTCCGGGATCCTCCTCTTCACATTGAGTTTATTCTGATCGATCTGTATCTTAAGGTCAAGGAGTGTCATGTCGATGATCTCTGCAATCGAGGTTGGCTCAAACACGTATTTCACATTGCCGGACTGTACCCTGCTTATGAATAACAGCGATTCCACAAGTCTCTTAAGTCTTTCAGCATTTCGAAGTACGGTGGTTTCCACTTCTTTCTGCTTATCGGTCAGAGGTCCGAGAGATTCTTCGGAGATAAGTTCGGTATAACCTTTGATCGATGTAAGAGGCGTTTTCAGCTCATGGCTTACATTGGACAGGAACTGGTCCTTCATCCTGTCGAGGGTCTTGAGTTCCTCATTGGCAGCTGCAAGTTCCTCTGCATACTTCTTCAGTGCTTCTTCTGCTTCTATGCGGGCTGTGATATCCTCAACGATCCCTACACCACCCAGCAGTTTTCCATCATCTGAGATGTTCGGACTGTAATCGGCTTTTATAGGCGTGACCTTTCCGCTTAAGGGGTTCCTGTACTTTCCCTCGTAATGCCCGGACTTTCTCGAGAAAATCGCCTTGACAGCTTCTTTCATCTCCCTATCATCGATGTCTCTTATCATGTTCATACCGATGACCCTGTCCTTTGGAATACCCATGATTTTTACAATATTATCATTACAATGGCTTATGTTTGCATTATCGTCGAAATTGAGTATTCCAAGTGGCGAGTTCTCGAAAATGAACCTGTACTTTTTCTCACTTTCAAGAAGGGCTTCTTCGGCCAGTTTACGTTCGGTAATGTCTATGAAGATGCCCTGGTAATAGGATGGCCTCTTCTCCTCATCAAATCCAAGTAGCGATCTTTCAACTACCCATCTTATCTCACTGGACTTGGTCAGCATGCGATATTCCATTGAAAAGAACTGCTTTCCTTCACCTTCAAGTTTTGAGACATCCATGCGTACAAGATCAAGATCATCCGGATGGATTAAATCTCCGAATATAAGTCGCCCTGATGTAAAATCTTCGGGTGTGTATCCAAATTGGGATATGTTATCTGAAATGAATTCAATCGGCCAGTCCTTTTCTGCTGTACAGAGGAATGCAACCACGGGACTGTTCTTGTAGATATCTTCAAGTTTTTTCTTTGAGCTTAACATATCCTTGAAGGTCTTTTCACGGATCTTCTGCTCTGAAAAGCTCTCCACAGTACATATTATTCCGGAGTACTTGTCATCCCTGTTTATCATCGGGAAAATATGCCCGCTCTGGATGCTAAGCTTCCCTTCGGGTGTCAGAAATTGTAATGAGTGGTAACGGGAAGGTTTCAGCGTATCTTTTACACGAACTGCCAATTCCCTGAAATGTCCTTCATCCCCCACACTGAGCTGTGCCAGCTCCATGAAGTATTTAAGATCCTTTCCAATGATCTTATTTCGTGAAAGGCCGGTTATTTCTTCCATTCCTTCATTGAAATAGATGAATTTGTTGTTGATATCAACAGCCCAGATTCCTTTATACAGGCTATTAAGCAGTTTGTCTGGCAAACCTTTCATAAAATCTCCCCGCACATATTCAGTTACTTATTGAAGCTACTGCTAGTGGGTATGGGACATCAATCTTCGTAGGCAATGATCATATTATGTGGATATCCGCTTGAATAGCTACAACTTATCCCATAATTAAATTGATCTTGTTCGAATTAATAAGTTTTGCCAGTTTAATCTTCGAGCTCATCGGTATATCTTTTCAACTTCACAAAGAATACAGAACCTTTTCCTGAAGGATTATCTCTCACGCCAACATCTCCTCCATGGAGCTCAATGGTTCTCTTGACGATGGCAAGCCCAAGTCCTGATCCCTTTACTCCTGTTTTGTTCACTCTCTTGAAGCGATCAAAGACAGTTGTTTTATGTTCATCCTTGATACCCTCGCCAAAGTCAGTGACCGTGATTTCTGTGAATTCCCCGCTTTCTTTGATCTCGATGACAACTTCGCTTTTTTCAGGACTGTATTTGATCGCATTTGAGATCAGGTTAGTGAACACAGTTTCAATGATCGGGTTGGCCAGCACATAATGTGGTTCCTTTTCATTGAATTCGATGACCATCTCTTTGTTACTGGCTTGTGTGGTCAGTATCTCCATTGAATGTTCGATGATATTTGTTATATCCTGTAACTTGAGTTCAAGTTCATCGGAGCTTTCCACTTTAGCAAACTCTGCAGCGGAGTGGATCATTTCAATGAGATTATTATTGTTATTCCATATCCTTTCGAGGAACCGTTTTGTCTGCTCATTCTCCTCGGTCATAAGAAGCAGTTCTGTAAATCCTTTTATGACACTTGCAGGGTTTAACAGATCGTGACGCATAATGTCTGTGAACATGTCTTTAAGCTCATTGGACTGTTCTAGCTTCCGTGCATACTCTTTAAGTTCCTGTTCCGCTATCTGGCGATCGATACTTGCCTGTTGTAGTGACAGGCGTGTCTGTTCGATACCTTCTGTAAGTAATTTCAGGTCGCCATGACCGTGGAAATGTACTCTCCGGGAGAAATCCTCCTTTTCCATTGCTGAAAGAACTTCATTAGACTCATTTATGATGACATCTAAAAGTTTAGCGAAATAATTGATCGATTGGGCGAGTTGATTGAATTCTCCTTCAGTTTCACCTTCGAACCGGGCATCTAAATGCCCTTTTGAAAGTTCAACTGCAACTCTTGTAGTTTCATGTATCGGCACCACTACTCCATCGAGGATATGGTTGAGACCTTCCGGTATCTTCTTGAAATCCTCGTCGATATGCGTGTTAGCCCTGATGTTCAATTCTCCATCAGCTACGGAATCCGCCATTTCCTTAAAATCATTTACAATATCGTCTATAGATCCGGTTACAGTTCGTGAAGCAAGGTATGCTGCAATACTTGTAAAGAAAATCGAAAGGATTCCGATCGCTATCAGCTTATCCCTGATTGCAAAAGTACCTTCAAGCATTTCCTCTTTTGGTATTACGAGGAAAAAACCATAGTTCTTAGACTCTATTGGCTCGTAGAAAACTACGATCTCTTTGCCGGTGACCGGATCGATCGTATTGACGTAACCACTTTTCTTATGTTTGATATCCTCTGCAGCCTTGGAGAGTTCATCATTTCCATAATCATAGATCGTCTTGTATCCGATCCAGTCCTTATTATGTGGCTGGGAGAGTATAAGCCCGGAACTGCCGGTCATGATGGCATACCCTGTGTCGAATGCTGTGACCTGACTTACGATCTCATCCATATAGTCCAATGAGACGTCAACTCCTCCGACACCTATGAATTCTCCGTCTTTTATTATGGGCGATGCATAGCTGACCATAAATATTCCGTCGTAGAAGTATGGATCGGTGATCACAGCCTCTTTGAAGACCTTTGGATAGAGGTAGTAATCATAACTTTCGCAATCCTGCAAATAGTCCTGTCCAATGCTTTCATTGATCTTGTGCCAGTATGGTGCAAACCTGCCGGTGCTGTCATAACCTTCAAAGTTTGCAAAATCAGTATCCTTGCTATCAAAAGCATTTGGCTCATAGCACACATAGGTTCCCAAAAGATGTGGGTTATCTTCCAGGATCGCGTATAGTATCCTGTTAATCTCATCCCTGTCCGATGACTCGTATTCACTCAGCGTGGAGCTGATCGAACGAGCGATCGCAAGGTCGGAACGCATGTCTCCATCGAACTTGTTCGCATAGCTCTTTGTGATCTCAATGGCTTGCTGATGAGCAAGCTCTTCCTGCACTGAGATCTGAGTTGTTATCGTGATAGTAGTTGTCAGTACCATTACAAGAAGAACTCCTGCAACAGCAGCAAGAACAAGTTTAGATCTTAATGGGATCTGCATCCAATTCATATGACTCCAATCTTAAAAGCGGATAATGCGATATTAACGTTACTGAAAAAATATTTAATTTTCTAATTTTAATATTACTAATAGAATTATTATATTTAAGATCGTCACATCTTTTTGTATTTTAATTTATACATAATTGTCAAATTTCATGCACATTATGCAAAAAAAGAGTATTTCCAGGACTAAAATTTTGTTGGAAACATGCTGAATCATCAAGTAAATGCTTCAATGGCGGTATGAATGTCCGTGTTTATAATACATTTCAAGCTTTTCGATCTCAATTCCGTAAAGCTTGAACACATCTGTTGCAAAGGTATCCGGAACATTCAGAAGCTAATCTTTCTACATGTTCGATATTGATTGTCATTACACCTTTTAATATCTAGGCTATCATATCAGTTGTCTGAAACTGTTTTCCATTTCTGTAATGCTATGTTTAAAAGGTATGCAGTGGCCATTACTATAATGATGGTCGCACCGGATGCGATATCAAAATAGTATGATAATATCAATCCGGTTATGGTGAATGTAGCACCGAACAGTATGGAGAGATACATCATGGTCTTCATGTTGCTGGTATACTGACGGCTCAATGCTGCAGGGATCGTAAGAAGGGCTATCACAAGTATCAGTCCGACCACGCGTATCATCACTACGACTGTCAGTGCAATAAGGCATAGTAGCAAAAGGTATAATTTTTCCGTAGGAACTCCTGATACTTTGGAGAACTCCTCATCATAGCACAGTGCCATGAACTCTTTATAAAGTACATATACAGTACCTATTATCACTGCATCGAGTGCCAGCATCAGGTAGATATCCGAACCTGGCACGGTCAATATATTACCGAACAGGTATGTCATAAGGTCAGGTGCATAACCGGGTGTCCATCCGATGAATATGATCCCTATCGCCATTCCAAGAGACCAGAGAATTCCAATGATAGTGTCTTCCGGAACATCCGATCTTTTACTGATGGTTCCCATTGTCAGGGCTGAGAAAAGGCTGAAGGGGAGAACACCGAATATTGGGTTGATCCCGAGGAAGTAGCTGATACCAATACCTCCGAAGGAAGCGTGTGCGATACCGCCACTGATGAATACGATCTTCTTTACCACAACATAAACGCCAATTATCCCGCATGCGATACTTGCCAGCAAGCCTGCAATAAGGGCATTTGTCATAAACTCGTATTGTAAAAGCTCTATCATTGAAGTTCCTCTCAATGTTTATGTAATACCCTGTGTGGGACTCCGTGCGCAATAAGCTCTACAGGACATCCGTAGGATTGTTCAATATCTTCGGGTATAAGCTCCTTTGAGCCATGGTAATGTAGTTTCCCATTAAGGCATGCGATCTTGTTAACAAGGACCGATACTGCGCTTATGTCGTGGGATACCATGATAATTGTCACCTCTGACTTAAGCTTCTCCAGAAGTTCGTAGAACTCTTTTTGCATCCTGGTATCAATACCTGTTGCAGGTTCATCTAAAAGAAGGACCTTTGGATCACTTACAAGAGAACGTGCAATGAATACTCTCTGGCGCTGGCCGCCCGAAAGCTCTCCTATCTGCCTGTCGCGAAACTCGAGCATATCAACAATTTCGAGTGCTTCATGTGTTGCTTTCAGGTCCTCGTCATTGTAATGCCGGAACAATCCTTTCGTTCCCAGGCGTCCCATAAGAACGACTTCCCACACACTTATAGGGAAATCAATGTTAGAGGGGCCGTACTGTGGCACATATCCGATGGTACGGTGTGCCTTCTTCGGATTTTTGCCGAGAACTTTCACTTCTCCCTTTTGTGGTTTTATCAATCCCAGGATGACTTTTAATAATGTACTTTTCCCACCACCGTTGGGTCCTATTATTCCCAGGAAGTCTCCTTCTTCAACGGTCAGGTTCACATCTTCCAGTACGGTGAGCTTGTCATATTTTACCCATACATCCTTGAGGCTGATAACTTCTGTCATTTGATCCCTCAGTCTTTTGTAATGCCCTGTGAAAATGCTTCGGTGATAATGTCAAGATTATTTATGTAATCTTTTGCCAGCGGGTCCACTGTTACAACTTCGCCACCGATTTCAGATGCTATCGCTCCAGCGCTCTGTGTGCTGAATTGTGCCTGCACGAATATCACTTTGATATTTTTCTCTTCGGCTTCATCAATAAGCCTTTGCATGTCCTTTGGGCTTGGCTCCTTTCCTTCTTCCTCGATAGTTATCATATCGAGTCCATATTCAGTTGCAAAGTAGTCCCAGGAAGGGTGGTATGTCATGAAACTGCCGCCGTCTCCTCCAAGAGTGGCTCTGATTCTGGCATCAGCTTCGTCCAGTTCTTTCAGGTAAGCATCTTTGTTCTGCAAGTAGAAGTCGCGGTTATCAGGATCTATCTTTATAAGGCCAAGGTATGTGTTCTCTACCATTATCTTAGCATTCATTGGGGATGTCCAGATATGAGGGTCAACTCCTCCATGGTCGTGACCAGTTTCTTCCTCGTTTACCTCAGTATCTTGTTCCTCTTCATGCTCTTCTTCATGCATTTCAATTATCGGGATCCCTTCTGAGCAGTCTACGATCAGCATGTCCTCGTTCACTGTCTCGATCTTCTCAAGCCAGACGTTCTCAAAAGGCAATCCTGATCCCACTGTAAAATATGCTCTTGCATCAGCTACATCCCTCAGTTGACCTGCGGTTGGTTCATGGGTGGCAGGACTTGCTCCGGGTGGAATCAGGACAACGACATTTATCCTGTCTCCGGCAATTTTTTCTACAAATTCCTGTTGTGGTAATATGCTTACTGCAACAACGAGAACATCTTCCTGACTGGCATTCTCTTCTGTCTGGTCGATGCAACCGGACATGAATACAGCTACAAATAAAGTACAGATACTTAATATGAGTTTGATATTTCTGTTCATGCTATCCATCCTGCGGCGGGGATCATTTCAGCTTTTTCTTTTCGTGCACATCTTTGGTATCATACCAAAAAAGCCAATATATATCTTTTCATTTTATCAGTAAATGCATATTACTTATATATGTTTCGTATTTTAAATAAAGATGTCCTATTTTTCATCTACTAATTTTGCCATACTCCAAATTTGGCAGGTACAACTGCTTTTGCTATTGTGAGCCGTTTTATTAGAATTATACGTTATTTTTTAGATACACTTTCATATGTTTCACATTTATTTTCCAGACTTCAAGAGCCAAACAACGATTGCGATCAGATTAGTTATTTATAAACATATTAATTATGTTATACTGAAAGAGGTTCAAAAATGAAAAAGGCAGTTCAATTATTTGTTTGTTTATTGTTTGTATCCGGAATGTTGGTGTTATCCGGTTGTGTTGATGATGCTCCGAATACTCCGGATACCCCGAATATTGACCAAAGCAATTTGCAGGATGATGTCCTGTTCCAGGCATCGACCATCGATGCACTGCTTGAAGGTCTCTATGAAGGGCAAATGACTATCGGTGAACTGAAAGAGCAAGGGGATCTTGGTCTTGGGACATTCGATGCTTTAGATGGCGAAATGATCGTTATTGATGGTGAGGTCTACCAGATGAAGACCGATGGGTATGCCTATTCTGTGAATGATTTCGACACTACGCCCTTTGCCGCTGTAACTTATTTTGAGACGGATGAGTCCATTATACTGGATGAATCATTGAACTCCTCTGAAGTTGGTTCATTGATAGGGGAAATGCTTCCATCAAAAAACCTGATGTACGCCATCCGAATTGACGGCACGTTTGAGCATATGAAAGTGCGTAGTGTTCCTGCCCAGGAAGAGCCATATCCTTTGCTGATCGATGTGATCGCTGACGAACAAGTTGTGTTCGAGCTTGAGGATGTTGAGGGTAGTATTGTAGGTTTCTGGCTGCCTTACTATGTTGAAGGCATAAATGTACCTGGTTATCATTTCCATTTCATTGATGCTGGCAGAGAAAAAGGTGGCCATGTGCTTGATTATGTCATTCTGAATGGTACTATCTATATAGATCAGACCGCAGGGTTCGAACTGTCCCTTCCCGAGTCAGCTGAATTCATGAATGAGGACCTTTCGCGTGACAAAGGTGATGAATTGCATACAGTGGAAAAGGATGAGAAATGAAGGTGACCTGTTTTCCGGTCACCCATGATTTTTAAATAGGTTTGTAGCAATAGAAGCGCTACATTACCTAAGTGAATATTTTAATTTAAAACCAAGGTGAACATATGTACGCAGACAGAATCAATGCATTACCCCCTTATTTATTTGCAACTATCGATGAAGCAAAGGCAGCCCAGAGGGCAAAAGGTGTCGATGTTATCGACCTCGGTGTGGGTGACCCGGACCAGCCAACCCCTTCTCACATCGTTGATGCAATGTGTGAAGCGGTCAGGGACCCTGGTACCCACAGGTATCCATCTTACACCGGTATGATGGAGTTCAGGGAATCAGTAGCAGACTGGTGCAAGGAATCCCGCGGTCTTGAGCTTGATGCTGCAACAGAGACCCTTACACTTATCGGATCAAAGGAAGGTGTTGCACACATTCCTCTTGCATTCATCAATCCAGGTGATGTGGCATTGATCCCGGATCCTGCATATCCTGTTTACAAGATCGGAACACAGTTTGCCGGTGGGGAACCACACATCATGCCTCTTCTTGAGGAGAATGGCTTCCTTCCTGACCTTGAAGCTATCCCTGCAGATAAGCTTGCAAAGGCTAAGCTAATGTTCCTGAACTATCCAAACAACCCAACATCTGCAACTGCTGATGTCAAGTTCTTTGAAGAGGTCGTTGAATTTGCTAAAGAGAACGACGTTGTTGTGGTTCATGACAATGCTTACTCTGAGATGGTCTATGATGATTACAAGGCACCAAGTTTCCTTAGCGTAGATGGTGCAATGGATGTTGGAATGGAACTTTACTCCATGTCCAAGACCTACAACATGACCGGCTGGAGACTTGCATTCGCTGTTGGCAATAAGGATCTCATCACAGGATTTGGAAAGGCTAAGTCCAACATCGATTCCGGTGCATTCGATGCTATCCAGAGGGCAGGTATCACAGCTCTGTCAAGCTCACAGCAGTGTGTTGCAGATATGAACACTATGTATGAGGAGAGGCGAGACGTACTTCTTAAAGGCTTAAGGGGCATTGGTCTTGATGCAAAAGCACCAAAGGCAACATTCTACATGTGGGTACCAGTACCTGATGGATATGACTCTATCGGATTCTCCAAGCTTTTGCTTGAGGAAGCAGGAATTGTAGCAACACCTGGTGTCGGCTTTGGTGAATACGGAGAAGGTTATGTGAGATTTGCTCTTACACAGTCCGTTGACCGCCTCGAAGAAGCTGTTGGAAGAATGGAAAAACTGACCATTTAAGGTCAGATCGAATTTATATAAAAATGAGTAATGCCGCCGAGGTCGGTGGCATAATTTCTTCTTTTTTAGTTGTTTATGAATTAGGACCAACCGCGGGTTTGTTTGATTGGTCAACTTATGGTCTATTGATCGTTTGTCCTTCTATCTCTGAATAATCGATAGCAGTCTTTTTTTGTTTAATTTCGATTCTTATCACTTCAACATCGAATTAGGATGAATATGACCACTTCTGATCATGTGGTCAACAATAACCAGTGCCATCATGGCTTCTGCTACCGGTACCATTCTTGGTGGGATCGTCGGGTCGTGACGCCCCTGGATATTGATCTCAGCATCCTTCATCTCTTTCATGTCCACAGTTTTCTGTGGCTATGAAATGGATGGTGTTGGCTTGACCGTAGTGCGGCAGACAATTGGCATTCCTGTGGACAATCCCCCGAGTATTCCGCCTGCATTGTTGGTCTTAGTTTCTACCATTGCATCTTCCATGACAAAAGGATCGTTCATCTGGCTTCCTTTCATCTGTGAAGCCTCATAACCTGCACCGATCTCCACAGCTTTGACCGCACCGATGCTCATCATGGCCTTTGCGATATCGGCATCCAGTTTGTCAAAGACAGGTTCTCCGATACCCGCCGGAACGCCGGTTGCGATTATCTCAACGACTCCTCCGATGCTGTCATGCTCTTCTCTTGCTGCTTCGACCTCTTTGAGCATCTTTTCTGCAGCTTCAATATCTGCACACCTTACAGGTGTCTTTTCCAGATTGTCCCTGATAGCATCAAGGGGCATTGGTCTTGCACATACTGTGCCAAGTGCTATTACGTGGGCAATGACCTCTATCCCGAATTTTGCAAGTATCTCTTTTGCGATAGCTCCGGCGGCTACCCTGCCAATGGTCTCACGGGCTGATGAACGGCCGCCACCACGGTAGTCGCGGATGCCGTACTTTTTCATGTATGGATAATCGGCATGTCCTGGTCTTGCAAGGTCTTTGATATTATCGTAAGAACTTGATCTTGCATCCTTGTTCCACACCATCATGGAAATTGGTGTGCCGGTTGTTTTGCCTTCGAAAATACCTGAAAGTATCTCAACGCTGTCTGCTTCGGAGCGAGGTGTGGAAACCTGACTCTGTCCGGGGCGTCTCCTGTCCAGTTCTTTCTGGATCATCTGCGGCTCAAGAGGAAGTCCTGCCGGGACTCCGTCGACCACGACTCCCAATGCTTTTCCATGTGATTCTCCCCAGGTTGTGATCCTGAATGAGTGTCCAAAGGTATTTCCGGGCATGTTGATCAATTCCATTTAATATTATTTTATTTTTTTTCCGTAAATGGATCGATGTGAACCAATACTTCGGTCACACCTTCCAGTTTCTCTTTAAGGTAGTCCATGACCTGATGTGAGATCACATGAGCTTCGGACACGGTCAGTTCAGGTACTACCATGATGTGAAGGTCGATATGTATGTCGCCTTTACACCCTCTGGTCCTGATCTTGTGGCAGTCACGAACTCCGTCTATCTCAGAGGCAAGTGAACAGATAACTTCTTCTTCAAGCTGGGCGGCATCACATAATGTATTGGAACTTGCCATTATTATTTTGATACCTGCCCTGACAATTACGGCTGCTATTATCAGTGATATTAAAGGATCGACTATTGGATATCCTGCTTCGATTGCTACAAGTGCCACGAGTACTGAAAGTGAAACGAATATGTCACTTCTGGTATGGATGGAATCGGCCAGCAGGATATCGCTGTTAAGCTTTTCACCCTTTCTTCTTTCATATTCGGTTACCATCAGGTTAACAGCCATTGTGCTTATCATGACAATAAAGCTCAGACCGGTAACGCTGGGCTGTATGTCTGATGTGAACCTTGTTATAGAATTATGGATTATCTCGAACCCGACGAAGATTATCAGCACTGCAATGACGATGGATGCAAGGGTCTCGAACTTCTGGTGTCCATAAGGATGTGTCCGGTCAGGAGGTTTTGCTGCGACAAAGATAGCAACGATACCGACGATGTTCGATATCCCGTCAAAAAGGGAATGGTAGCCATCGGATTTCATGCTGAGCGTGTTTGTGATCGTACCATAGATTATCTTTGCAAAAGCTACCAGCAGATTCAGAGCTAATATAATTACCAGTATCTGCTGTATCTTCTTCGAACGCTCATCCATGGAAATCTTTCCAACAATATCTTTGACGTGACATATATAGTTATGTTGAACTTTCAGACCTGTTTAAATAATTATATCACTTATATGTCATTAATACAATATACCAACGAAAATAGAAGATAAAAAGATGATATACAGGAACATTATAGAATATCAATGAGGTCTTATTAATGGTAAAAATCGCAGTTACAGGCAAAGGGGGTGTTGGCAAGACCACCCTGTCCGGAACTCTGGCAAGGCTGCTTGCCAGGGACGGTTACGAGGTACTTGTCATTGATGCTGATTCGGATATGAACCTTGCATCTTCACTGGGTATAGCTGAACCACCACGTCCGCTCACGGATTATAAGGAGATGATCGACGAACGTGCCGGCGAGGTTGGTGGCATGTTCAAGTACAACCCAAAGGTGGACGATATTGTGAGCAAGTTCGGTGTTGTCGGGCCGGATGGTGTCAAGATGCTGGTAATGGGTACTGTAGAGCGTGGAGGAAGCGGTTGCATGTGCCCTGCATCTGCATTTTTGAGAGCACTTCTTCGCCATGTTGTGCTAAAGGACACCAGTGCACTGATCATGGATATGGAAGCAGGTATCGAGCACCTTGGTCGTGGAACTACTCGTGGTATCGATCTCATGATCATTGTGGTGGAACCGGGCATGCGCTCCATTGAGACTGCCGGAAGGATCAAGGAACTTGCAGGCGGTATCGGTGTGAAGAACCTTGCTGCGGTTGTCAACAAGGGCACTTCTTCTGATGTCAAGCCAAAACTTGCTGAGCTTGGAATTCCTGTCCTTGGTGAGATACCATTCTCTCCCGATCTTATGAATGCTGATTTTGAAGGCAAGTCTCCTATCGATACAGGCACTGAAAGCATTGCTTCCTTTGTGGAAATTAAGGAAAAAATGCTTGAAATGATAGAGAACTTTAGCAAGGATGAAGAGAACTGAATACTCGCGAGTCGAACCATTCACCACAAAGGATGGCTCGATAATACGTGAATTGATGCATCCGAACATCGGTGGCAAGAACAGTCAAAGCCTTGCCGAGGCAACCGTTCCGGTGGGATGCATGACTCTTGAACACCGGCATCATGAGTCTGAGGAGATCTACCATATAACAACTGGAAGCGGTCTCATGACTCTGGGGGATGAGGTGTTCGAAGTGAGTGTCGGCGATACCATACTGATCGATCCATGTGTTGCTCACAAGATCGAAAATACGGGGGCGGGGGAATTGAAGATACTATGTTGCTGTTCCCCGGCTTATTCTCATGAGGATACTGAACTGCTGGAATAAACCCGTCTTCTTATTGTTCTGTCTCTTTTTTCTTTTTCTATTCTTGTTCCCATTTCCTCTTACTCTCTGGAGTAAGTTCCCATTAGTTCGGCCTCTGCAATGATGTGATCCTGCATTGCCTGTTCCAGATCTGTTCTTGTGGAGCCTGATACAAGATCAAGCATGGTGTCCAGTGCATATATTCTGAAAAAGTAACGATGAGTTCCTGAAGGTGGACATGGTCCGGCGTAGTCTGTGGTCTTAAAGTCGTTAAGTCCCTGCACTCCCGGAATTGTGTTCTCCCTGATCATAGATCCCGGCTCAATGTTCCATACTATCCAGTGGGTGAACATCCCTCCCGGAGCATCGGTATCATCAACTATCAGGACAAGGTTCTCGGTACCTTTAGGCAGGATGCCGGGGATGAGTTCCGGATTAATGTTGTCCCCATCGCAGGTGTAACGTGAGGGAATCTCTCCGTTGTTCTCAAAGGCGCTGGTTGATATCTTGAATGTGCTCTGCTCTTTGTTGATGTTGTCAGTGCTATCTTGCTCTGCCACATGATCTTGGTTCTCAATTATGTCCGGTATTGGCTCAGGTTCATCAGTACCATTGGTTGCACAGCCTGATGTTGCTATGGATAGCATTATTGTGACCAATATAACGATCTTCGTAAATGTGTGCATTTCAATTACCCCTATCCTACATTTGGCTGTACCTTTAATAAATTATATATTGGATAGGCGTTTTTCAACTATATTGTTCGGCACACTCCTAACTATTATTGGAGGCAGCTCTGTTGAAAGCGGCAAGTAGTATAACATCAAGATTGCAAAAGAGCGAAAAGGGTGAGAGGTTCAGGCTGAGCCTACAGCTCGTTGGCCTTGCTATCTTCATCTATTTTGGTTCGCAGTCAACATTCTATGTTGTTCTCCTGTCCGTTCCCGTTGCTCTGCTATTCGGTCCGGTCTATTGTGGCTGGATGTGCCCAAGGGGCATGTTCCAGAACATCATTGGTTCTATGGGAAAAAGGGTCCTGGGTAAAAGATACAACACACTGGTTCCGAAAAGAGTCCATAAAACGTTACTGTATTTCCGCTACGTAGTATTACTCTTTTTATTAACCGCTCTGGTGCTGCATAAGTTTCAGTTTATTGATGATATCATTATGGAAACTGTGGTAATAGATGGTCTGCTACTGATCATGGCGGTGTCGATACTTCTTTCCTTTTTCGTGGACAGAGCTGCATGCAGGTATTTCTGTAAGGAAGGTGCAGCTGCCTCGTTGACGAACCTTGTTAAGATCAGGAAGATAAGGCGTGACCCTTCGCTCTGTAATTCATGTGGGATATGTGATAGGCTATGTCCCATGTGGATCGATGTGTCAGAAAAGGATGTTGTCAGGGACACTGCCTGCATCAGTTGTATGAAGTGTGTTCAAAAATGTCCTTTGGATGCGCTTAAAGTTGAATGAGTTAAATGAAGCTGAAAATTTAAGGAAAAAATATGATCAGGCATTAAACCCGATCATATCTCAATGCAGTTTTCCCACAGGCCGTGGATGTTACAATATCCAAGAGCACAGAATGCCTTGTATTCACCAATGTTCTCGAGCTTGAACCGGCAGTCAGGTCTTGTATTTCCCGGGCTGAAGTTAACTCTTCCGAGGTTAACGACTTCGCCGCTATCTTTCCTGCCATAAAGTTCTACCCATGCAATGTGATGCTCAACGGTATTTGGATGTGCTGTATCTTTACCTACGATTACCCGAATAAGGTTTGCATCTGTTCCCCCATGACCTTCAAGAATATCGATTGTAGGTATATGTTTCTCCTTCATTGCGGTTTCTGCTTCAATGTCCTTTCCTTTAACTAACTCTCCAAAATTCAAAATCTCACCCCGTTTGTGATTGTTGCTCAATATCTATTATTGGTTGCAATATATGCTTTTTGTGGTTATTATACAAGTGTCAAGCAGACCTTTTGTTGCGGTCACTTAATTGTCTTATAATACACGAAAAACAGGATACTACCACCGAGCTCTTTAAGAATAGTACACCAGGCGTGGCATATTAAGAGGAATGCTTCTTAAAGAACTCATTATATTTGATATCTGTTTTTTTATTTATATTTGATCATTTAAAAAAATCAGAACTTAGATATCAATGATTGTAATAAGGGCACAAATTTCTGAGGAAACAGAAGATCGATATGAGTTCTAAATGGGCAAAAAAGTTAGTTATGGGGTACTCTAAGAGGGTCATATTAGAGATTCCTGAATAATTACATCCATCGGACAGTTGGGCGTTGTCAGGGTAATTTTGATATGGGTTTTCTCTGCTTCAAAGTCTACGTAGTTAAAGCAATTCAAGGTCCAAGATATTGATCAGAAGCTCGGTTTCATAACATTTCTTAAGAACTACCATCATGTCTTCTTTAGTGGCCACGGGATCAATTTCGAGCCCATGGATCAATGATGTTATTCCTCTTTGTTAATCATATTTTAGCCCAAGGTCACCAAAACTCGTCTTTAAGCACTTTAAGCCAGTCGGGATGATCTGCACCATCAAATTCATAACCGAGCTCCGCCCATTTCCTGTCTTTTGTGAGTCCTGTTACTCGGTAACTTTTTGGAGGTGCTGGTACAACACTGATAATTTCATCGTCTCCTTCAAGTTCTATATGACCCAAACATGATCCATCAGAATCACAACTTAATGCATGTACGTTGACGTATCTAGTACGTTGTGTTCTATCTATTAGATTCAATGTGATTGCGATTGCAACAACTGCTTCTTTACAAAGATGAGTCGATGCTAATATTTCCTCCAATTTGGTACCCTCCGTTGTACATATCAGAATAATATAAAGAGTAAGATATTCAATAGTATTTAACCTATCGATTTGTTTGAAAAAAAGTTACATTCACAGGTGGGAAAAATGATAAATTAGAATAATAATTGAATTGGATACTCCGCAATCATTTTTTGAAGAATAAAAGAAAAAAGCAGGGTTAAAGTAGGATGAGAATTTCTTCTTTTTGATCAACATAGAAATTTCAACTTTCTTTTTTATGATCTAATATGGCAGCCTACTGTATGTCATAATTTTAGTCTACCCAAATCTCCGAAAAACCACTCATTGAAGACAACCCTGTAACACTGCCAATTATGAAATCCGGCACCGTACTTCAATAGTTGCTCATGTAGATCACAAAAAATACAAGATCACCGGCAACAGTATCACTCCCATTGCATGTGACTTCCTTATCTTCATGAACGACGCAGACATACCAAGGGGGATTGCGATCACAAAGATGAGCAGACCAAAGAAGCCGGTGAACAGCAGGCTCATCAGTGCGAGGCCCAAGAGGACAGTGATGCAGATCATTGAATAATCAAGTTTTGCGAGCATCCTGTGGATGTTGTTTCCGATAGCTATTGTTGAAATGTATGATAATAGTGCTGTGATGGCAATGACCAGCAGGAAAAGGATGATATCCTGGGCAGTCAGGCTGGCGGCTTCCAGAAGCTCATCTACGGCGACCATTGCACCACTTCTTGTTTTTCCTATCACTGCGAGGGCGAACAGGCCGAAGATCGCGTTGGTGGTATTGCGACAAGTCCTAACATTTATTAATTCAGATGTTTATCTATTATATCATGGACATAAAGACCCTTGAAGATGACCCTCTGATTCTCGAATGGTTCGAGAGTATGGAATACAAACCATACTCGCGTAGAAATCATCTGTATGGAATGAAGGAGTACACAGCCTTCACTGACAAGACACCATCTGAACTTCTTGAGGAAGCCGAAGACGAGATCAAACAAGGCCTGTTGATGCGACAGCGAAATATCAAAAAGTACTTGATTCAATTCCGTAAAAGTCTGAATGAAAGAGAGCTGGCCCCGAAAACGGTGAAGAGTTATGTGGGATCTGCGAAAGCATTTTACAAGGCGTTCGATGTCGACCTCCCGAACATTAATAGAAATAGTAAAAAGGTTGTAGTTCTCGAAAAAAATAAACCAATTCCTTCGCGTGACGATATCACTGATGTTCTTGTCCACACCGACATCCGAAGTCGTGCACTCATATTGTTACAGACATCGAGTGGACTGGGTGCAAACGAACTGTTGAATTTAACAATCAAGACCTTTTAGGAAGCTTATGATCCGGACACCGGGATAGCAACTCTGGATATGAGAAGAAACAAAGTGGAATACGATTTCATCACTTTCACGTCTCCGGAGGCAAGTGATGCAATATGTGCTTATCTCCAGTGGCGAAACCAAGTGCCAAACATTCGTGGGAAAGTTCGAGACATTGTGCACGAGAAGAGGAGGATCTATTCAGACGATGATTACATCTTCATAAAATCTGATGTCCCTAGCAAATACCTGAAAACTCATGATGATGTGGACCGTAAATTGAATTTGCACGGACTGATGGACATCTACAGAACACTGGCCACACGTGCAGGCAAATCCACTCCTAACGGGGACTGGCAGTACGTGAGAAGTCATACCATGAGGAAGTATTTCTACTCCGCAATGCTGAACGGGGGTGCCGATATCTTCTTCGTGGATTTCCTTTCAGGTCACACTCTGAAAGAATCACAGTCTGCCTATTACAGAGCAAAGACTGATGCTCTCAAGAAGAAGTACATCAAATATCTACCGTTCCTGGCAATCGAGGATACTGAAGTTCACACTATTGAGAGTGAAGAGTATAGGAAGTTGAGAGAACAGAACGATGAACTTGGTGCTGAAGTGGCCAGAATGAAGACTCTCATTGATGATGGTATAAGTGTGGCCGTGGCAGCAGAAGTTGAGAAGGTGATGAAAGCGATGAATTCAAAATGATAAGTGAACATCCTCATGAACTGCCAAAATACAAATGCTGCCTACTACCGCAGTTGCATTCGAGCTAAAATTGATCACTGGGATGTGTTCTCAGGATCAGTTGGTATACTAAATCCGAATGTACTTCCTTTTCCGAGTTCACTCTCAACCCAAACCTCGCCACCATGTATTTCAACAAACCTCTTCACAATATTTAGCCCCATGCCAATACCTCCATATTGACGGGTAGTGGACGAATCTACCTGGGAAAATTGTTCAAACAATTTGTTATGATCTGTTGGTGAAATGCCAACACCCGTATCTTTAACAAAAAAGCACATTGATTCTCCACATTTCTTTGTTTCAATGGCAACATGTCCCGCCTTGGGTGTGAATTTAATGGCATTGTGTACAAGGTTATAGAGTATATGCTTGATTTTGGCCCTATCAGCTTTTAGAATGATATTTCCAAAATCGATTTCCTGGGTAAAAATCACCTTTTTTTCAAAAGCAAGAGGTTTCATTAAGGTTTCAATTTCACCAATAACCTCAGGTATGAAGAAATTTGTTGGATGGAACTCCATTTCCCCATTTTCTATTTTTGAAATGTCAATAATTTCATTAAAGAGTTCCAGCAGATGTTTGCCATTTATATGTATATTTTCGATATAATGTGCCTGTTTTTCATCTATGTTGTTTGCATGTTCAAGCAAAACCTGTGAGAAGCCTATTACCGAATTTAAGGGCGTTCTGATTTCGTGGCTCATATTCATTATAAATTCGGTTTTGGATCGATTTAAGTCCTCTGCCAGTATTCTTGCTTGTAGCATTTCTTCCTGTACCCTCTTGCGTTCAGTGATATCTCTGAGAATTGCCATATCTGCTGCTCTGCCTTCATACTCTATGGTAGATGCATTTATGTCTACAGGAATTACTTTCCCATTCTTTGTGATAATCTCAATCTCGTAATGGTTTGGAACATCTTCCCCACTTAATCTCCTCTTATACCTCTCCTTTATAAAATCTGCATATTCAGACGAAACAAAATCAATGAAAGGCTTTCCAATTACATCTTCAATAGAATATTCAGATATATCCAGCATCATTTTGTTCGCATATTTAAGTACAAAATCTTGGAGAATAATTATCCCATCGTTTCCATTTTCCACAATATTTGAGTACTTTTTTTCATTTTCTAGCAACTTATTATCAGCTTCCTTAAGTCCAATGCTATGTCCTATAATATGGGATGCCATACGAAGAATGGCGAGATCTTCTTCTCCCCATTCTCCAGTATTCACAACATTATCCAGCCCGATAAACCCGACAAGTTCATTATTTGCGTGCAGTGGTAAAACTATTAGGGACTTTATCTCCTGCATCTCAAGAATCTCTTTTTCTGCAGATGCTTCTTCTGGCATTGTGAGCACGTCTTTAATGTGGATCGATTCGCCATTATGGAGTTTGTTCATCCACCAGGGAAACATATCAACTGGAAGGTCCTGAAGATTATCTTTATGGGGTTCAACACCTTCTGGGCAATACTCGTGTGTATTGTCCATCAGAATTCCATCATCATGAAACAAAAAAACATAGCTTCTACTACTTCCACACAAATTACAAATATTCTCCAGGGCAAAAACGATATTAGAATCAATATCTTTACTGGAAACGAACATCGAAGAAATAGATGATATCGCTTTTTCAATCTCAAGTTTCCGCTCGACTAGTCTATTTGTCTGCTTGATTTCTGATATATCGTCCAGAATAAGTGAAACTTTTAAATCATCATTTTGTCTGATCAGGGTTGTTGAAACTAAAAAATTGAATGTTATAGACCGATCATTGTTTACGATCTCCAGTTCACCTTCTTTCTTGTAAATACTTTCACCGGTTTCAAAAGTGTGCATAACAGAATTTCTTATAGCACATTCTGAGCACTCTCTGTTTTTCCCACAACCTTCTCCTTTGATCGAATTCACACATCCAAACAGTTCACCGCCAAGAAGGCCAAAAGCATCCTTTTTTTCTTTCCCTAAGGCAATAGTAGTAGTTCGATTGATGTTTTCAACTTTCCCGTCCCGATTGACAAGAATCATAATTAGAGGAATATCATCGAAAATATAATTTAAAATATCAGAATTTACACGAGATTCTGCCGTAATTTCATAATATTCATCAATAGCGAAATCATTTAGAATTTCTTTACTTCCATGCATATATTTAATCCCCCTCAGAATTCTTATGCACATTATTATTTTTTAAAGCTACTATATCAGTAATTTGCATTATAGCCTTATATAATTGATATAATATTAATATATTAAATATCTTTTGTATGTAGTAAAGAATCACTGGAATGATGGATGCGAATTAAAATAGATTAAAATAACAACCGGGCAAAGGTGGGTTTGTACTTTTTAAAAAAGAATGTTGTTAGGCTCTTACAGAACACAAAGGTTGCCTATCGGGGCAATACAAGGATTTATCTTATGGTTACATCATCAATCGCCATCATCTGTGCTTCCTCGATCTCATCATATCCAAATAAAAATAAAGCATTAATAAGCCAATCCCAAATACAAATGCGATTGCTAACAACATATACCACGCGTAATCGGATTCGAAGTCTACTATCATACCCAATGCCTATGCTTACTTTACCAACTCTTGTTTTTCATTCTATATTTACGCTTCCACGAAGTAGAGATGTTGATGATCCGGACAATACATGTTTTCATACCCGTTACGCTTTTATTCTCATTTGTCATCTGTTCTGTTAATTAAATTTCAAGGAGTGGAATATATGAAATTCGGTTTAACGCGTAGGGGTCCCTCTGGATTATCCCGCTGGGATCCATTTGAAGATATACGGCAAACACAGGAACATCTCAACCAGTTATTCAGGGAGGTTTCCCCGTTCGGAGGCTGGCCAGAGGGAAGATCAATTGCTCCCTTGATGGATATCAGGGAAGAAGGCGACAATGTCATAGTTACTACTGACCTGCCCGGCGTTGACAAGAAAGATATCGATGTAAGTGTGAAGGAAAACATCATTGAGATCAGTGCAGAGTGCAAAAAGGAAAGTGAATCTGAGGAAGAAGGTTATACTCAGAGGGAACGTACCTATAGTCGTTTCTCAAGATCTGCTGTTCTTCCATCGAACGTTACCGATGAAGGTGCGAAGGCAAAACTTGAGAATGGTGTCCTAACTATCACACTTCAAAAGACGAAGGCCGAAGAAAAACCGAAAATTATGATCGAGTGATCGATCATTCTTCTTTTTTATATTCCGGTTCTTGAATTTGTTTGTGGCATCGGCGACTTGTTGTGTTCGGTATATTATTCGAACTTAGCCTCTAACAAAATATAAATGCTGCCTGTCAGGACAGTACATATCGAGCTCAATCTTCATCTTCTGAATTAAGTCACAACAATAGGCAGCAACCACGCCAAAATACTCTTTCAGAACCCGACATAACTCGTATGTCGTGATGCCATCATAGACATACCCACGCAGCTCCCGCAGCACAGATCTTGCCATTTCTTCTTCTGAGATGGTTTCATCCACATCGATGTTCTCGACTAGGTATCGCATCATTTGACTGTGGTCACTGAATACGGTCTTGCGTACCAGTGTGTTTATTGCAATGTCGTGGTAATCGACTTGCTTGCAATGGGAGCAGCGGGTGCGGATGTACGTGTTCGTTCACCTCATGTGTTTCGTAAAATGTTAATCATGAAGATAGTTTCCGACACTCGTCTTCAGTTCATCAGCAAAACCATAGATTTCGTTCAAATCTGAAATGGGGTGCTTCGCTTCATTCCTATCACTATCGATAACAGCAAGGTACTTCTGTTTCGTGTTGAAATGGAATCTACAAATTGGTTTACGATTATTATCCTCAAAAAGGACACCACAGTAGCTCTTCGTGTCCCTCATAACAATCTTTTTGAAATCGACAATTTCTCGAAGAATTCCACGAACAATTAAAAAAGCTTCCATTTCTTCTTCAGTGGTTACAATACCATCGTCCACGGGGATAGGTTCATCTTCGTGTTCCACATCTGAGGTGTCCGTTACCTTTGTCGCATCGTTTTCAGCAGCCATTGCCGATTGTAAACGTTCGTTTATGGTTTCATTTATAAATTGACTAAATGCATTTTTCGTGATGGAACTGAATTTTTCTCGAACTTGGGGAGTCAATCTGCCACCATAAACCCGGGTAGCAAACATTTTGATAAAATCGTCAGATGGTGAATTTAGTTCACTCGATAAACTCTGTTTTATCTCTTTAGTGTATTTCAACTCACTTGCAACATTTGTAAGTTCATCGAGATCGAATGCTTCCTTTTTGAACCTTTTCAGCTCTTTAATCAGAGGCTCGCGGATGTTATTCAAATCGAATTCCAAAAATGGCTTATCGTCCATTTTGTTGGTGGCTTCAAGATCTGAGAAAAATTTGTAGATAATACCATTAGTTAAGATTCCGACTTTAGCTTCTGTCACATTAAAGTATCTAAAGAGTTGTGATGCGTGATTGGGGGTTAAATCGGAATCTATGCTTTTGCACTCGATTAAGATTATAGGCACATCGTCTTTGAAGATAGCATAATCAACCTTTTCTCCTTTCTTTGTACCATGGTCAGCCGTGAACTCCGGAACAACTTCGGTGGGATCAAAAACATTGTAACCGAGTATATTGATCATTGGCATCACCAATGCATTTTTGGTAGCTTCTTCTGTCTGTATGCTTTGTCCATGTGTTGGAATCTTCTTTGCCAATGCTTTGATTTCATCTATAAAATCCAAATTTACCCCGCCTGTATTGTTTATCAGATGCAGATTATGCTAATCTTAATTTGACATACTGTGTTATTTCTGCATCTGCATTCATTTCACCAATCTACAAATGTAAATATGATACAATTTACAGATTTTCCAATGTATATAAAACTTATGAAATTAAAAAATATAGTTTTGGTACAAGATGCCCACAACGACTTGTACGCCAGTTACTTGATTCTGACTTTCTCGACAGATTCAGCGATGACAACAGGCTTAGCTTCTTCAATTTCAAAGGCCGATTTAATCAGAGCTTTGCCTTCATCTGTTTTCAAAAACGCGACTACCGCTTGACGTGCTGTTTCTTCGTCAACAGTGGGTTTATGCTGGTCGACAAAGTATTCAAGTGCACGAATGACGGCTTCGGTTGCGGTTCTCGCAAATCCGCCATTGACCATGAACTCGATGTTCTCAAGTGCATTTTCGGTTAAACGAAATCCAGTTTGTTTTGTTGCCATACATTATCGTGTATAACATATGTTATGACAAAAGATATAAATATGTGTTATAACAATGTTTATACAATGATTATACGAAAACTGTTTCAAGACAAATCAAATCGAACCTGTCTGCAGATTCCAGCTTTCCTTCGTGATCATTTCGAACTAAAAAATGGTGACAAAGTAGTTGTTGGATTAGACGGCGACTGCATCATAATCAGACCACTAAAAGACGAAAACAAGAAGGAATAACCATGTCAACCGATATCGTAGCCCAAGCAGCCGCCTACCGCGAACAACATATCGCACAACTGGTCGAAGCACACACTGCTCGGATTAAAGCAGAAGTCCACGCTGACATCGTCGAGGGCAAGCTTACCCCCGAAGAGTGGGATCAGATGCCTATCGAGGAACGGATGGCTCGATATTTCTACAAAGGTGAGTCGAAATGACATTTACCGATGCTGAAAAACGGTTACTGTTCGAGCAGGGAGTACTCGGCAGATGCTCAGACCGTGAGGGAAACATAAACTGGACGGCAGTCCGCGAAGATCTTCAAACACCGTGTCACGTCGCGAGTAGCAATACTCCATGAGCTTCAATGCTCAGCGTGACCACTGCAGGCAGTTCTATTCCTGTACTACACCCCCACTCCCCAACTGCCTGCACTTTGCCATGTCTGGTGACTCTGTTCCGGTTCGATTCCGGTGCTTGGCTTCCCTTATCATCCAGACTGAGGGGCTTTGGTCTGGATGGTGAGGGACAACTCCGTAAATCAAGGAAGTGTAAGCAATGAAAGAGAAAGGAATTGTTGAAGTGACCGTTGACGTGGACAAGATCCTGAGAGGTCGAGGATCGTCACGGTCTGGTGGACGAATCGATTATGACGAAGACGACAAAGAGTATCTGCTGGCCGAGGCGAAGTGTATAATAGATAGCTACAGTGGCCCGGTTGGTGTAATTGTTGCTGGTGCTATCCCACACTGGATGCTTGTTCACCTGCAGCATGTAATCGAAGTCACCGAGAAGGTATACAAGTACGACTTTGTGCCACTTGGTAGCGCTAAGATAACTGTTTTTGATTATACAACTGCCGAGGTGGAAGCATGAGTTCAGAAGAAATTGACCAGGAACTTGCCGAGATCATGACACTTCAGCAAGAGATGCAGGTGGCACTCGGTCCTTTGAAAGAACAGAGAGAAGAACTTGAGTCACAGATACGCGAGATCATGGATCCTTTCGTGTTGAAGATTCAGGAGATCACCGAGAGAGTCGAAGCAGCTGTTCTGGAGAATGCTGAATCCTTCAAGGGAGATCATGGCAAGGTCACATTCAGAAAGTCCTATCCTCGCTATACCTGGGACAACAAAGCACTCGAAGGCTATGCGGCTGCAGGTCACGATGAATTGTTCCAGTTCCGGAAAGAATCGATTGTTGAAGCTAAAGCGATGGTCAAGGCAGGTGAGTAAGTATGACGTTCACAGCAGAATCAATAGGAGCACAGATCAAATTCATGGGGTTCAAGGAAGGTGCGAACAACGTATGGCGAACGCAGCACGAAGGTGTCACATACGGCGTTGACTTCCCCAAGCAGGTGATTTTTAAGTATATCAACGAGATTCGCATCACTGAAGATCCTGATGACAAATTCCTGAAGCAGATAATCCAGGTAGCTGAACTCGCAGAATCTAACAACGATGAGAATAAACTGCCCGAATCCGATAACGAGTCTAATAATTCGGGCAGTGGGGAGAGCACTCCAGACGCGACCGACCAAAGTAGCAATCAGGAAGAACCCTCCACTACAAAAGAAGTCACTATTCCTAATAAGAATATTGTAACTGCACCTAATCCTGACCTGACATCTGAGAACATCAGGCAGTACCTCTGCAAGGATGCCACCGATGAAGAGATCTTCATGTTCCTGCAGCTGTGTGAGCACAGGAAGTTGAATCCATTTATCAAAGAGGCCTATTTGATCAAGTACAAAAATGCACCCGCCACGCTTGTTGTTGGCAAGGATGCGTTCATGAAGAAGGCAGAAGATAACCCAATGTTCGATGGCTTCGAAGCTGGAATTGTGACTGAGTACAGAAACGCAGACGATGATGGTTTTGTGTCTGAGAGGCAACAAGGCACCCTGGTTCAAACTGGTCATAAAATCATTGGCGGGTGGGCCAAGGTCTACAGGAAGGATTGTAGGGTTCCATTTTTCGCTGAAGTATCCATGGCGGAATACAATACGGGGATGTCCTCATGGAAAAAGATCCCTGCCACGATGATCAGGAAAGTGGCTCTTGTTCAGACCTTGAGAGAAGCATTCCCATCAGATCTCGGTGGGTGCTATGATAGTGCTGAGATGGATCAGGCAAGGAGGGACTAAGCATGATCTATCCAGAAGATGCAGCTGAGGTCAAGTGGAACGATGTGGACCTTGTCTATTCAATTGTTAGACATAAACAATTCAGCCACTACTGTGGTTATGTCAGATTCCCCAAACGCGAGTTGACCGAGCAAGGATATGATGGTATTGGTATCACATATGCCGAAGAGCATGAGGATGGTTCAATGGTCTATGGCTTTGATTGTATGCATGCAGGAGACGAGAATAATCCACGGTGTTCAGACATAGACTGGTTGAAACAAGAATGTGAGAAGATGGGGATATGTCTTACAATTGCCGCAAAGTACGAAGAAAGGTTCCTGCTGGCGAAGACTGAAGAAGATAAGGCAACTGTTCTTGATGAGTTCCATGAGGACATTGCGAAGCAGATCGGTGCAACCTTTGATCTAAGTGATAACTTCGGTGCAATGGTTCGGGTTATGGGAGGTGATTTGTGATGTTAGACTTTCAACCATCCGTCACTAATTGCAGAGCTCGCGGTTGTCCACATCTCATCAGCAAGAAGATAGACACTGTTGCAGGTGACCGTTTCATCAAGGTTTGCGACATCACCGGAAAGATTCCGGGCAACATGGCAGCTGTCAAGGAGTGTGATGCCTGATGTTGCTCAAAGTCAAGAAGGTCGACCATGGGGTCGAGACTGAGGACAAGACCGTCTACAAGATTGAGATGGAAGGCGGATCGGAATTTGTCGATGTCAAGCTCACGATCAAGTCTGAGTTGAAAAGCGAGATTGAGAACATTGTCCCGATGCAATACGGTGAACAGAGAAACATAGATCTGAGTCTTGTGAATCGAACGCTCGATGAGTATCACAAGGGGGACTGATAGCATGGCCAAGCTAAAAGGACGTGTCTATATTCCAAAAACTCGCCTTCATGAAGACGAGCATTACCCATCATTCAAAGATATGATTGAAGCTCGTCCAGATTGTAAATCTGATGTAACCGGTGAGCCAGCGGTTCATTACACTACCGTTCCTGAAGATGAATATGAGACCGGTAAGGTCGACAAGGTGGTGGTGTGAATGTCAGGAGACAAAGCAATCCGATGGATATGCGATGCTTGTCTTGAATGGGATGGTGATTCTGTGTACATCCCATGCATGATCTCATTGTCTGACGATAAGGTTCCAGTCAAGTGCTGTGTTCCGGAAGAAGATCGCTGTGCAGAATGGAGGCGGATTGTATGATGCAGAGTAACATCTCTATCCAAACACTCCAACGCGAATGGATGCATGCATTGTGGCTCCTGAAGGGGTGGTATTGGTGAGCTTTGAGCTAACAATCCACATAAAAGCAGACGAACGCCTGCTCACAACGCTTGAGTCTATGTGCAAGATTATGAGTGGTGCTGAGAAAGAAAACCCCACTGTTTCCACTGGACACGAAAACATCGGCCCAGGGGGTCAAGGATGCCTAGGGGAGATCCTTCCCAACATCGCACCTGCCGTTCAGGAATTTGTTGACCAGCATTATGGCAGTGAGTCTGCATCCACGTTCTCTACGAAACAGGATGTTGTCCCGACTCGGGAAGAGATCCGTGAAGATATCAAAGCTAGATTGATTGAAGATATCCCGATGACCCCTTTCAATCCAACCATGCCACGCGGCATTGATCCTGATGATGAATGTATTCGATGCCCGACGTGCAATATGTTGTACTCCAATATTTATCTGGATCATACCACTTCCTTATGCCCGAATTGCAGGGCTGAGGCTTCCAAGGAAGCAATTGAGGATATGCCCGAAGAAGATACACCGACTCAGGAATCCATAGGCTACGACGTGACACTGGTAGTTCCGGAGGAACCTGCCGAAGAGTCAGAAAGTGTATCTAAAAGTGAACCTAAGTTCGTACGAATTCCTAATACCCCAGTGGACTACTACGATGACGGAGAAGCAATTGAGCTTCTATACAGTGGTTCAAACGTTGGTAAGTATTCCTGGGATATCATCTACACTCTTGCCGACATGGACCAAGCTGACAGAAAACGCGAGCTTGATCAAATCACCAAAGGTCTGTCCAATGTGGCTAAGACTCGAACTGCTTTGAATAAGACCGTGGCGGCATTTTTGGTGGGGCAGATTGGTAGCAATGAGGAGGCGTGACTAAATGGCACTCCCCCTCACTCCTGAAGAAGCAGATCGCGTGAACATTATACGTGCTTCAAACAACACGAGGCAGCTCAACCACCACTTGAGACTCAAGAAGATTCATTCAATCCATTCTGAGCATCCAGAATACACACAGAAAGATTTGATGGATGCAACTGGGATTAGCCAAACAACTGTACAGCGATACTGGAAGAAATTTGTAGCCGGCAAGATCAACGTCATTCGACCATGGGACGAGGTGATGGCATGAGTCTACAACTCACCCAGGAAGAAGCTGACCGGTGGAATGCTCATCTCAAGAGCAGTAAACGGTTGGTAGAAGGCGATCGCAAGAGACGCACACCTTCGTGGAAAATTGACAAGGCTCGTCAAATGATCAAAGTCGGTGAGTCAAAGACGCAGATTGTCAAGCAGGTCCACATCAGTAGTGAAAGGGTCGATCGGATTAAACGCGAGATGGTTGAGGAGGGGACGTTATGAAACCACTTCATCCTCTCTACTCCTTCGAAGATCCTGATGACGAAGGTTGCTCTTGGCAGTCGATGTATCGAATGTGCGGAGTGGAGGTTCCATAATGGTAGTAACCATCAACGGGCAACCGATTGCAACAAAGACTCCACAGAACCGGGACGAATGTCTTGCCTTGCATGAAGCAGGATGTATCGAATGTACGTACAATCACCTGAGTGGTACACCTGATGCGGGGAAGTGTAGGTATGATGAGTTTATTGGAAGTTTCGTGAAATCCGATGATGCGATACAAGACGTAATACAGAAATTACGCCGTCGTCAATTGGAAAAGGAAGCCGACATGCGAATCCATGGTCGCAACTGTGATATGTATCAACTTGATGCAGCAAGAAATTACGCCAAGGGAGTAAGTTATGCCATTTCCATTCTCGAAGAGGTGGTGAGGTGAGCACGCTTGACAAGATGCTTGTAGCTTCTGCAATGGCAGCGGTAGCCATGATGTATGTGATGATCTCTGTGTGGATGTATTGCGAGGGAGGTATGTGATTGGTTTCTACAAGCAGTTCCTCATCAACGTGGATTGAGTATGTCGAGTTCCAACCATCTTCTACAGAATGCAGTTGTATTTACTCCGGCACTTTCGTATTCACTGACTTGAACATGATTCTAGACCGAGGACTTCCTGCAAAGTGTTATCCTCCTATTACACCCCCAGCAGTTGCTCCAGTGTTTTTCACATCGATGTGGAAACAGCAGTTCCGAGGACACAAGTTCAAGCTGGGAGGTAGTAAGAAATGAAATCTCGCCAGGACTACGAGCAGGAGATCATTCAGCTTCATCACAACATCAAAGAGTATGACGGCACCGAAGTCGTTGCTCGTCTGAAAAATAGACTCAGGGGTCAACTGCACGGATGGTATGATAGACTCAATATCACAGTCTTTGTAGCCAATAATGAGCAAACGCCCTGGACCTCAGAAGAACTTGGGATGAAAACTCATCCCATGCTTTTGAAGAAAGATGTGGGCCACGATCAGGTGGGTGATTATCAATTCCTTGTAGATGGTCCTGGAAGATTATCAGAAAGGTTCGGTGGTCTTCTTGTTGAACGTAAAGGGTGCACTCGTAGGAAAGATGGAACCATTACTGCGTGTGACCTCCACGGCACTCTAATGAGCGATAACAGGGACAGGTTCTACCGCGAGATCGAACGCTTTGAAAGAGATCCTCGATTTGAGAAAATGATCATTGTTGCAGAATGCACACTCGAGGAGTTCCTGGACTTCCTACCGGACCGTCCACAAATGTGCAAATTCTGTCAGTCCTATCACAAAAGTAGCAAAGAGGTCGGATACTGTCCGACTACTGAAACTATTGTTAAGTTGAAGGGCGGGAAGGAATGCCAGCACTATGATGAGAAGCCACGCACACCTGCACAAATCGAAGGGTTGAGAAATTCGAAACGTGAGACCATCAACAGCCTCTATGTGAGATCTGGAGTATCTGTGTATTTTACAGGATCACGAGAGGAAGCTGCAAGGGTGTATTCCGGACTCGTCAAGCAGTGGGTGATTGGCAATTACGACAAGGTGATTGTCGGTCTTGATCTGCCAAAATGTGAGCCGAGTACGATGAGCGAGGTACTTGCGTGACCGATATATTCGAACATAAATTGTGCAGTCTAAACAATGTAGATCATGGCAAGATAGTGTTTCAACCTGCTGGAAACAACATCGAATGCTACTACGAATCTCTCGTCAGTAGCAAGGACAATCTCCCCAAAGGTCGGAAAAGCGAGGTATATGCATTCAAAAACGGATACTTAGATGCAGATATCCAGAATGACATTAAAGAAATGATTGCTGATTGTTCGCCACTTGAACGATTCGAATTGGGTATGTGTCTCAACGGCGTATTCGACAAGCTCAAGAAACAGTCCTGGTACTTCAATACTGATCAAATTGGAGGAATGTGGAAAGGCTTCTACGTGCCTACAAATTATTCAATTGGTAACAGTGCGATTAACGAAGTGCACTATGACAAGAAGTCTGATACATATCGTGAAATTCCTTTCTGCTTAACTCCGGCGATCATCACTTCAATTGGAACAAACATTGATGATGGTGGATACTGGCTCGAGATCAACTTCTCGAATATGTTCAATGAAGAGCATGTTGAGTGGATCTCACAAAAAGATGCTTTGAGTCGTCGTGGAATAATGGAGCTTGCCAGTAAAGGCCTGAATCTCATCGAGAAGAATTCCTCGACCATGAATGAGTACCTGAGTGCATGCCTGGCAACAAATTCTACCAGATTCGAAAGAAGGATAGTGACCGCGAAAAATGGTTGGAAGTGTGACAACACCCTATTTGCGTTTGGTAAAAGCGCATTTCGGGATGGTGACACAATTGATATCGTTTCGCTAAGTTGTGAAGCACACAAGGGTCTACATACAGCTGGTACACTTGCCGGATGGGTAGAGGGAATCGAACCACTCATTCACATACCACAACTACGATTCAAATTTTATTCAGTACTTGCTGCACCATTACTCCGCTTACTTGGTGGTCAATCCTTTTTTGTAGATCATTGGGGCGAATCTTCCACAGGTAAGACTGCCGGCTTCGACGCTGCATATTCAGTATTCGGAGACCCGGAAGAGATGCGGTTCAACGGTGATACTACCAAGACAGCTGCAGAGGTCCTTGCGGAGATGTTGACAGATCTGCCGTTATACATGGATGAAACCGGCACACAGCAAAATGAGGATGTTCTGCAGGCTATTGTGTATATGGTATCCAATGGCCAGGGTCGAATGCGTGGCAAGAAGGATGGGGGATTGCGAGAGACGGGGACCTGGAAGACGGTAGCACTTACTACCGGCGAGAAATCAATTACGAGTGCTACAGGTTTCACTGGCCAGATGGTACGGGTGATAGGTATCACTGGTTCACTTGGTGCGAATACAGGGGAAGCCATCAAGAAGATGCGTGAAGCGGTTCGAAAGAACTACGGACATCTCGCAGAACCGTATTTCCGGAAACTGTTCGAACATATGGATAGACTTACTGAGATGTACAGTGACGGGGTGAAGAGGTATGCGAATACCGGCACCAACACTGGTGACAGGATGGCAGACAGTTTTGCTATCCTTCTCGTTGCAGGGATGCTACTGGAAGAAGTCTTCAAAGAGATTGGTATAGAGCCTGTGGATCCTTGCGATGTGGTTGATCAGTACTTCTATGAGTGTGTTGAAAGTGAGCCTATAGAGAACTATTCTGTCAGGGCACTCAACGAAATCATGGATTGGATGGAAATCAAGAGACTCTGTTTCAAAGACCAGGATTACATCCCATCAAGCAGACCCACAGACTTCTATGGGTGGATAGATGAGATATATCTTGATATCATCCCGAGTTCACTAAACAAAGCTCTGAAGATTGCGGGGTATGATCCAAAACGAGTGAAGGACGACTGGGAGAAGATGGGTTTGATCCTTTGTAATAAAGGCCGCAAGGATTACGCTCGTAAGAGGAACAACAAAACTACGAAAGTCATTCGCTTAGTCAAGGAGGAGGTTGACAATGTCATACACTCCTAAACAATTGGTAACTATTACCAGTAGGTTACCTAGTATATTCTATATTAAAAACAGTATCAGTAGATATATTAGTATATATATGGTTACCAAAGTTACCAAGGTTACCACCTATAATTAGCAAGTTAGTATTTTAGGCTATATTTTTTCTGTATATATGTGTAAAAGTACTGGTAACCGTGGTAACTTGGTAACTTCGGGCATCTCCATAGCGTTTTTGACTAAAAATAAATTGGTAACCGTTACCACATTAATGGGAACTTGTTGGTTGGGAGGTGTATCTGGTGTCTAAATTCAAAGTACCTCAGTCAATTTTTCATGATGTCTTTGGTCGAGGTCAGACCATCGCGTATGACTCAGTGACCCAGAAGTACACCGTGGAGTTTGGCAGTAGTCCTGTGATCAAACGTCGATGTGAGGAAGCTGATCTGAGCGAATGCTCGATTCAGGTAAACAATCAGACGAGTCTGGAGGCTTTCGTATGACCGAATTCGCGACCAAATTAGACGAGTGGATCCAGACAGCACGCAACTGGAAGGATGTCACTAAAGGACCTGTGATCAACATCAAACTGACTGAAGTGCAAGAGGCTGAGGTCAAAACGGTGATCAAGACACTTGAGGGTGTGAAGGAGATGTATGAGGAGATGATGAACGATGGCTGAACTTTCCCTTTTATGTTTGAATTTTAGAGGATAACACATGTCAAAAAATGTCAAAGAATTTACATGGTCTAAGAAGAAGTTAGAAGTGGCAAAAGCAATATCGAAAGGCACTCAGACACATGGTGATATCGCAGAAGCTTTTGACATCACTCAGGAGACGATTTCCAGATGGAAACAGCACCCCGAATTCCTTGAAAAGATTGACGAGTTCACCCTCTCCCACGAGCTCGCAACGAAAGCAGGCCTGCTGCGTGAATGCTACAAAGGTCTGGATCTGAAGATCGATAAGATCGAGGGAGACAAAACTACGCATCTCGACTATGTAAAACAGATTGCTGAAATTCAAGGTCATAAGAAACAGAAAGTAGAGCACTCTGGGAGCGTCGAGCATACAGGTGGTGTGGTTGTTTACTTGCCTGATAATGGGCGTGAAGAGAAGGGTGATGAGTGAGCTCTTTAAGAACCATATACCAGGCGTGGTATCGTAGAGGAATATCTCCTAAAGAACTCATTAGTTTAATATTTGTTTTTTTATTTATACATAACCATCTAAAAAATGAGAAATGTCATATCCATGATTGGAATGAGGTCACAAAGTTATGGAGAAACAGAAGGATGAAGTGAGTTCTAAAAGGGTGAAAATTAGTTATGGGGATGGGGTATGATTCCCTTAAAGAACTCGCAGGGACTGCTACCATTTCTTTGTATATATATTTAATCATTTGAGATAGTCTAAAAGGAATAGATCAATGTTTGAAATTAGAGCACAGCCCGGCCCACAACATCAATTCCTGGAATCGACTGCAGACATCGTATTCTACGGTGGAGCTGCAGGCGGTGGGAAAACCTATGCTCTACTGATGGAGCTTACACGATACATCAATCACAAAGGATTTGGTGCAGTTGTTTTCAGACGAACATCCGTTCAAGTTCGAAACGAGGGAGGCCTGTGGGATACTTCTGAAGAGATCTACCCAGGCATGGGTGCTGATCCGAAAGAATCTTTTCTCGAGTGGGAGTTCCCTTCCGGCGTCACCATCAAGTTTGCACATATGGAACATGAGAAGAACAAGCTCGACTGGCAGGGGTCACAGGTTCCACTCATATGCTTTGACGAACTGACACACTTTAGTGAATCTCAATTCTTCTACATGCTATCCAGGAACAGGTCCACCTGTGGTGTGAAACCGTATATCAGAGCTACCTGCAATCCAGATGCTGACGCGTGGGTAGCTGAATTTATTGACTGGTGGATAGGAGAAGATGGGTACATCATCCCTGAACGCTCAGGAGTGACACGCTGGTTCATCCGCAAAGACGGTCAGGTCATCTGGGCTGATTCAAAGGAAGGGTTGATCGAGCAGTACGGTGAAGGTACTCTGCCAAAATCATTCACATTCATTGCAGCGAAGCTTGAAGACAATCAGATCCTGATGCAGAAAGATCCTTCCTACAAGGCCAATCTGGAAGCACTGCCACTCGTGGAACGTGAAAGACTCCTGGGAGGTAACTGGAAGATCCGGCCTGCAGCTGGCCTCTACTTCAAGAGAGAATGGTTTGAGATCGTAGAGTCCTATCCTACAGACATGAAATGCGTCAGATACTGGGACTGTGCTGCCACCGACGCAAAGAGTGCATCTGACCCGGACTGGACCGTTGGTGTCCTGCTTGGGGAAAAGAAAGGCGTCTACTACGTCATTGATGTTCAACGGTTCAGGAAAGATCCTGGTGGTGTAGAACAGGCTATGAAGCAGACCGCCAAAATCGATGGTGTGGCTATTCCAATCTGTCAGGAACAGGAGCCAGGCAGTAGTGGGAAGACCGTTGTATCAACGAGATCACGTACCATCTTTAAGGGATTCAGCTATCGTGGGATTCCATCAACCGGAAACAAGATCGTGCGTGCTGAGCCTGTCAGTGCAGCTGCTCATAATGGGAATATCAGGCTTGTTCAAGGCTCGTGGATACCTGAATTCCTAGCAGAGCTGGAAGGCTTTCCAGAAAGGCCACATGACGATCAAGTGGATGCATTAAGTGGCGCGTTCAATTATCTCAACCGGAAGACTGCTAAAGTGCCTCGGTTCTCGGGTGGGTTCGGTGTGAGTGGTGGGTTGAGAGTATAAAAATAAAAAAGGAAGTTATTTGTTTCGGTAAAGAATCAAACAACCGTAGTGTAATTCTTCCCATTTTGCATTATATGTACTGGTAAGCTTTACATCCACTACTATTTTGTCAGGGTTGTTTTCAATCCAATTATTTACATCTTTTTCGTATTCACAAAACTTTACACCATCTATGCTTTTACTTTCTGTCATTATTTTTGCACCTTCGAAATGTCACATTTTTAATTTATGAGATAAATATATCATTTTTTCATACAATAAATATATTGCGTGTTTTACTTTCCATTAAGAGCGGTGGGTTACGAGTTTAATTTATATGGCTGCAAAAGGTATGATTTCATTACCGACAGATGCCATTAAGATAAATAATGCTATCAAGATTAATATTATTATAAAAAATGCAGCAAGGGCTATTAAAAATATTCCTTTTATTATATCCATGTTTTTTTGTAAGCACATCTAATATTTCAACTTTCCTTTTTATAGTTCACATCAACTGCTCTGTATATGAAACTCCTCTCTCATCTTTTCTCATCCAAACCATCCACAAAAAAAACCACGTCAACACAAACAGTCGGTGCCCTCCCGGGAACAACTCAATACGATACGTATGATACTACTTTGAAATGGATTACAGAAACGAGAAGGAAACTACCTGAACTATCTGCTTCAGACAGAGCCGATGCGTTCAACACCGACCCTCTGCTCAAAGGAACGATCACGCCATTCCTGAAGAATACCATACTTGGATCCTATCACATCGAAACTGCAGACGATAAGAAGCATGAAGCATTCATTGACGAGATCAATCAGTTCCTCGAGGATATCGCACTGATGGATGTGTTCAGGGACGATTTCATAGATTATGCGATTAAGTGGGGTCACTCGTATAGACGTCAGGATTTTGACGGAGATACTTTGCAGAAGCTCTCTCCCTTGGACTGTGGAACCATCAAGACGTACACCGACAACTGGGACGCTGACATAATTGCATACCACCAGAAGATCACTGTCAGAAAAGGATGGAATGAATCGCCTACCAGTGAAGAATTCAACTCGTGGTTCATTCCTGGCGGTGAACTCTACATCGAAGGAGAAGTTGAAGATCCTAAAGCAAAAGCGATCTTTGACGAACTTACCGACCAGTATGGAATTGTGGACACTACCAACCTCCGTGTGGACTCTACAAGTCGCATCATTGCAATGCATCGAGTGAACCCGGGAGATCCTGCACCGATTGATGACGTGGTCCTGGCAATCTGGCTCAAGCGTCTCCTGCTTACAAACTCGCCGAACATCATCTTCCGGGTACTATCTCCATTCATTCATGCAAAGAACGGCGTCCTCGTAGAAACTTCAGTTGATGGTGACAAGCAGGTCCTCTCCAGTGTTCCGAGCTTGCCGCCTGCAGGCATGGAAACGACTGATCCGGAAGCCTACGCTGCTGAACTGGCTGCACATACGGCGTGGGTAGATTCATGCAAAGAATCGGTTAAGACAGTCATGTCCTGTCTCAAGGACGGCGGTGTGTTCAGTTCAGGTCCTGACACTTCGATTGAAGTGGTTGAGTCTGGCCGGACTGTTCCTTCTGCATTCATCAAAATGATGCTTGACATACTGGACGAGGAAATAGGGCAGGCATTCGGATTCCCGATCTCTCTGATCAAAGCAAATGGATCCGAACTGGCAACTTCACGTACGATCCTGGAATTCTTCAATACGGTCTATGCAGGTGTCCGGAAAGACTACCAGAGTGTTGCAGATGCATTAATCCGGGAGAAGTTCGGAGACAAGGCTGATGCTGCTCAGGTCAAGTTTGTCCTGGATACTGGCGATGTCAAGGAACAGCTGAAGATCGCACAGGCCAAACTCACGGATGCAAAGAGATTGCAGGTCCTCAAGCAGATTGGTGGAAGCAAGACTGACGTTCAAGCAGCTGCTGAACAGGCGGGTTTCGGATCACTTGAGCTTGAGAACTTTGATACTGCGGCTACACCGGCAAATCCCTTTGGAAGTATTGTGAGTAGTGGAAAGGACGATCTCAAGCCATCAGATGAAGATGGTGACAAGCTTGCAAAGGATCTTCTCAAGGCCTACACCGATGCTCAGGCAGCTGTGACAGATATCCTCGAGTGAGGTCAGTATGCCTGAGCTTACCATCGATGTAATTGATCAAAGGATCGATCTTCTCGTCAACAGAATCAATATGCAGCAAGCTGAAGCTCTATCCAAGCAGTTAGCAGCTGCATTCGTTGCAGGCTCAAACTCGATCACGTCAACAATCTATTCTGCTGATAAGAAGAAGCTTTCAGAACAGCAAGAGCGAGCAATCAAACAGCTGTCTGCAGAACACTTCGGCTACATCTCAGAATTCAACAGGCAGATGGGGGAACAGCTCAAAGATGAAGCCCGTGAGATCCTTCGAAACAACGGCGGTTACAA
The DNA here is from genome assembly GCF_900774055.1 of Methanococcoides sp. AM1. NCBI lineage: Archaea > Methanobacteriati > Methanobacteriota > Methanomicrobia > Methanosarcinales > Methanosarcinaceae > Methanococcoides > Methanococcoides sp. AM1. The sequence continues at coordinate 91,384 of NZ_CAAGSW010000005.1, read as the reverse complement.
AGATATCGCGAACTATACCAAACGGATCTTCGAAGGCCAAGAGAATGTCGTGATTGACAATGTTGGCAAGACCAGGAAGATCATCACCGTGGGTAAAGATGGCACTCTACGCGAAGTTGAGAAGATCATAACAAAACAATACGTTACCACCGTAGGCAACTATGCTGACATGCTTGGTCGAACTGCAACACATTCTGCTTGGGCCGAAGGACGTGCGATAGGTCATCAGAAGTTTGGATTCAAAAAATGGAGGTTTGTGGGTCCGACTGATGAACGCTCAAGGCCTGATCATTGTGCCGTAATTGGCAATGTCTATGAGTATGGAACTCCAGAATCAGATATGGCATCAAGTTTGCTGCATGAGCCGCATTGTCGCCACCGTCAAATTGTCTTTTTTGGAAATCCAGAATTGGACACTCCACTATCGTTTTTCGAAGAACAAAAGAAAAGAGCAGGGTTAAAGTACGATGATGAAAAAGGAAGATGGACATTTGAAGACATTTGATTATATCTTAATTTTGGCAGTCGAGCCCCTTGTTTTGAATGTGTTTTATAATTCTGTTCGCAGCATATTACCAAAAGGGTTTGATGAATTCTATAAAGAACTGGAAGGGTGAGAATGTTCTCTTTCTATTCATTTTTAGAATTTAATTTTTAATTTTTCTATTACGGCGGGATTGTTTGGGATCATCTCTCTCATTTCATTGTTTAATTCTTTGGCGACTTTGTCTAACGCTTCCCCAATGTCATCCATTTCTTCCTCGTTAATTTTCTCAAAGTAGCTTTCATTAATAGCAATAAGATTGGCAACTGATAAAATTAAACTAACATCGAGAATATCAATTACCACATTGTGTTTTAATGTAAAGTCCCCCATGGCACCCTTCACACTGGGGTGCGTGGAATTGGAAAGTACACTATACAATTTCTTGAGGTCGTCTTTTTTTGTACCACTATACAATATATCTCTTACTTTTGCTTGGCTGAGCCAGTTGTAGTCGCGTCTAAGTTCTTTTTTCTCACTTGCGTTTAATCTCTCCAATTGATCCTTATAAAACAAATCCGCTTCTTTATCCGTCAGATGAAGTAAATAAATCTGGGTAATCCCTTCAAAAATAGCTCTTAAGTTTAGGTAACTTGGATTTGATAATCCGATTAAACCCAACTCATGAACCGCAATCAAATAGTGATTGTTTCTTTCAAATAAAATTGGTATTAAAGCTTCTGCCCCCGTCATTTTTTTCCCAGTGGCTTCATACTCTTCGTTAAACCGAGCATTCAATACTCGGGCCAAATGAAAGGATAATTCTATAATATCCTGAAAAACATCGATTTTACTCGCATAAGTTTCTGAGATTATATCCTTTCGATTTTGGAATGTTTTATCGATTTCTGAATAAGAAAGTCGCTTTACTTCTGGTTGCATCTGCATCAATTGGATGTTATTCTATTTTCAACTTTCCTTTTTATAATTCGACGTGACAGCCTCCTTCATGTCACAAATTCAATCTTCTCTTCTTTCTGAAAACCCAGTTATCGAAGGCAATTCTGTCACACTTCCGATTGTCAAAGTGGGAACTAAGGCCTATGATGCGAACGGTAAAGAGTTCACCCTCACCAAATGTGCATTGGAATCGGGGGCTGAGTCGTGGAAAGACGGTATTGCCACGGTTAATCACAAAGTGCAGGTAGATGGAAAGATTTCAAAATCGTGGTTTGAAGATCCTTACGTGTATGCGACCTTCGAAGGCCTTTCTCAAGAGACCATTGATGTCATCAACTCGGCTGCATATCGTGGTACTTCTCAAGAATCTGTGCCAGTTGAGGTTGATGGAAACAATGTCTTGCGACTGAAAGGAACAGGATCGACATTTGTAATTTTTCCAGAAAACCCCGCCTGCACTATGGACGCTGGCTGTGGAGTAATCGCATCCACTGAAGCAGCAATCAGTGAAGAAGAACGTCACGTCTTCGATGTAGCCGTTGTAAACAATGTCAGCAAGCAAGTCAAAGTAAAGGAGATCTCCGTCTGGCTCTACAACAACGAAGCTGACAACCCGGATGCACTCAAAGAAGAGATCACTCGTGTAGTCGGATATGATGGCCTTGGCATCTACTTTGTCTATGACCGGGACGAGTCACTCTCCCTGGGCGATGAGATGCCTGACGACCGCGAACCTGTACACACTGTCACAATAACGGTTTCCAATTCTCCCGTTTTCAACTTTCCTTTAAATAGTCAAACACAAGAGCAGTCATTAGACTCCACTGGAGGTAATAAAGTGCCAGACAATGACGAGAAAATAACACAGCTTGAATCCACTATCAAGCAGAAGGAAGGCCTGATCTCAACAAAGGATCAGGAAATCGCGGATCTCAAATCTACAAACACCAAGCTTGAGGATGATCTCAAAGCTAAGGACGGACAGATCGCAAGTACAGTTCAGGCAGCTGTCAAAGCAGCACTCGAATCACATGATGCACAGGCTGTACAGAAAGCAGACCTCGATGCAGCTGTCAAAGACCTGGCATCCTGTATGCCTCCGGAAGCCCTTGAGAGTTTCATGAAAACAGAACCTTCTGTGGAAGTGATCAAGAGCACAACTGCTGCAATTAAGTCAGCTGCTGGAACCAAGGTAGGTTCTCCGGGCGGACAGCTCCAGTCAACAGACGATGGTGGAAGCCTTTCCAGTATGTACCTTGGAGAGTGATGAAACATGGTTGAAAATGGATACAAGATCACAGAAGATCAAATTGTTACTCGTGTTGCAGAGGGTGCAATAGCCTTTGCAACTGGTGCACAGTACGCTCCTGTAATCGAAGGAACATCTACAAGCCAGATCAAGGCTGCAACGGATTCTGCCGCAACTGTTGTGGGATTCGTTAAGAAGCCGACTGGCAAGGATTCCATTGAAGATGGGGATGCTTGTGATGTTGTCCTTTCCGGACTAATCAAAGTACCTGCAGCCGCCGCAGTCACTATCAACAGTTTCCTTGAAGTCGATGCAACCGTCACAAAGGTCGCAGCCTTCGATCCGGACACCACCACCGCCATAACTCTCCTCGCAGATCTGCGAAAGAACGTTGGCGTTGCCAAGTCAAGTGTTGGAGCTGCGGGAGATATCTGGATACAGGTAGGAAGGAGGTAATAATCATGGCAGTACTTACCGCTGAAGAAAAGAGAACCGTCAGGAAGAACATCATTGGTGTAGCTGAGAAGAAGCTTGTTGCAAGGAAGATACTCGCACCAAACAACGTTGACAAAGGTGCACAGGAATTCGGATACGACAAGCTTACTGACATGACCGATGCTGAGATCATCAGCAAGTTCTCTCCAGGAAGCAAAGACACTCTTGATCTGACCAGGAAGGCAAAGGGCATTCCAATTCTCCACAAGGGATACAGTCTGTCCAGAATTGACATGTTCAGTTCCAGAAGATTAAAGTCAGCTTCACAGGACAGGGCAACAAAGAAGGTCTCAATCAAAGAAGACGATCTCATTATCAATGGTGACTCCACCTATGGTATTGATGGTCTGGCAGACGTGTACAATAATGCAGTAACTGCTGGCCAGAACTGGGGATCCGGAACATTCACCGATGCACAGAATCCATATCAGGACATCATCAACCTGAAGGCCACAATTGAAGCCGATGGGTTTGACTGCAAGTTCGTCATGATGCACCCAACCAATGCAGGCGAGGCCCGCAAGAAAGTCTCCAATGCAGCAGGTACCTGGATGGAAATGATCAAGGAAGAAGTTCCAAACATCCTTGTCACAACCGCTGTAAGTGAAGGAACCGTCTTTGGTGGAGATATCGGTGCAGACATTGCCGAGCTTGTAATTGCTGAAGAGTTCAAACTGCTCGATCCAAACAACGCTGACCAGATGGTCTTCGATTTCGATATCATTGACCGTGTCCTCCCAATGTACTACGAGTACGGTGACACCACTGGCAAATCGGATGCATTTGGCGCCATTACAGGAGCATAAGCATGGCTGCTGCAAAGAAGGTCAAACTTGAAGTGATCATCGGCACACAGATGCTTGGAAATGGTGAGATCTACAAAAAGGGAGACGTGTTCGATGCTGACAAGATAACTGCAGAGATGTTGATTTCTGTAGGTCATGCAGTCAAGTATGTCGAGCCTGTGGAGGAGCCTCCAGAAGAGGAAGAGCCTCCTGTGGAAGAGTGACCTCCGGGTCACAATCCTTCTTTTCGAGGTGATGCCAAATGTCAATAACTGAGGCTAATATCAAAATCTATCAGTGTACTACATGGACAGAAGGTGGTACGCACGGTGGTGCAATCAATACCGCCGCAGAGATCACCAGCGGTGCTGATCAGAACATCTTCGATGATGTCACGGATGCCCAGAGGGTAGCAGGTGCAACTGACTATAGGAAGATCTACGTCCGGAATGAGAATGCTGATACATGGAATGCAGTGAAGTCCTGGATTGAGACTATCCCATCCAATGCTAACACCACAATCAGCATTGCAGCAGCTACATCTGCCGGTGTGCAGTCGGTTGAGGGTGTTGGGGCTACGTACTATACACCTGATACTAAGGGTCATGCAAATGCAATCAGCATTGGTGATCTTATACAGAATGCATCAGGTGCAATCTGGATCAAGCGGGTTGTTGCTGCCAGTGCTGCAGGTGAGACCGGTGACGGATTCACAATCGGATTCGGTTCAACCTAATCGTCTCCATTTTTCTTTTTTGTGAGGTGATTTTATGGGCATTACCTATGTAAGCAGTGGAAGCGAGGGACACGATAACGATGGTAATGCCCCTATAGCGTATCCGGCAAGTTTGCAGGCAGATGATATTATAGTTGCGTTGATTTATACCGGTGGGGCTATCGGATGTACAACTCCTTCTGATTGGACACTTGCAAAAGAGATATCCACTCCACCGAATCTACAGTTGTTCTGGAAACGTTCTACAGGGAGTGAAAGCGGCACACAGCTTTTCAGTGGTGCTTCAAACGACCAAATTATGGGGGCTATGTCAGCGTTCCGTGGTTGCATAACAACAGGCAGCCCTTTCGACGATGGGTTTACGAATAGTGGTACCGATGACACTATGGAAGTGTCACTGACAACTGCACCAGATGTCAATGATTGTATGATTCTTGCGTGCTACGGAATGGATGATGACAATACAAAGCAGAGTATGACTGGTGGGTGGACGGAAGCGTATTATTATCCAACTGATTATTATACCGATTCCGTGATTTCGTTGCAGTATAAACTGCAAACAACTGCTCAGACAGAATCGAATGTTACACTCGACGTAAGTGCAAGTGCTCCGTGGGAAGCGATAATTATACCACTAAAACCGGAACCGGAAGTTGATAAAACGGTTGCTTCGATTTATGACATGCTTCTTGATGATGACAGTTCTGCATCTTATGATATCCTGCTGGACAGCGATAATGTCGCTGCATATGACATGCTTTTGAATTGTACTCCTGCAGCATCTTATGATATCCTGATAGATTTAAACAAGGCAGCATTGTATGATATCCTCGTAGATCAGACTCCGCAGGCAGTCTATGATATTCTGATCAATGTTGGCAAGATTGCAGCATATGACATGCTGTTGAATGGTAAGCCGTCAGCCGTTTACGATGTCCTGTTGAACACTGACGTTGAAGCCGTTTATGATATACTGACGGCAGTTGAAAAGCTTGTAGCAGCTGTGTATGATATCCTGCTTGATGAGGACAAGGCTGCATCGTACGATATGCTTGTAGATGCAGCTGGTACGGAAGCCATCTATGATATCCTACTCGACGGCAAGCCTGTAGCATCATATGACATCATATTGGACGCTGGCAAGGGTGCAATCTATGATATCCTCGTGGACCGGACAAACCAGTCAGTATTCGACATCCTGCTTGACGGTAAGCCTGTGGCCTTGTACGATGTGTCACTGGACGATGTCAAGTCAGCAGTCTATGACATACTTCTGGATCAGGATTCCGAAGGGGTCTATGACGTTCTCCTTGACTCGGACAAGGCCTCTGTCTATGACATACACTTGGATGATAGTGTCCAGGCAATCTATGATATCCGCACAAAGAAGATTATCCGTGTTATTCTGAGCACCGGAGATCCTTCTACCATTCTCAGCTTGAGAGATCACATTTCAACCCTTACGACGAGAGAATTAACTACGAAAATGGAGGAACTATGAGCGCAAAAGCACCAGGGGAATCAATCACCCCTCAGATCACAATCAAAGATGCAGATGGCAATGTATATGACCCCACATCTTTGACATTAAAGATCTACGATCCGTCAGGTACACTGGAAGAGACCATTCAGAAAACCAGCATGACAAATCCATCTGTGGGTGTCTACTACTATGCTTATACCATCCCTACAGATGCTGATGCAGGAGACTGGCGTTATGAATGGGAATCAGGTTCACTGAACACTATCATCGACTCTGCCTATTTCACAGTGGCAATACCTGTGACAACTTCCCTGGCTAACGTAGAAGATGTCTACAGGGAAGCAAACATCACAAGCTCTGATGTGAGCAGTGTGGATGTTGCAGACCTGATCGTGGAATGTGAAGGGGTCCTGAAACTTCAGACCAATAGATCAACATTTGGGGGTGTAGCTGCAAATCTTGCAAAGCAGGCAGTCGTCTGTCTTGTGATTGATCGATTAGCCACCGCTCTTCCGGACAAGATGAACATCTCGAAGATCTCCGAGAACGGTTCAAGTATTGAGTTTGGTGGGAAGAAGAAGGTAGCAGATTATCAGGCAGATGCTGAGAGGCTGATCAAGTCGCTCCGGATAAAGTCTTCCATGGGGAGATATTCCGGAACGAATACATCTACATTCTATTCGGAGTGATCGAGATGTTTGATGTTTTCGATTACGATGGTGTCATTACAAGAACTGCAGTCACTTCGGGTTACACAGATACAAATGGCGATTGGGTTCCTGAATCTACGAGTTCGACTACAATTACAGGACATGTAACTGACCTAACCCTTCAGGACCTGCAGTATATCGATGCAGGCCTGATTGAACGTGGTACTAGAAAACTGGCAACTACTGACACGTTGGAGGTCGGTGACCGAATCACAATCGATTCTGTGGATTATGATGTCGTTCAGAAGATTAACACGAACAATTTGATTGAGAAATATACAGGTGAATCAAGGTCCACATACTTGATTGCACATAGATAAAACGGTATATACTACAAAAATTATACCATAATGTGATGTTATGCCACAAATCCACTCCTGATTATGGTATCGTCTGTACAAACAAATGTTCTGATTTCTTTACATGTGAAGCCCGAAGATTGCCCTTTCTGATCCATGTGACCAACATCTGCTGCAGTATCGGCGAGCAGGGTCTGGAAGTCAGTGAACTCTACCCGGAAGCATGTGTGAATGGGGTGGTGCAAATTGACCGCTGATCTCATGCAATGCAGCTGTAGCAATCCTGAATGCAACAATGTCGTGGAAATGCCTCTTGAGCAGAAGAAGCAGTTCTTTGTCGACTATTTCAAACGATACGGGATTATCATGCTTCCTTATTGCTGCAAGGAGTGCCAGGAGAAGCATCAAGAAATGCTTGCCGAGAAGCCTGGTGTGACCCCTACGAAATATAAGTGTCATGGGGATGGATTGAAGCTCTGATTCTGATTTCAACTTTCCTTTTTATACTCGCAAACGTCACCCACATGTGGTGATAATCATGGAACCTTCCGTTGACCTATTTTACATAGGCAGTGGTCTTGTTACTGCTGCATTCGTTGCATTAATCGCAAAGTACTACACTGCCAAAGTGCTCATCGCAAAGCTGAATGTTGCTTTATCATTTGCAGACGAACTCGTTACTGAACTCAGTGAACTCATCGAGAAGATCGATGCTGCACTCAAAGACGATGCTCTTTCCAAAGATGAGATTACAGCGATTATGGCCGAACTCAACGATGTGGTCGAGAAACTCAAACAAGCTGCAAAGCTGGTCAAAAACAAACAAGTTCCGGAGTGAATCTGTGACCGATGAAGAAAACCATGTGTCACTCAAGAAGTATCTCGAAGTAAAATTCAGTGCTCTTGAGCGACACATCGACCAGAAATTCGATACGCAGGAGGACATCAATGCTAATATTGAGAAACGTCTGTGTTATCTCGAACAGAAAAAGTGTAGTTCTCTAGATGAGAAGATCAATTCTCTTGCTCGTCGAGAATCTTACATTGACGGTGCGCTCGTTGTTATAATCGCAATTGTGGGTTATATTCTGAGTAGTTTGTCATGATCAAAATAAAGACCAACAGGGAATCGAAACTCGGCCAGTTCCGGCAAGATCTTGAATCTTCCGTGCAGCAGAATCTAGCAAAAGCAGGTGTGTTCCTGGAAGGGGAAATGGTCATGAAGATTCAGTCGGGTCTCACTCCTCCATTGAAAGAAGCTACTGTGAAGAGGAAAGGGAGCGATACTCCGCTTTTTGATAGCGGTGAACTGTTGGATCAGATCAGCCACGATCTGTCCGGGGATACCGTGGAAGTCGGTGTGTTCGGATCCCGTGCGCAGATCGCCAAGTATCACGAGTTTGGTGCTCCAAAAGCTGGTATTCCGGAAAGATCATTCATGCGTTCTGCATTCAATGAGAACAAAAAGAAGATCAAGAAAATAATGAGTGGAAAATGAGACGGAGAATTCATACAACCATTTCTGAAGAAAGTTTGCGATATCTCGAACGTGTATCAGGAGAACTAAAACTCTCGAAAGGAGAGATGATCGACTGGCTTGTGCAGCAACATAAGAAGCACGAAAGCGAGCTCGAAGGATCGATACTCAAGGAAGTTACCAACCAGGTTCTGACAGACTATTACAAAAGAGAATTAGCAGTTTGAACTTTCCCTTATATACTTCTACATCCCCCCTCTTCCTGTGGAGAACCCACATTCTCACTTAACCAGGAGGACCCTGAGACTTGTCAAGAGTATTTACTGAAGCTCAGAAGAAAGAGATCTTCAAACAACTGCCTGCAGCTGTAACAATTGATACTACCGAGATCAATGCATCCAAGATTTGGTCAAATCAGGAGCTTACATCATACCCCACAATATCCCTGAACGTCTCAAATGATGGCATTCAGCACATTAGAGATGTTTATGATGGAGTCCTCTATTACCAATCTACTCTCACAATTCACATCCTCACCAAGGAAGCTTCAGGCATCAATGGCGCGATCATTGCAGATGCTTTTTCCCAGGCAATCATCACAGAAATTGAGTCATGGACAACTCCACTTACCGGCGATGTCCGGATCTTTAATGCTGAGGAAGATATCCACTCCGTGCAGCCTTCATATGCTGATCATATTTTCGACTATATCATTTCAATTGACCTATACCACGCATGAGGCGAGACCATGGCAGAACCAACCCCACCAGAAGAAACGGTTGCAGAACCGGATGAGCTGCTCAAAGCAGAGCTTGAGATTGTGAACGTGAAGAACGCAGAACTGCAGGCAAGTCTTGCAGCTGCAGAAGCTGAACGTGACGAGCTACGGAAAGCAATTCGTGACAATCCTGCCTTGAACGAAAAGCTGACACAGGAACTCAGGATCGTCAATTCCCAGATACAGACTAAGAATGACGAACTGGACAACATCCCTGTGACTCTTGATAAAGACGAGCAGGACCTGATACGTCAGAAACGCCAGGACGAGATTGGTGAACTGGTAGCACGGAAACAGAAGATTACAACTTACTTACAGGAGGCTTGAGACATGGTAATAGATTCCTCAAAACTGAAATATGCCGAGTGGCTGGAAGAATCCGCCTTTGGAACTGCTCCCACAGATGGTACATGGAAGCAGATGAGTGGAAGGATCCTTGATGTATCTTTCAAAGGTGGTGCAAAGATTGACGAATACAGTTATCTTCCTGGAGCATCTGCCAGTGATCCATTAGGATCCTCTGATGCTGAGAAAGTGGGAGAGGAAATGTCTGTAGGAATCACACTGAATCCCACAGACTGGACACTTTTACCTGTGATCCTGTCAGCTGATACTCTCAGCAGCTATGTTCCGGGAGACACAAAGAATTACATTTCCCTAGGTATGCTCGCAGGCAGTGAATATGGTGTGATGTCCGGAGGCGTGATCTCGAACTACCAGTTCTCATGCAACTTTGGAGAACGTGCAGAGGTATCCGTGGATATCCCTGGTGCGAAGTTTAGTGGCTGGACCACTGATTATATCGGAACAGGGGCCCATTCCACAGTACCTTCCGGAATCCTTGTGTGGGACGACATCAGCGCCATCACATATGATTCAGCTGCATTGAGCACAGAAGGCCTTATTCTCGATTCCCTGAAGTTCACCATTGAACAACCTGCTGATCCGGTAGGAGACCTGTCAAGTGCTCTTGATTCCGGCATTGCAGACTGGGATTATGGCCCCAGGAAGATATCCGTGGAACTTGGTGTATCTCTCACCGATATGAGCATTGATACTGACATCTTTGCAGGTGCAGATCACACATTGGCTTTCACTGCGATGTCAAAGACCCTGACCTTCAGCAACCTGAAGTGGGCAAATGCTCCGGACAGGAAACTTTCTGCAGCTGACAAACTTGGTATGACTTTGTCCAGCTCTGCAACCGCAACATTGGCAATTGCCTGAGGTGAATGACATGGTAAAAAAATTCAAAGGTATACAGTTCTTCGAGAAGCCCAGACATGGATCTGTCAAGCGTGCTCAGAATGTTGTCAGAGACTGGCAGTTGCAGAACTTGCCGATGAAAGACATGGATCCTCAGAAAGGTGTGGATGATGCTATCGGAGATTTCCTGAAAGAGAATGGTGAGTACCTTGCCAGGTTCATCAACTTCCAGGAATCTGCTCAAGATTACCAGACCGTCATGCTCGCAACAACTCTGACTCTCAGGGATATCCAGAGCCTCGAGGATGAGATCTCTCACGAAGAGTGGGAAGAACTTCTGGGAAAATGCAAGGACACAATCGGCGGTGATGCTGTGGATTTTTTCAGGGAATCGCCTACCGATTCGTCCTCGATTATGGAAGTGACGGACACGGCTACCGTGAACGAGTCTTCGACATAACCAATCCAGCATGGGCTCTGTACCGCAATATCAACATGGTGTTGCAGGGGTCTGGTCGACCATCGTCAGAACTCGAGGATATCCTGTTGAGTGAGCAGTTTGGAGTCACCGTGGAGCAATTGTATATGATGTCATATGAAGAGGTCTTGCTGAAAACAATTGTTGCGAATAGGAGAGCAGCATATCCGGGAGGCAACTGATGTACATAGGGAATATCGAATTGTCTGCAGTAGAATCATTCGGTGTGGACGACTCTACGAAGCCGAACGGGGCTGTCGGAGGCCTTGGTACTTCCGGATATGAGATGGCAGAATACGCATCGAAACTTCCGGATGCAGAACTCACAGGATATCTCCTACAGAAGTATGGTGATTCCAGGACACTCAACCAGCTTGTTGAAGATGCACAGGCTATCAGGCAAAGGCCAGGATCCTTCAATTTCATCAATTCAGTGAACGAAAAATCCGGCTGGTTCTTCTGCAGTGGTGCAGATATCCCGTATTCCTCCGGAGCGCTTCGTGATATGGTTCTGAAAGGGCTATGGATGGATGCAGCTGCCTACACTACGAAATTGCACTGCAGACCGGTGACCATGGCCAACGACTGGGCGATATCCGGCCAGAACTGGATTGCTGTGCCTATCGGATCCAGCTGGTCTGGAGGAAGTACCACAGAAACGCTGTCATCGGAGGACGGGGATATCACTCGAGTGCAGACCGATTCCATCCTTTTTGATCTAGCTGCAGTTGAGTCCGGAAAGGGTGAAGTTAGATGCTACGATGGGTCCACACAGATCTACAATCACGAACACATCTTCTCCGGAGACTGTGTGATCTCGAACGGCCTGTACAAAGTTACCCTCTCCTCGAATACAATCACAGTTTACTACTGGTCAGGATCTGTCTATACCAAGATTGACGACTTTACTGCAGGCACTTTCTCAAGGGTCACCCTGACCGGATTGACACAGGACAAGGTCATCTGCAAGACAAGCAATGCAATCGAGATCACTGTAGAACGTGGTCGAGTTCCTATGATCAATTCTTCAGTAGATCTTACTTGTGGATCTCTGACACCTGCAGATCAGTCCACAAGCACTGACAATTACCTCACACTCGGTACTGATCTGTACGTGTGTAGCAACCGGGGCTTCTCCATTGTGTCGAATGTGATCGGCGCTGGAAATGTGTGGATCTTCCATGAAGATACCGTTCCTCAGACTATAGCACACAATGCCATAGTAATTTCAAATTTAAAAAGAGAGGTGGTAGATAGATGAAGTTATTCATCCTCAACCTGTTCAGGAATCTTCCACGTGATGTTCTTTGTTCCGCAAATAGGACAGCGGTTCTTACTGCCAAGCAGAAGATACCACACTATGTAGATCACTGGGCCAATCCCAGTAATAAACAACAGCAAAAACAGTACCCAATTAAACTTCTTGACTGGTTCAATTTTACGTTCACATAGATTACAATATTTTGTACTCATGTAAAAGAATATTCAGTATACACATATAAACAATTTGCGAGGTGATGAGACGACCGGAGAAACGATTGACAAACTTGTATACCAGATAAAGGCCGATGTTGACGAAGCTTTCCGTGGACTCGATAAGGTTGATCGAAAAATGGACAATCTTGAAGGTCAGGCTGGCAAAACGTCCACAAGTATGTCAAAGATGTCAGCAAACATCGGCAAAGCAATGAAAGTAGCTAGTGTTGCTGCGGTGGCAGCAGCAGCGGCGTTCGCAGCATTCAGCTGGAAAGCGGTAGGGTTGGCCAGTGATGCGGAAGAGATCGACGGGAAATTCAATGCCGTTTTCAAAGACAATGCAAATGATGCAAAACAGTGGGCTGAAGACTTCGGAGATACGGTTGGCAGAGCAACTACTGACGTTAAGTCGTACATGTCCACATTCCAGGATACCTTTGTCCCTATGGGGTTTGCTAGGGAAGAAGGTTCTGAACTATCCAAGCAGTTGACCGAGCTTGCTGTAGATCTCTCATCATTCAACAATGAATCCGAGCCTGAAACAATTGCTGCACTGCAGTCCGCCTTGGTCGGAAACCACGAAACGATGAGGAAATATGGTGTTGTGATCACACAGACCACCCTCGGACAAGAACTCATGAACATGGGAATTGCGGGAGGGGTACAGGCAGCCACAGAGCAGCAGAAGGTACAGGCCAGATTGAATATCATTATGAAGGGGACCACGGATGCACAGGGTGATGCAATCCGGACACAGGGGAGTTTTGCCAATCAGATGCGTGCATTGAAGTCTGATGTTCGTGACCTAGGTGAATCATTCGGATCCGCACTGGTACCTGTACTCAAGGAAATTATTCCTGTTGTACGGAATGCTTTACAGTCGTTCCTTGATTGGGGCAACAGTGGTGCGTTTGCTTCAATTGGTGAGGGATTCCGGCAGGTGAAAGATGCATTTGGTGAGATATGGGGTGGACTCACAAGGTTTGCAACCATGCTCGGGCCAGCAAAGCAAGCAGCGGTTGAAGCATTTGGTTCAATTAAAGGAATCATTGCAGACTTTAGGCAAGGTATGGCAGGTACAGAAGTGGATTTCTCAGCTATCGCGAATGCGGTAAATCTTCTCGTGATTCAGTTTTCAAATTTCGTAGCCTTCCTTGACAAATACAACATCGGCGAGAAACTCGGGAAACTTGTGAAAAGCAATATCGAGCTGTACAGCAAATTCTATAGTACCATCGTGAACAAGTTCATCGGTGGCCTGAATCTTGCTATCGAGGCATACAACAAACTCGTCCCTCTGATGCAGAAAGCAGGTATTGATGCCCAGACTGTCAACAAGCTCAATTTTGAAGGTATGACTGCCACAGTCGGAGAGGAAATTCAGAAGCAGGTAGAGACTGCTAAAGAAGGATCACAAGATATCCAAAATGCGATGGGTGGCGGTCTCGGTGCTACAGCTGGTGGAATGGCAGGGTCCCCAGGCAGTGGAAGTATTCCCGGGTGGGCTGGTCACAGTGCTTACATTCGCCAGCGATTGGCTGCAACTGGTGGTAAGAGTATCGATGATCTCCTTGCAACTTCGGGACAGCCAGTTGCTTCTCCAGTGCCCATTGCAAACCCACAACTGCAGCCGGCGGGTAAATCGTCTGGGACCAAAGAAGAAACTGCTTCCATTCTCTCGAAACTCGACGCGATAATTACTGTTCTCAGACAGGAACCTCGTCAGGTCGACATCGATATGGATATTGATATCGAGAATCACTCGGACGTTACAGACTTTGAATTCACGCTTGCCAGAGCGACAAAGGCTGGAGTACACGGAAAATCGTGGGTGGTATAATTGCGACTATTGGAAGAATATATTGGAATGGCTTTAAGCGACTCTTCGTTTAACTGGAATAGTACAGATTATGCTCGACTGATGGTTCCTTCGGATCTTACGATACCTGATTCGATTGCGTTAGATAGTTTGGCTACACTTGATCTGAGTGGACCCGGAAACATCACGACCACTGAAGAATTCAAATTCCTGTGTCCGACAGTACAAGCATTATACAACCGGATAGATGGAACCATCCAGTTCAATGTTAAGGCAAGCGTGAAGTTCCCATCGCAGACTCGCCTTACAACAGACGAGATCGAGATGACACAGATCGATCTTAAGCTGACTCTGCTCGAAGACGATGGTACTGAAACTGCAATTGTTGATTATTTCACTTTTTGGTCCGGGAGTAAAATTGCTGACGTGGACACCACGACGGAAGCTATTGTCAGTCACATCTATTGGAAAGAAGTGGCAGATGTCGAAACAACCAACCAGGCGAAACTCCAGCTATATGTGAAGATCTATTACACCGTCAAAGATGGAAATTCGAACAACACTTACAGTGTGAATGTATACTGCGATAGATCCACGCAGGATACGAAGGTGGTCATTCCTTACGTGGTGTGATGATATGACTCTTAGACTCAATTATTTGTATGGCAATTCCGTGGAAGTTTTCCTTGACACCCTTCAACAGGAGGCGGAAATTAATGTCAGGGAAATTGTGAAGTATAAACCGTATGCCAGTAAGAACACGAAGAGCTTCCCGAGGTATATTGAAGCACCTGCCTACAGATTTACCTCAAAGATACTCAGCGATTTACAGGTCATGAAAAGGAAATTGAAGTACCTGCAGTCACTCGATGATAATGTTCTGTTTTGTCTGGGATCTGAAAACGAAGCTCTCTATGGAAACATTGCTTCCCTGCCAGTAACGCGAAATAAACCTTCTTCGATGGATATGGTAATCACAGTGAATGGAAAATTCTCGGTGGGAGGAGGTGAAGTTTACGAAGCTGAAGTCTGCACGGATGTGGGCTCAGTGACAGATGTGTCAGATTCCAATGCTTCTGCGGGAATGGCTGCTTCATTTTCTGCACAGAATGCCGGAATAAAGTTTGCTCTTACACAAGCAGATTATCGGTTGCCTGCAGGTACTTATGATATCTTTGCCAGGATAAGAGACAGCAATCAGGTAGCAAGTGACATCGAGCTGGAAGTGTACAATGAGACTGACAGTACTAGTCTTGTATCCAGCAAGAAGACGGTAACCAGTTCCTATGATCTGTACACTGCTTCCTTCACTGTTGATTCTGGTGATGCAGATGATACAATCCGCTTCGGTGTCTTCAAGGACACTGTCACTACCAATACAATCTATGTAGACTTCCTGGGATTTGCGAGGACAGCGTGAGTTACGAAAAGAAGATCCTCGACCTAGTAGAATACTATCGCTACATGCACCAACACTGGGGTCTGCGAAAGATGATCTCTCTCACAGATTCCCGATATCCTCACTTTTTAGCACTTGGGTGGTAGTCTGATTCGTGCCAGGAAGTTGTTGTCTGCAGAGTCGGCAACTGGCGTCTTCGCCTTATGCATGAAATTGGCCATGAGATCGGGATGCAGCACACTATGAAGAAAGGCTTTTTGATGCATCCTTGGGGATTTTGGAGAGGAAAGAGGTTGTTGTAACGATATGACGATATTTAAATTACTTTCACCGGACTTATTATATCTTTATATAATAAGCGTAAAGAATAATTAGTATAAAGATGAGTGAAACACATGATTAACCATAAACAAAGAGCACTTCTATATGTAATTGATCAATTAAACGATAGCGGTAATGCCACAAAGTTTATGGTTGTAAAGAATCTTTTTTTGCTTTCAATTGAAGAACATGTAGATCGATTAATTAAATTTTATCACTTCTTTCCTTATCACTATGGTCCATTTTCAAATGCCTGTTATGCAGATATAACCAAACTTCAAACTGAAGGTCTGATTATCGAAACATCCAAGCATTTAGAATTAACTGATGAGGGGAAAGCATTCGCAAAAAAAACAGATCGTAAAGCAGTATTTAGAATTAAAAGGATTGCTAAAAGGTTCAGTTCTGATAAGCAAATTAGAGAATATGTTTATGAAAACTATCCTGAATATACTGTAAAGAGTAAACTTATTAGTTGTAAAGAGCAAAACCTTGTTCCGGGTTTATTCACAATTGGTTATGAGGGTAGAGACATAGATCAGTTTTTGAATTATTTAATTCAAAACAATATCAACATCCTTATTGATGTCAGGAAAAATCCATTTAGTATGAAGTTTAGCTTTACAAAAATGAAATTAAGTAAGTATCTTGAAAAAGTTGGCATACAATACATCCATATTCCAGATTTAGGCATTGAAAGTGAAAATAGAAAGAATTTAGATTCGATGGCGGACTACCAAAATTTATTTAATGAATATGCTACTACAACACTTAAAAGAAATCTAAATCATCTTGAAGATATATATGAGTTAAGTCAAAACAATAGAATTGCTTTGATGTGTTTTGAAGCTGATATTAATATGTGTCATAGAGGTGTAATTGCGAAATCTATTGCAAGTACTAAAGGAATAGAGGTTGTTAATATTTGAATTCAAATGTTACTGAACAGGTCTTAGTTTTAGTAAGGGCAACACCTGAAAAGAGTGTTAAATATGGATATACTGTATGTGTTGCTGGCATTAATCAAGACAATGAATTGCGTCGCTTATATCCGTTTAAGTTTAACTATGGGGATGGATTAGTCAATTTCAAAAAAAAGGATATTATTGAGGCTAATATAACTAAAGCTGACAATGATAAGAGAAGAGAAAGTCGAAAAGCGTTGAGTCATACAAATTTATGTACTCCTCTTAATGATGATGGTGTATTAGAACGAATAACTCCACTGATATCCTCAATCGAAGAATTAACATCTGAAGATGCAAGTTTAGGCATTATACGTCCCGAATTAGAAGATATTGAAATTATAATTAATAGTACTGAAATATCTGATAAACAAGCGTATTTCACTCTAGCTGGTGAATACTTGACTGAAGGCAGGGATAAAGTAAAAATGCCCATTGAAGCCAGATACATTTTCAGATGTCAAGGTGAACCAAATTGTAAGGGCCATAAAATAAAAATACTCGATTGGGAATTGAACGAGCTTGCAAGGAATATCATGGTGACGGATAAGGACCCTTCATCGATTGAGGAAAAAATCAGAAAGAAATGGTTTGATTTCATGTTAGAAAGGGATCTTTATTTCATATTAGGAACTCATTTTAGATTTAAAACCTGGATGATTATTGGTATCTTTTATCCTCCAAAAAAAGATACTTCCCAAAAAAACCTCTTTGATTTTTAACAAGGATTTAGTTTCAGCCTTGGCATGTTTGAGGATGGATTCCAGATGAAACTGAAATCCTACTCCATACTGATTTGATTATCTGCTTTTTGACTTTCCGCTCTGCTATACTTCCAGCACCTCGGGCCTAATTCAGACAGTTATTTGGTACCGTTGGCAACAGCACCCTTTGGTGGTACATCAAAAAAGACTGCTGTAATATGGGAACAGAAGCGAGGTGGCTGTTGTCGTTTTTCTGGATCGTTAGTCTCGATTTAAAAAAAGGAAGTGGGGTTATAAGGGAGGCTTCTCGAATTCCCCACAAAAATTATCTTTTTCTACCTCAGCTTTTCCGCTGACAGGTGGATATCTGTGACAGTACCCCGATTGATAACCAGTGTCTATTCTCGATTCGTAGTAACGGCAGTTTACGCAATTTCCAATGTTCTTTGTTGATTCATTCATGTTTGATCGAATACAACATAGTAAATTCTCATACTTATACTTTTTTTTACGTATGTTTTATTTCAATACGTAACGTTTACAAACAAATCATCCACACTTCCCAGTACGGTGAGATGAATATAAGAATAAATTCCATGTGGGAACAGGAGCCACGCATGTGAGTTAACCCGTTTTTCTGGATAGTTTGCCAACCACGGACCACAATATATTGACAAAGAATCCTTTAGCTCCCCTCCCATATTCTATATTAGTTTTAGAGTAAATACGGCTATTGCTCCAAGGTCTAAATCATAGAAAGAGATTACATTAACGATGGGCATGGGAGTCATTTATTCAAGAATACTACCGTTTAGCAGCATTCTTGTCCCCACAAGTCTTCCCCAAACTCGCCTCGTTTCTGCAGCTCCCACACCCATATAATATATTGTTTTCAAAGTTAAAATGTGTTACGATGTGGGAGCAGAAGCGGGGTGGGTATTGTTTTCTTGGGAATGGGTGTCAAGCCATAGCTATGCTTACTTGACAAAAACTCGTTCGCTCCTCCTCCCATATAATAGAAGGGTTCGAGAGTAAATACGGCTATTGGTTCAAGATCTCATAATCAAAAAAGAGGTTTTTGTGAGGCGGGAGTCACTTGGGGAAGTGCAAATGGATACTGAAAGGACTTCAGGGTAACCGGGGGTAAAGAGCCCCTTCGAAGTCCTACAAGCTTCCTCCCACCCATATAATATATTAATTCCTAACTTAATGCTGTTTATGGTCATGATTAACAGCTTTTTACTCATATTATTAGGACTAATTATAACACGACGTTGGCTGTGTTGACACCGGAAACCGAAACGATGAATTCCTTTGAGCTTTCCATGGTCTCATCCCGGTAGAATTCATCATCGTCATAGCGGTAGTATCCTTCACAGGCATCTTCATCCTTCTTTTCCCTATCCTTGCTGTCTTTCGTCCTTTCAAAATCGCTTCTGATGAAGAGTCTTGCAAGTACTGCTGCAATGGATGATGATATTCCCGGTAGCCAGGCCACTATAGAGCCGGCTGCACTGCCGGTGATCACTCCTCTGATGATCCTTTTAGCAGGCAGCTCGATCCTTGAATATCTCTGGGGTGGGATGTGTGAGCCTGACAACAGACTGATGAGCAACTGGGATGCACCGAAAAGTCCGCTGAGAAGCGGGAGGAGTATTGATGGGGAGCCGAAATCGATCAGGGGATGCATTGAAGCTTCCATCCTGAAAGCGAACAGACCGAGAATTCCGGTCAGAACGAAGAGGATGAGTGCGTAGGCTTTGTACTTGTACTTTACAAGGGAACCCTGGTTGATGATGTATTCACCTTTTTCGCTCAGTATCAGGCTTATGGAGATCAGCAGGAGGAGTAATCCGAGATAATTCTGGAGTGTCGGGTATATCTTGCTGAAAGCAAATGCAAGGGGAACTGCAATTATTAGTGAGAATGCAACTGAACCTGCGCTTCCCAGCGCTGAGAGGCGTATGGCCTCCGAGCCGAAACCCTCGAGCAGCAGCCTGTGTCCGGGAAGAACTGCCAGCGCCATGTCGTCATTTGGTGCTCCAAGATATACTGCGGGGATTATGTCATGAAATGTATGGGACAGGGAGTTTGCCAGGATGGCTATGGCTATATAGGTTGGCGGGATGCCGCTGTCCATGAGCATGGGGGAGAGTGCTACCAGCATCAGGGCAAAGTTGTTCGTGTGTATTCCCGGTACAAGTCCTGAGAATATACCGAGGGCATATCCGATGAGAACTGACAGTAGCAACATTGGAATGGTAATGTCAGAGGGCATTTGAGTTCCTTCTAAGTATCGTTTTTCAGAATCGGTGCAATTTCTTGTATCCGTCTGGTCGAAGGTTTTTGCTCTTAGTCGGTGTGTTTCGATATAAGAATTTCTTGTTTTTATTAGGCTTGAAATATTTTAGTTAAGCAGTCCTTTAGGATTCTTTTGTTCACCCTCGCCTCTATTATACAACAAATATTTATGCAATTGACTATATTTAGAAATTGTAAAACATATATCGTCAAATTCGGTAATTAATATGCTTAATAACAGTCCGAAATTCAGGGAAGTGCAGAAGTTCAGGCAATTCTGGATAACCTCGCTGGTACTTATTCCCGCAGTTATGTCACTCTATGGAGCTTACCAGCAACTGGTTTTAGGTCAGCCTTTCGGCGATAACCCTGCTTCGGATACCACCATGACAATTCTTACGATAATCTTTGGTTTCCTGTTCCCATTATTCATCTTTTCTATGAAACTGGTGATTGAGGTGCGTAGTGACGGAGTTTATGTTCGTTTCTTCCCATTCCATCTCTCATTCAAAAAATTCAGCTACACTGACATTGGCAGCTATAAAGCAGTGCATTACAGTGCACTTCGGGATTACGGTGGCTGGGGCATACGTTATGGAAGAAATGGTAAGGCTTACAACATAAGTGGGAATGATGGCATCATGCTGGAATTCAGGAACGGAAAGCATCTGCTCATCGGTTCACAAAAGGTCCACGAATTGCTCATGGCAATGGATCAAGGTGCCAGAACTGCCTGAAACGGCAGCCTGGCATAAAAAAAGTCTATTTTTTTTAATGAGGCTGGTCAGAACAGATCATCCACACAATCCTTATAATCACGGTATACACGTGTATCTGCGATATTCTGCGGACCGGTGGCAAAAACGTCGAGCATTGAGCGATAATACCATTCCTGCTCACTCTTTGGTGCATTGAACTTGCTCCAGAAATCATCACCTTCATGCTTTATATCGTTGATGAGGTCCCTGATATTGGCAAGCTTGTCTGCACATGAAAGGAGTCTGATCTCGCTACTTGACCTGCTTATCCTTTTGATGGTGTACTGTTTCCTTTCTTTCCAGGTCTGTGCTTTGTCTCCTCCAACAGCTTGCCTGAGCTCTTCAGGTTCGGTAACCGCTTCCACATAATCGCCGACTACCGGTCCATATCTTTTTCTTATGGTCACAAGGTCAACGTCCGTATCCTCAACAATGTCATGGAGCAATCCTGCAAAAATAAGTTCCGGTGGTGCATTCTCTTTGATCAGTATGGATGCTACGTCCAATAGATGAGATACATATGGAACTCCTGATTTCCTTGTATCATTTCTGTGTTCATAGCTAACGAAAGAGAATACATCTGCAAGTTCCGCCAGGTCGCTTTCCTGCTTTTCTCCGTATTCTTCCTGGAGATCAAGTAACTGTATCCTGTAGTTTGATAGTCTCACATGTTCGTAGACGGTAATCTTCCCATCGATCTCTGTTAGTATCATCCTGTAATCATCGCTTTGCCAGATCTTCCTGGAAGGTTCATCAGACAGGAAATCCAGATACTTGAACAGTTCGGGAGTTTCTATAGGCTCGGCAGACTGTCCCGTATGGATCAGAATGCCATTTCCTTTTTTCTCAGTATTGTCACAGTGCTGGATTATAAGCTCGCGTATTTTCATGATAAGGACTCCATATTCTATGTATCTGTTTTTTGTTATACTGGATGGTATTCTATGGATAAAGGTTTCGTATAGATAAAGCCTGAGCTACTATTGACCAAACAGATCTCCCTGATAAGATCAGGAAATGTTATTCTTCACGATCCATGAAGTGATAACTATCCAGTTATCAAGAATGCTATCATACTCATTCAAAAGTTCATCTGCAGGGATCTCAAGACCCATTTCCATCACTTTCGGTAGTTCTCTCATGATCGCAAAAGCAGCTTTCCTGCCGGCATTTTCCGGAATGAGCCCCCACGATACTTCATCTATGATGTGGAGCACGGAAACAGTTGCAGCCACAAGTGCCGGATTTCGTGATATCTTACGAAGCTGCTCTATGAATCCGGGTTTCCTGTTCTCACCTTCCAGGGTTGATGCCACTTTCCAGTATCTTGCTTCATCGATCCCGAAACGGTCAAGTCTTACCAGCATATCACGCTGGGTGATCGGGTTTATGTCCGATTGGATCCCAACAGCTTTTGTAACGGCTTTAAGAACACATTTTCCAATAAGTTCACCTAGTCTGGAATGTTTTCCGGAATCTGTAAGCTTTAGCGGACTGTTAGGGTTTGCAACAACAGTTATCATATCAGTTCCTGTTCCTGTTGCTATTCCGCTTGAATAACGGCTGGGTGCCATAAGCTGCTGCAATGCTGCACTCTTTGCTTCGGTTGCGGTCATCAATGCCCTTGCCATTGAATATGCGGGCAGGTCTGCTCCTATTAAAAGAATGATGTTTATCGTACCGCCAACTGGTTCGAACCTTTCGTCTTCCTGATAGTACGATGAAGGATCTCCGGCACGGCCACCGTTTATTTCAACTCCTCCGGTTATAATTGCTGTGACCTCAAGACCCCTGAACGAATCAGAAACAACAACAGCATTCTCCATTCTTGCTGTTGTAAGCATCCCTGATACCTTGTCGGGTTCAAGTCCAAGCCCGCCTGCAACTATCCTTAAGTATTCGGGAACACTTCCGCCCTCAAGGTCGCCAGCACCGTGACTTCGGTGTGGTATCATATGATTGAAGACTGCTTCCAGCTCCTCACTGTATCCTCCGTTGAGCCACGAAGTTGTGAGTGTTCTTCTTCCTTTGGGAAGCTTTACTACCAAAGAATTGTCCTGCAGGTATGCAAGTTCTCCTGCAGAGGTTTCAAAAAGTATTTTGCGTTCCGTCTGACCACTACCTTTCGTGTAACAATTTCAGTAATTGCTTATCTCTGTTATATATTATTAGCAGTTTCCAAAAAAATATTAATTATTTCTGAATGTTCAGTCTCGCCTCAGTACTCATAGGGTTCATCATTGCTCAGAAAAGTTCATCATCACAGGCGAGATAACAGATCAGCATTTCATATCATTGCATATCTTCATGGCAGCATCAGCAGGAGAATCTGAGTTATAGATACTACGTCCTACGATCACCCAGTCAGCACCTGCATTGATGACATCGGCAGCACTGCCACCCTGTGCACCCACGCCAGGTGAGATTATATGCAGATCATGACCGATGATCTTGCGGATATCCCTTACCCTTTCAGGTCTTGTGGCTGGTGCGACAACACCTGTAGCTCCGGCATCTGCGGCCATCTGCGCAATGGTCTCTGCAACAGGGCGGAAGAACTCTACACCGCCGGGGTGGCTCATTTCAGTTACAACGTAGACGTCCCTGCCATATTCTTCTGCCACCTTTACACAGGAGTCCAGGCTGTCACGACCTGTAAATCCGTGTGTAATGACCGCATCAGCTCCGGCTTTGAATACCTGTTCGCAAATAAGGCGGTCAGTGTTGGGGATGTCAGCAACTTTAAAATCCGCAATAACAGGCGCAATCTCGGCTAATTCTTTAACGATGCCCAGCCCTTCTCCAAGTACAAGTGGATATCCTACCTTAATGGAATCCACATATTCAGATACTTCATTAGCAATACGCAGGGCATTTTCCCTGTCTGTAACGTCAAGGGCAAGAATCAAGCAATTTCTCTTTTCCATAGGCATCTCCTGTATCCTGGTTTTGGAACAAGTATAAGTTTATACTAACGGCTTCAATGTTCCCTTAGCTCATTAACCTTTCTTTTAAGTTCCTCGACCACAGCAGGGTTCTGGAGGGTTGTAATATCTCCTACCTCCGTATCATTAGTAATTGCTTTCAGGACACGCCTCATGATCTTACCACTTCTTGTCTTTGGAAGGTCATCTGTGAAGATTATCTGTTTTGGACGGGCTATAGCTCCTATCTCGTCCACAACATGTTCCTTTAATTCCTGCTTAAGTTCATCAGAGGCTTTTGCATCTGATTCAAGGATCACATAAGCTACGACTACCTCTCCCTTGATCTCATCTGTTTTTCCATCAACAGCAGCTTCTGCAACTGCCGGGTGGGATACGAGTGAACTTTCGATCTCCATTGTACCGAGCCTGTGTCCGGAAACCTTGATAACATCGTCCAGACGTCCGAGTACCCAGAAGTACCCGTCCTTGTCCCTGCGTGCACCATCGCCTGCAAGATATCGATCTGTACCCCACTTGCTCCAGTAAGTATCAAGGAATCTCTGTTCGTCCCCGTTGATCGTCCTGATCATACTCGGCCACGGTCTTTCAATAGCAAGGTATCCGCCTTCACCTTCAGGAACTTCATTTCCTTCCTCATCAAGGACAGAAGCCTTTATTCCGGGGAATGGTCTGGTCGCAGTGCCTGGTTTCATGGTTGTGAGTCCGGGTAGCGGACTTATCATGATCATGCCTGTTTCGGTCTGCCACCAGGTATCCACAATGGGACAGTTGGAGTTGCCGATGATCTCATAGTACCATAACCATGCCTTCGGGTTGATAGGTTCGCCGACACTTCCAAGCAGGCGCAGGGATGAGAGGTCATGTTTTGCGGGAATGTCATCTCCCCACTTCATGAAGGTCCGTATTGCAGTAGGTGCTGTGTAGAAGATAGTCACGCTGTATTTTTCCACGATATCCCAGAACCTGTCTTTGCCAGGATAGTCAGGTGCACCTTCGTGCATTACAATGGTCGCTCCGTTTGAGAGAGGGCCATACACAAGATATGAATGTCCTGTTATCCATCCAACATCGGCAGTACACCAGAAGATATCGTCGTCCTTCAGGTCGAATATCCACCGGGAGGTAACATTCGTGCCTACCATATAGCCGCCGGTAGTATGAACAACACCTTTTGGTTTGCCTGTTGTACCGCTTGTATACATAAGGAACAATATGTCTTCGGCATCCATATGTTCAGGTTCACATTCGGAATCAACATTTCGGATAAGTTCATCCCACCAGATATCCCTGTCCTCTTTCATGGCGATGGAGTTGGCAGCATGGTTGGTCACAACGACCTTTTCCACACATGTAGTATTCTCAAGTCCGATGTCGGCCTTTTCTTTCTGTTCCACCAGTTTACCTTTGTGGAAATAACCATCACATGTAATGACATACCGGCTATTCGCATCAGTCACACGTTGCGCAAGAGCTTCTGCGGAGAATCCTGCAAAAACAACGCTGTGGGGCGCACCTATTCTGGCGCATGCCAGCATGGATATAACTGCTTCGGGTATCATGGGCAGGTAGATCGTCACAACGTCGCCTTTCTTTACTCCCATTTCTTTTAATGCTGCAGCAAAACGAGCAGTTTCATCAAGTAATTCTTTATATGTGTAGGTCTCTGAATTCTCCATCTCTCCTTCCCATATAAGGGCTGTCTTGTCTCCGTGTTTTGAAATATGGCGGTCCAGACAGTTGTAGGATGCATTCAGTTTTGCACCGGTGAACCACTTTGCATGAGGCGGTTCCCAGTCAAGGACAGTATCCCATTCTTTGAACCAGTCGATGTTGTAGGCGAGTTCTTCCCAGAATCCTTCAAAATCCTCTTCCGCTTTTTCATATATCAGGGGGTCCTTAATGTTAGCCTGCCTGACAAACTCTTCCGGTGGATAGTACTTTTTCTGTTCCTTAAGTAAAGATTCGATTGTTTCTGTCATTTGTTAACAAGACCTGTGGATTATCTAAGACTGTTTAGTAATTATAACGATTAATTAGGTAATATATGTAGTGGTCAAAAATATTTTTTTGATGAATATATGGACTTTATGCACTTTCCAATATCCTGGCATGAATCATTTTTGTTCCAGTGCTCAAAAATAATGCTTTATTAAGGCATTTTGCATCTTTTCTACTTCATTCGACTTAATATTTTTATTTACTTATAACGTATTGGGTATTATTTTTAAAATATATGCTCAACATAAGTGTTACGAAAACAAAAATTATTAATACAATAATAGATTACTACCTAGTATGACGTTTACTGAAAAAAGTGTTAAGGATGAAATTGCCGGAAAATGGGACATATCCTCACAGACCTATGATTCACATCATGGTCACGCCATCAAAAGTGAGATGGAAGCGGAAGCATGGAAAAAGCTGTTCAAAAACAATTTTCCAAAAGGTAAGCTTGAGATCCTTGACGTTGGTTGTGGTACAGGTGAGTTGAGCATTCTCTTATCACAGATGGGTCATCACGTAACAGGCATTGACCTGTCTGAAAAGATGATGGAAAAGGGAAAATTAAAGGCACAATCCAAAGGGCTCGATATAACTTTTCTAAAAGGCGATGCGGAAAATCCTTCTTTTGAAGAAGGGTCATTTGATGTTGTTTTCAACAGACATCTTTTGTGGACACTTCCAAATCCCGAACGTGCTTTGAGTTCATGGCAAAGTATCCTGAAAGAAGGTGGGCACGCTGTGATAGTTGATGGTGTATGGGATGACAGGTCTCTTGATACAAGAACACGGAGATTCATAAGCAACGTTGCAACAATGTTGCTTGAACGCAAAAATCCCTGGGAGCATTATTATTCTGAACAGATCAAAGAACATCTTCCAAATGTGGGTGGGACTCCTTCTGAGAGAGCACATGGCTATCTTGATTCAGCGGGATTCGGGAAAATAACTTGTGTAAATCTTCGACACATTCGTGATATCCAGAAGAAATACATGCCTTTCAGGCAGCGGATTTGCTACAATTATGACTATTACCTAATTCACGGTAAAAAATGAAAAGGAGAATTCGAATGAAAAATAGATTTCTGTCGATACTGTTGATAATGTCACTGCTTGCAGTTCCTGTCTTTATGTCAGGGTGTATCAGCAGCAATGAACGATCTGTTGAGAGTGGTGAAAAAGCTATTGAAAATCCTTCAGTTGCGGGGCAAACGCTTGTACTGGGGGAAATGTGGGACATTGAAAATATCGATCCCGCATCCGCAGGTACTGTAATTTGTGAAAAAGCAGCTGTAACTGAAACCCTTGTGGGTGCAAATCCTGACTTCTCACTTAAACCGGTACTTGCGACCTCCTGGGAACAGGTGGATGATCTAACCTGGATCTTTGATCTCAGGAAAGGTGTAAAATTCCATGATGGATCTACAATGGCAGCTGAGGACGTGAAGTATTCCCTGGAAAGAACTATGGCTGAAAATCTCAGGGTAGAATCAATGCTGAATATTGATTCGATCAATGTTGTTGATGATTATACACTTGAGATAAAAACAAAAGAAATAAACCCCATCCTTGCAGGTATTCTTCATTATCCCGATACCTCGATCATTAGTGAAAGCTCGATAGATGAGAATGGCAATTTTGTCAAACCCGTGGGAACCGGCCCTTATTCCTTTGAATCTTTCAATGAGCAAACACGCGTACTTACAGTTGTAAGAAATGAATACTGGTGGGGCGGAGATGTCGGTCTTGAAAAGCTGGTGCTAAAAGGTATGCCTGATCCCAACACAAGGGCGATGGCTATCGAAAATGGGGAACTCGATTTTACAGTTGATGTGCCATACAGTGAAACAGACCGCATAGATGCCATAGAGGGGCTCAGTGTGGAAAAATATTCCACTCCCCGGGTTTACAAGATGGATGCCAACCTTGAAGATGAAGCTCTGGCTGATGTAAGGGTAAGGCAGGCAATATCGTATGCAATAAACAGAGAAGATATTGTAGAACACGTGCTTTACAATGTAGGTGCCCCGGCTGCCGGTCCTTTCTTACCTTCAATGAGCTGGGCTAACAAGGACCTGAAGCCATATGAACAGAACCTTGAGAAAGCAGATGAGCTGCTTACACAAGCCGGCTGGACAGATACAGACGGAGACGGTATTCGCGACAAGAACGGGCAGCCCCTTGAACTTGAGCTGCTAACCTATGCTGCAAGACCCGGACTTCCTCCTATGTCTGAAGCAATTGCTGCCCAGCTCAAGGAAGCAGGAATCTCTGTTTCATCCCAGGTACTTGAATGGGGTGCAATATCTGATAAAAGGGAAAATGGTGACTGGGACCTCGTCCTTGCAGCCTATAATATTGCAATGGTGCCTGATCCGGAATATGTCATGGGTAACTGGTACACGACCGATGGACCTGACAACGCTCCCGGATACTCAAATCCGGAAGTTGATGCACTGGTGGAAGAAGCAAAGACCATTAAAGACCGTGACCTGAGGTACCAGAAATTCAACGAAGTTGAAGAGATCGTGTATGAAGAGCAACCAAAGATCCTGATCGCTTACTACGGCTGTGCCATAGTTAAGAAAGATTCGGTGAAAGGCTATGTCTTCGACCCTACCGCACACGATTACAGTATCAATGCAGGGATGTATATTGAAGAATGAAAGTCCTCCGTCAGGAGAGGGTATAAGCCTTCTCCTTCCTTTTTATATTGGGATGGATGTGTCATAATGTATAGATATGTTCTCAAAAGAATGGCTTTTGTGCTCATTACCCTTTTTGCAGTAATTGCGTTGACATTTTTCCTCATGAACGTAATACCCGGCGGGACGTCTGAACTGATATTGAAACACACGTTCATAGGTCTTGAGGAATCTGCTACCGAAGAACAGCTGGCACAGATCTCAGATCGTTACAATCTCAATGCCCCTCTCTACATTCAGTTCATTGAATGGATAAAAAGCGGTTTTCTTGAAGGTGACCTGGGGACATCTTTTGTCTACCACAAACCCGTGCTACACCTCTTAATGCTACGGCTTCCTGCGACCATAATTCTTGCATTATCAAGCATGACGATTGCAGTTATTGGGGGCGTTTCACTGGGTATATATGCGGCATTGCGGGAAAACAGGTTCGCAGATCACCTGCTGCGTTTTCTTACACTTTTTGGAGTTTCAATGCCCGGGTTTTGGATTGGTTTGATATTGATCCTGTTATTTTCGGTTTACCTGAAGTTAGTACCCGTTGCAGGATATGGAAGTATTGAAAACCTGATACTGCCCTCACTTGCCCTCTCCATTCACTCCCTTGCATCCATAATGAGGGTGACAAGGACAAGCATGCTTGAAACACTCGGAGAGGATTACATAAAGTTTGCAACTGCAAAAGGATTGCCTGTAAACAAGATCATAAGCAGGCATGCTCTAAAGAATTCCATCTTGCCGGTGGTTACAGTACTTGGTTTCCAGATGGGGTCAATGCTAGGTGGGTCCGTAGTAATAGAAAAAGTGTTTGCATGGCCCGGAATCGGCAGTTTGCTTGTGGACTCTATATTTGCACGTGATCTGCCGGTGGTGCAGGCATGTATCATAGTAATAGTGTTCCTGTTCCTTGTTGTAAATTTCGTGGTTGACCTGATTTATGTCTACCTTGACCCGAGAATAAAGTATAGGTGATCCAATTGGTTTTTAATTTTTCACAAAAAAGGGATTTTTGGTTGCAGTTTAAGGAAAAAGGCGGCATTACAGGAAAAATCCTCCGAAGAAAAGACATGACCCTGGCCATGGTATTGCTTGTGGCATTAGTGATGGTTGCGGTTTTTAATCCCTTGTTATCTTCATCAGATCCCAACGCCATTGACCTTAAAAATAAGAACCTTGCCCCATCACAGCAACATCTACTGGGGACAGATTACCTTGGCAGGGATATTTTTGACAGGCTGGTTGCAGGAACGACTACTTCCCTTTCCATCTCAGCCGGAGTAACCGCCATCTCTCTTATCATAGGAATTGGTATTGGCTGCATTTCCGGATATTATGGGGGTTTTGTCGATGAGGGCCTTTCCCGCCTGATAGATGTGTTCCTATCGTTCCCCGGCATAATTTTTGCTCTGGCTATAATGGGTTTTCTGGGAAGCAGCGTATCTAACCTCATCCTTGCTTTGTCTGTAGTCCACTGGGCCAAATACGCCCGTCTTATGCGGGGGCAGGTGCTTTCTATAAAAGAGAACGAATACGTATTATCGGCAAAGACCATTGGTGCGGGTGACTTCCATATCATGAGAAGGCACCTGATTCCAAACTCCATTGCAACGGTCTTTGTCCTTGCAACAATAGATATAGGTCATGTAATTCTTTCCATTGCAGCTCTTAATTTTCTTGGTATAGGTCTCCCTACAGATATCCCTGAATGGGGTGCCATGCTAAGTGCAGGGAAGGAGTTTATGCGGACCTCTCCCTACCAGACAATATTCCCGGGCCTTACAATTACACTGGTTGTTATAATTTTCAGTATAATCGGTGAAGGCTTGCGGGATATTCTTGACCCCAATGAAAGAGGTGATGATTTCTGATGGCTATTCTTAATGTAAGTAACCTTAGTGTGGGCTTCGTGACTGAGAACGGAACTGTAAAAGCGGTAAATAACGTTTCTTTTGAAGTAAAAAAAGGTGAAACCTTTGGGATCATAGGTGAAAGTGGTTCAGGTAAATCTGTTATAGGGCAGGCTATTTTACGTTTGCTTCCTTCCAATGCTACCGTGAAAGGGGACATATTTTTTGGCGGAGTAGATGTCCTTTCCCGGAGTAACAGCCAGATGAGACAGATCCGGGGCAAAAAGATTTCGTTGATCCCTCAGAATCCCTCTGGTTCCCTAAATCCTTTACTTAAAAACAGGATACAGGTAAGTGAAGTCTTTGAAGTTATGGGGATTGACAAAAAGGAGGGTTTAAAGGTAGCACTCCAGATGATGAAAGAGATGTTTCTCAAAGATCCTTCCGGGATCCTTGAAAATTATCCTCATGAACTTTCAGGAGGCATGAAGCAAAGGCTTTTGGCAGCGATGTGCCTTTCTTATAGCCCTGAACTTCTCATTGCTGATGAACCTACAAAGGGGCTTGATTCACGTTCAAGGGCAGGGTCTGTCGATCTTTTCAGTCATGTGAAGAACGATCATGGAAGTTCCATGCTTGTAATTACTCATGATCTTGATTTTGCGCTGGAGATATGTGACAGAGTTGCGGTGATGTATGCAGGGGAAATTGTGGAGATCGGATCAGCTGCAAAAGTATTACGAAATCCTTCCCATCCCTATACAAAGGGTCTTTTGAATGCCCTGCCACGCAATGGTCTTGTACCTCTGGAGGGTCAGACTCCCAGCAGGATCGATCTTCCCGAAGGTTGTCTTTTTTCCGGAAGGTGTAGCTCATGTTCGGATAGGTGTCATATTGACCATCCGGAGATCAAAATAATTGATGGAGGGATTGTCAAATGTCATCTTTATTGACTGTAAATAATCTTGTCAAAACGTTCGAAGGCCACAGGGTACTTAATGGCCTTGATCTTGATGTTGAAAAAGGGGAGACTCTGGGACTTTTCGGAAGTAGTGGTTCAGGTAAGACAACGGTCGGCAGGTGTATCGTGGGTCTGGAAAAACCGGATTCGGGTGAAATACTTTTTGAAGGGAATGATTTTCTTACCATGGGCCGTAGAGAGAGAAAAAGTGTGCGTCCAAAGATTCAGATGATCTTCCAGCATCCGGAAATTTCCTTGAATCCAAGGCTTAAGGCGCTTGATAGCCTTGTTGAACCCATGAAAATTCACGGTTGTTATGACAGTTCTTCCCTTTCGGATAAGGTTGACGAGTTGCTTGATATGGTGGGGTTGAGAAGTGAGCATCTGAAACGCTATCCTGCACATCTTAGTGGTGGTGAGATCCAGAGAATTGTGCTGGCTCGCATTCTTTCTATCAATCCGGAGTTCATTGTGGCTGATGAACCCACTTCTATGCTGGATGTTTCGGTGCAGGCACAGGTGTTGAAAATTATGGAGAAAATTCAGCAGGAAAGGGGCATCTCGTACCTTCTGATATCCCATGACATTGATGTCCTGAGGAAAGTATGCAACAGGATAGCTTATCTGGAGAATGGAATAATAACAAGAATAGAAAAAGTGTAATTTCATCATGAAATCTTAGAATTGGTACTGCTATAAGATGGATATATGTGTGGGTGTTGGAACGTTTAACAAAAATCTGTGCTAATAAATATTTGTGTAGGTTAGATCGCAAACATATTAGTGGAGTTAATCCTCCTGCACCAGGATAAAGAAGATTCCTTTAGGAAAACCAGGGCTTATTAAGAAGCTCTCTGCCATTCTATTTTTAGATTATGTTCCATCTTCCATTAGAAACTTAAAGATTACCAGGTGAGGGGAAGCGCAGGCAAGAACATGATTGGGGATCACCTGGTAGGGGGGTGTGGTGGTACGTATGGAAAGCCTACGCTCTAATTAATATACTATCTCGATCGTATATATATGCCATCATTAATCATGATATTTTTATAATAAACCCACTTCTAATAAGGCTACTGATCAATTCATATCTTAAGGCCAATTATCTTTTAAGGAATATTCAGGATATGGTACGATTACCTATGGCTATGCAATACAATAGTACTTTAGATGTATCGGGCTAACCATCTCAATTCTTTACATAGAATATATTTGGTGTTTTCGTAACATCTGTGAGTGTCTTTGAAGTTCCGCCGGGATATATAACCTGAAGGGAATGAATGCTGGTTCCCAGTTCCTGACCGTCGTGAAGATAGTAACTTTCACTTGACCTGGAAACATCCTTTAGCGTAATAACTGCAGTATCGTAACCGATCTCTTCTATTTCTGCTTCTTCATATTCCGAAAATATATTCTCGAAGGACGATTCAAGGTGACGTGTGCCGAATGCCAGAACGTACACCCTGGCGAACATGTCAAGGTCATAGGTCACTGTCACATATGCATTCGTTTCATCAAAGCGCATGACCATCCTGTCAAAATGCATGAAATCATTTTCTTCTTCGACTTCCTGTGCTAACGCAGGCATCGAAACAGAGGAAAATAATATGAATAATACAAGAAAAGAAAGCACTTTCATATTAACAGGATTGTGCTACATGTAGATATTACTAACGCATTTTCTTTGGAAGAATGAATATAATTGGACTTAAAACAGCCAGAATTGTACAAATCGATCTTAGTTCACAACAGTTTAACATTTTCCAATCGATACATTCATATTTAGTGTGTTCTATTTCAACCTGCTTTTAGCATTAATATATAAGTAAACAAAGCGATCCTTAATGGATTTGTATGTGGTTACTATTATAATAATATCATATTGATCAAAAATTAGATCTAAACAAAGAGGAGTATGATTATGGAGAGTTTAATTTACCTTGCCCCTCTGGCAGGTATTGTAAGCTTGGTATTTGCTGCATTCTTTGCTTCCCGTGTCCTGAAAGAAGGAACCGGTACAAAGGAGATGCAGGAGATATCACTTGCGATCCAGGAGGGTGCTATGGCTTATCTGAACCGTCAGTATAAGACCGTAGCTGTAGTAGCAATTATTCTTGCTGCGCTTATGTTCTTCCTTCTGGGAGATGACAGTGGCAAGATCGCAATCGGATTCATCGTTGGTGCAGCTGCATCCGCACTTGCTGGATATGTTGGAATGAACGTATCTGTCAGGGCTAATGTCAGGACAGCACACGCAGCTTCAAAAAGCTTGCAGGAAGCAATGTCCGTCGCATTCCGCGGTGGGGCTGTAACAGGACTTGCAGTAGTAGGTCTTGCACTGCTGGGTACCAGTGGTTTCTACATCCTTTTCGGCGATGTTGATCTTGTAGTCGGATTCGGTTTCGGTGCAAGTCTTATCAGCCTTTTCGCAAGGGTCGGTGGAGGTATCTTCACAAAGGCTGCCGATGTCGGTGCTGATCTTGTGGGTAAGATCGAGGCTGGTATTCCTGAGGATGATCCAAGGAATGCTGGTGTCATTGCTGACAACGTAGGTGACAATGTCGGTGACTGTGCTGGAATGGGTGCAGATCTGTTCGAGACATATGTCGTTACTGTCCTCGCATCAATGCTTCTTGGTTCCCTGATCATCGAATCATATCCAAACGCTATCCTTTACCCATTGATCCTCGGTTCAGTGGCTATCTTTGCTTCCATTATCTCTATCTTCTTCGTGAAAGTAGGAAACGATGGAAAGATAATGAAAGCGCTCTATAAGGGTGTTGCAGTATCAGCAATTCTTAGTCTGATCGCATTCTATTTCGTGACCGATTCCCTCATGGGCGACATTAGATTGTACTACGCATCCATTGTGGGTATTGTCATAATGGTATTGATGGTAATATTTACAGAGTACTACACTTCCACAAGCTTCCGTCCGGTCAAGACAATTGCCAAGGCATCCGAAACCGGTGCTGGTACAAATGTCATCTCCGGTCTCGCTATTGGATTTGAGAGTACAGCACTTCCACTTATCATCATCGTTGCCGGTATCCTTGCATCCTACTTCGTAGTAGGCGGTGCAACTGATCCTGCAATGGGTGTTTACGGTATTGCTATTGCAGCAGCAGCAATGTTGTCAACGACTGGTATGATCGTGGCTCTTGACTCATACGGTCCTATCACCGACAATGCTGGTGGTATCGCTGAAATGGCAAAGATGCCTGCGGAAGTACGCAAGATCACCGACGAACTTGATGCAGTCGGAAACACAACGAAGGCTGTAACAAAGGGTTACGCAATAGGTTCTGCTGCACTGGGTGCACTGGCACTTTTCGCAGATTACAGGCACAAAGTTAACCTCGAAGCAGGTTCACTCAGTCTTGACAATCCTATTGTTCTCGTTGGTCTCCTTATCGGTGCACTGCTCCCATTCCTGTTCACTGCTGTCACAATGAGGGCAGTAGGAACTGCAGCATTCGCTATTGTTAACGAAGTTCGCCGCCAGTTCAGGGAGATCCCTGGTATCATGGAAGGCACTGCAAAGCCGGAATACGGTAAGTGTGTAGACATCGTTACTGCAGCAGCTATCCGTGAAATGGCAATTCCAGGTATCCTCGCGATCTTCGTTCCACTTTTAGTTGGAATCGTGCTTGGTCCGGAGGCTCTTGGTGGATTGCTTATCGGTATCATCGTTGCAGGTCTTCTCCTTGCTATGACCATGAACAATGGTGGAGGAGCATGGGATAACGCAAAGAAGCTCATCGAAGACGGAAAATATGGCGGAAAGGGTTCCGATGCTCACAAGGCAGCAATTGTCGGTGACACAGTCGGTGACCCATTCAAGGACACATCAGGTCCTGCTCTTAACGCACTGATCAAGGTAGTTAACATGATCGCGATCCTGTTCTCTTCCCTGTTCATCGGAAAAGGCCTGTTCTAAATTTAAAAAACCGATCCGGAATTTTCCGGATCATCTCTTTTCTTTTTTCGGACTGATTCTTTTTCTTAGGCTCTTTTGCTATCGTTTTGTAAATAAGGTCTTTACCCTCCTTGTTCATTTGAAGGAAAGGTGGATGAATTGTGACATCAAGTATTAATTATTAAAGGTACATACAAAATATTCACATGCTGTTACTCTTATTAATTACAAGGTCTGGTATCTCACATGTCAAATATAATGCCATTTGAAAGGTACACATCCAGATATGAAAAATGGTTCGAGGATAACATCCAGGTCTATGGGTCAGAGTTGAAGGCACTAAGAGCTAGTGTACCATCCTTTTCAAGAGGAATTGAGGTTGGTGTTGGGAGCGGCAGATTCGCAGCTCCGTTGAATATTCATTTAGGTATAGACCCCTCGTCTAGCATGTTGGATATCTCCCGAAAAAAAGGAATTGAAGTTGTTCGGGGTGTAGCTGAAAAACTTCCTTTTACAGATTCCAGTTTTGACCTTGCACTGATGGTCACAACCATCTGTTTTCTGGATGATATTGCATCTGCATTCAGGGAAGTGAACAGGATCCTGATGCCCGGAGGTTCCTTTGTTATAGGATTTATAGACAAGAACAGCCCTCTTGGCAGATCATATCAGGAAAAAAGGTCAAATAATGTTTTCTATAGCCTGGCAACTTTCTATTCTGTGGAAGAGGTCGTATCCCTTCTCAAAGCATCCGGTTTTGATGACCTGTTTTTCACCCAGACGGTCTTCAGGGGCCTGAAGGACATAAAGGACATAGAACCTGCGCTGCCAGGTCATGGGCAGGGCTCCTTTGTTGTGATCAGAGCTGTGAAGTGACAGGTTCCTTTTTTTATCTCTGGATATATTGTGCAATTATTCTGCCACCAATCCAAAATATAGATAAAAATGACTCATGAATCACACATCTCGAAGAAGACCCCTCTCTCTTCAAGTTCCTGCACTATCTCTTCGTAGAAAACTCCCAAGCCTTCCACAGTCTCGTGTGCAAATTCATCGACACGTCCGGCAGGTCCTCCTATGGTCGTGGTCTGTGCACCGCATGAGGGGCTCTTTGGAACTCCTAGTATCTTTATAGAATAGCCTTCCTGGTAGAATTGCTCGAGCATATCTGCAAAAGGCTCGAAAAGAGAGCGACAAAAGCGTCTGTAGTTCGGGGTTTCCAGCTGGTCTTTTGTGATCTCCCTGCGGGCACTGCCAAGATAGATCATTTCAGGACATGGAAGCTGAATCACATTCCTGCTGCATATCTCCATTTTAGGTGGGGCTTTGATACCTTTGAGTCGGGAATATACATTTGCCAGGCAATGCCCGATAACCAGTATCTCTTTTCCATTCTTTTCTTGCATGATATGAACTCCTCACTAACCTATATTCAATATTCTTAACATGTTTCATAAAATGTTAAGGTATTATTGTAGGATCTAAGTAATACTTATATAGTGTCAGAAACGGTTTAAATCTATCTCGAGGAGATAAAAAATATGCATGAAGATCTGGGGAAAGTTCTCAACAAGGGATTTGGAACATGGAAGCGCAATCTCGGAATAGCTGTCCCGTTCATCTTTAACATGCTTCTAAGCATGCTTGTTCTGGTAATGGCTGTCATTATCCTTTCCTTCCTTGTCATCGCTCCTTCGGTCTCAGAAATATCCGATCCGTCTTCCCTTTCTCCGGAAGAAGCAATGGAGATGATAATGCCTCTGTTCAGTGATAGCATTGGTGTTGTCATAGTATTCGGTCTTCTTACAATGCTTGTATTGGCATTTATCCAGTCCTATTTCACTGCTGGTGCTGTTGGAATGGCAAAAGCAGCATCAGAGTCCGGGCACACAACTCTTTCCGACATGTTCCGTTATGGGAATGATAATGTGATCAACTTGCTCATGGCAAAGATCATGGTGTTCCTGATAAGTCTCGCTGGGGTCATTTTTATTGTACCCGGAGCACTTGTCACGAACGACTTTGGTACATTGATGTCCAATCCCGAGAATGCTGTCATTACAAGTGTAATGCTGCTTTTCGGTTTTCTCTTGTGGGTCATTTATGCCATAATAGTTGGTCTGGTGCTCAGTCCTCTGGAGTTTTGCCTGGTAGTGGACAACCTTGACCCGATGTCAGGCCTTAAAAAAGCCTACGGTTTTTTTATGGAAAACAAGCTGGACGTTTTCCTGCTTTTCATCGTAATGATCAGCATATCTGTCCTGAACAACCTTCTCAGCGAAGTTATGTCTACCATAGAAGCATTAGGGGCGATTTGGGCCTTTATCAGTTTCATTCTGTCCTTCGCTGTGATCCAACCACTTATTACAGTCTGGTGGACTCGCCTTTACATGTCCAGGTCAGAAAAAGAACTGTATGATATCAGCGAATTGCTGGAATATCCTTAACATAAACTGCTCTTAACATGGTCCACCTTGAAATGTTCCATCCTTAAAAATTCTTTATCAAGCTATCAGAGCTATTCGATGTCAAAATTAGTTAGTTTCGCCCAAGAAGCTTGCATGCCTGACAAAGCTCGGCTGTACATGGCTCGCCACAAACCCTGCAATCTGTGAGGCTGGCCTGTGGGAATTCCCTCCCAAGTATTCCTACCATCTTGTCGAACCCTCTCATAATAGAGTACTTGGTTCCGGGATGGTTCACCTCAAATTCGTTTATCATGTCCCTTACCTCACCCCTGAGAGCTTCATGGGCATACGGGCATTCGCTCATGTCGAATGGTAGGTCGTTCACAATGGCATACAAAGCGACCTCTTTCTCAGGAACCTTGCGTAAAGGTTTTGCACGAAGCACAAGACCTTCCAGAGCTCGTGGTGGCGAAAGACGTATCATACGTTCCACATCGCCGCCGAGGTGGTTCATCATTATGGTCTGAGCCTCATCATCCAGATTGTGGCCGGTGGCAAGCTTTGTAGCACTGATCTCATTTGCGATCTTGTTCATCAGGGATTTTCTCAGGACACCACAGTAACTGCATGCTCCAAGTTTTCTCTCCTGTGCGACCAGCTCATCAAGCGTTTTGTCATATTCATCCTTAAAAGAACGCACAATATGTCTGATACCAAGTTCGGATGTGAGCTTTCTTGCTTTTTCAAGGGTAACTTCCCTGTAGCCCTCAATGCCTTCGTCAATAGTGATCGCAACGATCTCCACATCCCGCCTCTTGCTGAATATCTTGTGAAGTATGTGTAACAGGACAATACTGTCCTTTCCCCCGCTAAGGGCGACTGCAATGATGTCGCCTTTCTCGACATTGTACTGCTTTCTGATGGTCAGCTTGATCTTGCGTTCCACATCTTCAATGAAATGTTTCTTGCAAAGGTGCATGCCGGAGTATTTCTGGAAAATAATGGCATCCTTGTTACATTTCATGCATTTAATGGGCATTGGATAGAGCTCCTTTCCTTCTCAAAAGAAACGATGATATTAGAACTTTGGGGTTTGAATGGATATGCCGGATATATTTGTTGTAGCCATATTGTGCTCATCTTCGTTGGTTTCACATCAAAACGTTAATTTACACATAAAGTAATCTTACTGCGATGGATAGCATACTGTCACTAAGCAATGTTTCTAAAAGCTACGGGAATGTTCCTGTTCTCAAAGGTATTGATCTTGACATCAAAAAAGGGGAGTTCATTGCCATACTTGGAGCCAATGGGGCAGGCAAAACAACTCTTGTTAAGATCATGTCGACACTTTCCTCTCCTTCGGAAGGATCGGTTGAGATCAGGGGGCATAACGTTGCAGAAGACCCGGCTTCAGTAAGAAGCATGATCGGTATGATCTCCCATGAAACATATCTGTACAACGACCTAACAGCAGAGGAAAACTTACGGTTCTTCGGAAAGATGTATGGCATAAGTGCAGGATATCTCGAAGATCGCATAAATGAACTTCTGGAGCAGGTAGAACTTAGCGGCAGGTCTGATGACAGGGTTGCTACTTTTTCCAGGGGTATGAAACAGCGCCTTTCCATTGCAAGGTCACTGATACATGAGCCGGCACTTTTGTTCCTTGATGAGCCATATACCGGACTGGACCAGCATGCAAGCCTGACATTTGAGAAAGTACTTCAGGACCTTGATCCTGAGGATACTACAAGAGTGATGGTAACCCATGATATTACAAACACGTTCAAAATGTGCAGCCGTGTCCTGATACTGGATGAAGGTATTATCGTATTCGACAGCCCGATGTCTGATGTGAGTTCAGCAGAAGAGCTAAAAGATATCTACATTTCTCATGTAAGCAGCCATCGTTCAATATAACCGGGAGTTTTCAATGATACGCATCTTTGACATCGCAGCAAAGGACCTTAAAGAGGAATTCCGCACCAAGCAGATGCTTAATTCCATGGTGATCTTCTCGCTGCTTGTTATCGTTATTTTTAGCATTTCCTTCGGCTCGATCCTTGGTTCTTCGGAAAATGTGGAGATGATCGCTCCGGGTGTTCTCTGGATAGCATTCATCTTTGCAGGTTCGATAGGCCTCTCCCGTTCTTTTGTAGCAGAACTGGAAAATGGCTGCCTTGAAGCTTTGAAGCTTTGTCCTGTGAGCAGGTCTGCTATCTATACAGGAAAAGCCATTGCAAACATCGTCCTGATGCTGATGGTGGAAATTATCACAATCCCTCTCTTCGTCATCCTGTTCAACTATAACCTAGGTGGACTACTTTTACCGGGTCTGGTGATCGCTCTGGGAACTATCGGTTTTGTTTGCGTGGGCACACTACTCTCAGCACTGACGGTAAATACCCGCACACGTGAGATACTGCTTCCTGTATTGCTCTTGCCACTGGTACTTCCGGTGCTCATACCTGCGGTGATGGCAACAGGTAGTGCACTCTCGGGTGCATCT
This sequence comes from Methanococcoides sp. AM1, assembly GCF_900774055.1. NCBI lineage: Archaea > Methanobacteriati > Methanobacteriota > Methanomicrobia > Methanosarcinales > Methanosarcinaceae > Methanococcoides > Methanococcoides sp. AM1. The sequence goes on along the minus strand of NZ_CAAGSW010000005.1, from coordinate 51,200 downwards.
CTGGGTGTTATCTCACAGGAGCTGAGGTTGTTGCTTGTTTATGATGTTGTTTTCTTCCTTGTGGGACAGCTTGTCTTTGAATACGTGATACAGGATTAAGGCTTATATAGCGGAGAGTTAGTACTACCTACATCATTTAATCATATTATTGAGGTCTTCAAATGTCGGATAAGAGTTTAACAGGCAAGGTCTTGCCATTGGTAGCTGCTGCAACAATGTTGCTGGCCATTGGCATGATATTCTTTTACCTGCCTGAGATGAAAGGCGAGTCCGGTGAGGTCTTGGACAGCAGTTTCAGGATATTCTATTTCCATATGCCCATTGCAATAACATCCTATCTTGCATTTACAGTTGTTTTCGTGTCCAGTGTTCTCTATTTGAAGAATGGTGAATACAAATGGGATATTATTTCACGCTCTGCTGCAGAGGTGGGTGTGATCTTCGCTTTACTTGTACTGGTAACAGGTTCCATCTGGGCAAAGGCAACATGGGGATGGTACTGGATATGGGAGCCACGTCTTACTACTTCCCTTGCACTTTTCCTTGTCTATGTAGCTTACCTGTTGTTACGTCAGGCAATTGATGCTCCGGATAAACGTGCACGCCTTGCAGCAGTATTTGGTATACTTGGTTTTGTCTCTGTTCCCCTGAGCTTTTTGTCCATACGCCTATGGCGTTCAGCTCATCCTTTAATGTTCGGAGAGGCTGCTTCCGGTTCAGGTGGCGGACTTGAGGGTACATCTCTTCAGTTGACCCTGCTTGTGAACATAGTTGCATTCCTACTTCTTTTCGCAGCTATAGTTTCGTACAAGATAGGTAATGAGGATCTTGAAGAAGAGATCAGCTCATTAAGAGCATCTCTAAGATGATCGTTCTTTTCCCTTTAATTGATCTATTTTCATTATGTTCTTTCTTTTCTACTTCCTTTTTTCTCATCCTCTTATTTTCTCTCTTTCTTCTTTCTTTTCTTCCTCCTTCCTCTTCTCCTCTTCATCTAGCAAAAAATATAAACGAATAGTTGTCGATTAGGTAGCATGCTTTTCGAACCAATTTCCATAGCAGACCTTACTGTAAAGAACCGTTTTGTGCGTTCAGCTACCAATGAGTGGCTTGCACAGGAAGATGGCACCCCTACTACTGCCATCGGTGACATGTATGAGGAACTTGCACGCAATGATGTGGGTTTGATCATTACCGGCTATTCCTATGTGAATGTGCAGGGAAAGAGCAACGACAAGCAGCAGGGCATATACGATGACAGGTTCATCGGTCCTTACAGTGAGATCACATCAAGGGTGCACAAGTATGACAGCAAGATCTTCATACAGATCGTGCATGGTGGTCGTCAGTCTGTGGTACAGGAGGGAATTCCTCTTCTGGCACCTTCAGCTGTTGAAGATGCTTCATCCGGGAAAAAGCCTGTTGAAATGACGGAGGGTGACATCCTCAACACTATCGAGGATTTTGTGGAAGCTGCCAGACGTGCAAAGGAGGCAGGTTTTGATGGTGTGCAGATACATTGTGCACATGGTTTCCTTTTGAGCAGTTTCATATCTCCTTATACGAACCACAGGACCGACAAATGGGGTGGTTCTGTTGAGAATCGTACCAGAATTATAACAGAGATCACAAGGCTTATTCGTGAGAGAATTGGCGAGGATTTCCCGATCATGGTGAAGCTGAACGCTACGGATGGGTTTGACATTACTTCAGGTAAATTCGGGCTTGATGCTCCGGAATGCGTGGAGATCGCAAGCCTTCTCGAGAAGGCCGGGATCTGTGCTATTGAAGTAAGTGGTGGCATATTTGAAGCAGGGGATGTGATGTCCCAGCCGAATATTGATTCTGAGGAAAAAGAGGCATACTTCAGACGTTACTCAAAGATGATAAGCGATACCGTAAGTATCCCGGTCATACTGGTTGGGGGTATCAGGTCAAAGAAGGTAATGGAATCTATGTTAAATGGATATGCAGACATGGTCTCGTTCAGCAGGCCGTTCATAAGCGAGCCTGATCTCGTGGTAAAGTTAAGGGATGGCATATCTGACCGGGTAAGGTGTGTGTCCTGCAACAGATGTTTCGATCACAACGGAATTCGCTGCAATTATGATTTTGGCGATTCCGCTTAATCCCTTTTTTAAATTTTTGGTTGGTTGGTCGTATCTATTTATAGTTTCTTTGCCTTCATTAATTCATGAGACTGGATACATATCTTGTTGAAATGGGTCATTTCAAGTCACGTGCTCGTTCCAAACAGGCCATCAAAGGTGGTCACGTGAGGATAGATGGTAATGTTGTAACAAAAGCCTCAAAAGATGTTTCTATAGATGATACTATCGAGGTTGATGAAGGTCTCGATATGCCAAAAGGGTATTTCAAGTTAAAGGGGATACAGGAAGAAACAGGTCTTATCAAAGAAGGTGACAGCATCATTGACCTTGGGTCAAGTGCAGGCGGTTTCATCACTTTCGCATCAGATATCGCTGGCAAGATAAGTGGTCTGGAGTTCAGCCATGATTTCAGGTCAGAACTCGGTCAGCTTGCTCATGAGAACGAGAATGTATCTGTAACTTTTGATGATGTTTTTAGTGTTCCTCTTGAGGAGCTTTCAGAGGACCCGGTTGACATAATTCTGAGCGATATGACCCTGGAACCAATGGATTCATTGGCAGCTCTTGAAAGAGTACTTCCTCTGCTAAAGGATGGAGGCAAGGTTCTTCAGGTCATAAAGATGTCAAAGAAACTTGACAGGAGTCCGGTGCTTGACAGAATGGAAGAGCTTGGTATCGAGATCCTGGACGTTCTGGAATCTCATAAGCAGGAGATATATGTAGTTGGCCAGAAAACAGGTATTCAGGAAGATATGGAATAAATCCGTTCATCAGGGAAAGGTTGGCAATGCTTTTGAAGTTATATGGAAAGGGGCGGCCTTTCCGGCTTTTTGTTTCAGGTCTTCATGGTTCTGAATGGAGAGATACTTCATCTGTCCTGCTAAACCTCAAACATCCTTTTTCAGGTACTCTGGCGATCCTGCCGGTAGTTAACAGGGGGAAATATATCTCCACACTTGACAGGGATTATTATTCCGGGATCGGAAAAGTTATTGTTGATGTTGTCAAGGAGTACAGGCCGGACATCTACGTTGAACTTCATTCCTATTCTAAAGAGAATTTTTGCAAACTGGTCTCTAAAGACAGGTTAAGCAATGTTGGTGTTCCCGGTTTCAGCTCTCTTGAAAAGGGGGTGCTTATGGGATCTGTATCGCCTAATATTCGAAGAGAACATTTTCCTGTGGAAGCTCTGTGCCTGACATTCGAGATTGAAAAAGGTAGCCTGCAGTCACAGAAATTTGTTTCAGGAATGCTCGATATCATTAAGGATTGTAATTCAAGGGACGGTTTCATCGGATATATGATGGAAAGGTATCCGGAAGTAGCAAAAAAAGCAATAGAAGATTATAAAAAGTTCTATGGGTTGTAAGGTTTCCCTTACAATCCATTTAATATCGAATTATAATCCGAGAGCGTCGTAGTTGTGAATGTTGTGCTCCGGGTTAACATCCATCATTTCTCTTCTCTGTGCTTTGAGCATGTCGTCGACACGAAGTACCATGTTGGCAACTTCTGAAGCTGACTTGATAGCCTGTTTCTTTACCCTGAGTGGATCGACGATTCCCTTTTCGAGAGAGTCGCTGATGTCGCCTGTGTAAACATCAAGACCTGCGTTCTTGATCTCACCGTGCTTTGCACGAAGTGCGAGGATCGTGTCAATACCATCCATTCCTGCATTGACTGCAATTTCTCTTGGTATTGCTTCCATTGCTTCTGCAAATGCTGTAATGGCAAGCTGTTCACGACCGCCGAAACTGGCTGCAAAGGTGCGGAGTCCCTGTGCAACTTCTATCTCGGATGCACCGCCACCAGGAACGATCTTTTCATCTTCAATAACGTTCTTGATCACCTGTAATGCATCGTCAACCGTACGTTCGAGGTTGTCAGTGACGTGCTCGGTAGCGCCTTTAAGCAGAAGGGTTACAGTCTTTGAGTTGTGGCATTCCCTGATATAGATCTTACCGAGGTCGAATGCTCCGATCTGTTCAATGATGCCTGCACTTCCAAGGTCCTTTTCGGTGATGTCAGTGATGTTCTTGACGATGTGTGCACCTGTTGCTTTTGTGATGCTCTTCATGTCTTCTTCATTGACACGTCTGATAGCAAATATTCCCTTTTTCTGGAAATAGTCTGCAGCATACTGGTCGATGTTCTTTGTTCCGATCACTACAGTAGCACCGGTGTCTATGATCGTGTCGAGCATCTTTTCATAATCTGCTTCTTCCTGTGCAGCGAACTGTGTCAACTGTTCTGCAGAATTGATCTGGAAAGTTGCTTTGTTCTTTGTTTTCTGAACTAGAACGTCTGAAGCCAGAAGTGCGATCTTTGGGTTCTCGACGATCGCTGGCATTGCAGAATGAAGGCGTGCTTTGTTGATGATGATACCTTCAAGAAGCTCGGTATCACTGATCTTGTGGCCAGGGTCCTGTGTGATAAGGATGTTTTCCTTTACATTGACCTTTCCATTAACTGCGACTTCCAGTGCTGCGTCTACACATAATTGTGCAATATGATCGCCGTAAGCTTCTGCGGATTTACCTGCTATTGCGGTCTTTGCGATCTTTAAAAGGACATCCTTGTTCTCTTTTGTGACATCTATGGCATAGTTGTCAAGAATTTCTGAAGCTTTACCTGAAGCTGCCAGGAAACCTTTGATTATTACTGTAGGGTGAACTCCGGAAATGACCAATTCTTCTGCCTTTTCAAGAAGTGATCCTGCAAGGACAGCTGCACTGGTGGTACCATCGCCTGCAATGTCTTCCTGTGTCTTTGCGATTTCCACTATCATTTTTGCAGTTGGGTTCTCGATCTCCATACCCTTAAGGATCATTGCACCGTCGTTGGTGAGTACAATATCTCCGACCGCATTCACAAGCATCTTGTCCATTCCTTTTGGACCAAGTGTTGTTTTTACGATATTTGCAACTGCTTTTGCTGCACCGATGTTCGCGAAGAGAGCCTGCTTGCCCTGCGTATGTTCTTTCCTTGGATCTGTTATAATTGCTGGCTGACCTACCATTGGATATGAACCTCCTGATGATCTAATATATGAACTGGTATAGTGATTTTACTAATATTGATTGAAACTAACTGTGTATGGTTCTATAAAAACGTTGCGAACGATTATACTGGATTTATCATTAGATACTCAAAAACTTTAACATACAAGCTGGTTTTAAGCGTATTTATGCTCGACTTTGTAGGACTTGGACTTTTTGATGAAAAAGACATCTCAATAAAAGGACTTGAGAAGATCCATAATGCGGATAAGGTCTATGTAGAATTCTATACTTCCATTCTTATGGGTACTGACCTCGAAAAGATGGAAGAGCTCTACCAGAAAAAAATCACAGTCCTTTCAAGGGAAGATGTAGAACAGCATGCGGAGGAATGGATCGCCGATGCAAAAGATATGAATGTTGTGTTTCTGACCGGCGGTGACACAATGGTATCCACAACCCATGTGGACCTACGCCTTCGTGCACTTGATATGGGTATTGAGACTTTCCTCGTTCATGGTGCATCCATAGCATCTGCAATATGCGGACTCTCAGGTCTCCAGAACTATCGGTTTGGAAAAGCGGCAACTGTCCCTCATCCTTATGTTACCAGCCGTGGTAGCAGGGTGGTATCTGAAACACCTTATGATACTATAAAGATGAACATGGATAACGGCCTTCATACGGCGGTGTTCCTGGATATTGATAAAGATAAAGGCTACATGACAGTAAATGAAGCTCTCGATATCCTGCTTGAGGTTGAGGATAAACGCGGTGAAGGTGTAATGACCGATCGCATCTCTGTCGGTATAGCCTGTGCAGGCTCGCCATCACCTGTGGTGAAGGCAGACTATGCCCAGTCCCTGAAAAGCTTTGATTTTGGTGAACCTTTACACATACTGATAATTCCTGCATCACTGCACTTTGTTGAAGCTGAAGCCCTTGTGAAGCTTGCAGGTGCACCGGAAGGGATACTTGAAGATGTGGACTGATAAGTGATAATATAAAAAGTGATAGTGAAAATGGGGCTTGCCCATAAAGTCTTCTTGACTACAAACTCATCATTTGACCACAAAGTACTATGTTTGACCATAAACTCGAAAAATCAGAAACTTCTAAAGCCTTCGATTTTCTGAAAAATAAAATAATTACTGATCAATTTTCAACAAAGAACACACATCCTCATTCAGATTACCATAACTTAACCACTCTTTGACATAACCTCCCTGATGTACAATCCTCCCAATATAGGTCCTATCACAAACAAAAAAGATAACATCAGAACGCTAATGAGTTCACTATTAACACCATGGGAACTGCTTAAACCATTGTAAACAAGCACTAAGCCATTTATTGCGGAAAAAACCAAAATCATCTTCAGATTCCTAGTATTGTCGCATCCGATAGAACGGGCATAAATGTAGAAACTTACAGGCATTGCTACTAGCTGTAATGTAAGCAACACAACTGCAATTCCTTGTAAAAAATCAAATTCATTCTCAATTCCCAAATTAAGCTTTGAGTGCGAAATAATTGCCAAAACTCCAATTACACATGAACAGATAATCAAAGGCAGACCAGCAACATTCCTGCTCTTAAATACTTTAAACCCAATCGCGAACATTGGAAGAAGGTAGACAACACCTACGATTAGGTGATAAATATCTAAAATTGGTTCATACAAGTACATGTTGGCTAAAGTCATTCCGAATACTGACCATCCTAGCCAAATCCAGCCTATAAAGAAAAGAGATACCTCCCATGGTAAATCCTTAATTCTAGCAATATATAACGCTGGTAATCCATCTGTTCCATTCATTCGTTCTTTCTCCAAATCCAACTATACCGATTTGATGTATCATATGTATTACTTCTATAAAAAATAATTCAAATACAAAACTTATCACAAATGTCTTATAGAAAATCTTCGTTCTTAAACTGAACTAATCATCGAATTTGACCACAAAGTATAGCATTTGACTACAAAATCATGTGTTTGACTCTAAAGTAAAGGACTTTATTGGCAAGCCTGGAATATGTGCCTGTCTGACTCTTTACTTTCTTATCGTGAAATAGCAACGGTATAAAGCACAATAGATATAAGTCTGTAGTTCCTTTTTTTGGTGAGAGGATATGATGCGCGGCTCAGTAGGTATAATTTCAGGTGAGACCGGATCGTTTGATTTTAAGTTCTTGATTTCTGACAGCACGGCTGTACATCGAGGGGAATATGTAAAGGCCTGGCATGAGGGCGATGGATGGGTGCTTTGCCAGGTGCTTTCGATCAAAAGGTTCAGTGATAAAGTTAGTATGAAAAATTCCTTTGATGAAGCTAAAAAAGCATTTGAGGAATTAAAGAAGGGTGGTAAGGACCGGAAGAGTTCCGACCGTATAGTTGCAGAAGCTACTGTTATAGGAAGTCGTGATCCTTCCGGGCTCTTAAGGGCTCCCAAGACCCCTTTCAGTCCGGGAGATGATGTTTTTAAGGCAGACAATGACCTGATAAGTTCTGTACTTGGTCTGTCTGGTAATGAGATGTACATCGGCCTGCTGGATGGTACTGATATTCCGGTGCATCTGAGCGTGAACAGCCTTGTGCAGAAGCATTGCAGTATCCTTGCGAAGACCGGAAGTGGCAAGTCATATACGGCGGCAGTGTTACTGGAGGAATTGCTTGATCGCAAGGTTCCTCTTTTGATCCTTGATCCACATAGCGAGTATGCTTCTATGAAAGAACCTGCATCCTCATCCGGTGATTTTAAAAAGTTCGGTGTATCTCCAAAAGGTTACGGTTCCAATGTAACAATATATACTCCTGCGAACAAGGCAGTAAATCCGAATGCCGATGAGTTGTTCCGGTTGAACGGCAACAATCTGACCGCAAAGGACCTTACTTCTATCTTCCCTGAGAATTTCAACAGCACTCATATTGGTATCCTGTATGAATCGATACAGAAGCTCCGTGCAGAAATGGAAACCTATACTCTTGATGACATAATATTCGAAGTAAGCAATAACGAGAGCAAAGCCCGCTGGAATGTTATGAGTCTCCTTGAGGACATCCGTGATTCAGATCTCCTCTCATCATCACCAACATCCCTGGAAGAGCTTATGCAGAAGGGCAAGGCAGCAGTTATTGATTTCAAAGGTGTGGCCCCGGATCTCCAGAGCATGATCGTAGCGCAACTTTGCAGTGCGCTTTTCGAAGCACGTAAAATGAACGCCATCCCGCCGGGTATGCTTGTTGTGGAAGAAGCACATAACTTTGCTCCTGAGCGTGGTTTCAGTAAGACTGCAAGTTCTGAGGTCCTGCGTACCATTGCATCAGAGGGACGTAAGTTCGGACTTGGTATGCTGGTAATATCTCAGCGCCCTGCAAGGATCGACAAGAATGTGCTTTCCCAGTGCGGGACTCAGATTATCATGAAAGTGACCAACCCCAACGACCTTAAATCTATCAGTAAGGGACTTGAAGGTGTGAACTCTTTTGTGGAGGATGAACTTATGCGCCTGCCTCCGGGTGTTGCTATGCTTGTAAGCAACGATATCGAGAGGCCTGTACTTATAGATGTCAGGGTAAGGAAATCAAAGCATGGGGGGGAATCGGTTAATGTACTTAAAAGTGCCCAGGCATCATCCCCTGCTCCTGTAAAGCGCACTTCTAAACCTGTCAGCCAGCCAACGGCAAGTTCTGCACCTGTACAGGTGGAAGGCTCTGCTGAAGCAGGTAGTCCGCCACCGAAAAGGCAGCCACGCAGGCAACCTGACAGGCAGCCTAAGGCTGAGGGTGGAGGACTTTTCAAGAAGATCTTCGGTTCAGAAAAGTGACTTTTCAACGGATGGGTTTATAAATATACTATATGTAGATGGTGTAATTGTGGCAGCAGATCTGAACGAAAAAGTTGAAAGATACGAACGTCTGTTGAGAGAAGCACTTGGAAAGGCGGACATAAGTCCAATTGAGCGATCACACATGCGTAAGGTGGCTGAGGACTATAAGAATATGGCACATTCCTACTATGAGGACGGGATGCATTTCATCAGGTCCGAGGATCCGGTAAATGCACTTATTTGTTTCAGCTATGGTCATGCCTGGCTGGATGCAGGTGCACGTCTGGGTGTTTTTGATGTTGACGACGATGTGCTGTTCACTATATGATCATCATTCAATAAATTAGATTAAAGAAGACAATGAAGGTTTAAGATAAGATATCTGGAGAGAATGAAACGATGACAAATTATCATGTTACACTTGAAGCTGCCTGGTTGGTAAGAGACGTAAATACTGCAGACGATGCTATTGGAGTTGCTATTGCAGAAGCTGGAAAAAGACTGAACCCACAACTCGATTTTGTAGAGGTCGATGTCGGAACTACTTTCTGTCCTGCCTGCAATGAGCCTTTTGGCAGCGTTTTCATTGCAGCTAATACTGCAATTGTAGGTCTTGTCCTTGAAATGAAGGTTTTTGATGCAGAGAGTGCAGAGCACGCATCAAGGATTGCAAAATCCGTAATAGGCAAGGCATTACGTGATGTACCACTCCATGTAGTGGATGTTGAAGATTTTGAATAAAAAGGTGTCTGGATGTCTGATGTGATATCTGTAGTAGGACATGCTGCGATAGATCTTCTCTTTGATGTGGAAGGCATTGCAACACAGAACGAATCATATCCGATAGTCGATTACCAGAGATTCTTCGGAGGCGGGGCTGCAAATATCGTTGCAGCGATCTCCATTCTTGGAGGAAACTCTCAGCTGATCTCTGCTGTTGGTGATGATTTTGTTACTTCCGGGTATGAAGAGCACCTTGAAGGTCTTGGAGTTGATCTTTCCCTTCTTTTCAGATTTAAGGGAGAAAAAGGAACTGCTGCTTATGTTTTCACAGATCCTTTCCACAATCAGTCCACTTACTTCTATTGGGGAGCATCTGCAAAGATGAAGGAACTGGAACCCCCTGAGGTTGATTTTGTTCATCTTGCAACATCTGAGCCAAACTTTAATGCTAAGATAGCACAAAAAGCAAAATTCGTGTCTTTTGATCCCGGACAAGACCTTATCACATATTCAAGAGAGAATCTTGAAGCTATTCTTGAGAACACTGACGTTCTTTTCACGAACAAGCATGAGATCAAGCGTGTCTGCGAGATGACCGAAAGCACTTTTGAGGATATTAAGGAACAGATTGGCATTGTAGTCGTTACTTACGATGCAGAAGGCAGCAGGATATTTACATCCGGTGAAGAATATGAGATCCCTGTGGTCTCTGTAAAAGCAGTGGACCCAACCGGGGCAGGGGATGCATATCGTGCAGGTTTCCTTGTGGCATATACTCGTGGATATCCGCTGGATGTTTGTGGCAAGGCCGGAGCTACGGTCGCATCATTTGCTGTGGGATCAGTTGGTTGCCAGACAGACCTTCCCACGTGGGATGATATGGTGGCCAGATATGAAGGTCACTTCGGAGCATTTCCATCACTTGATGGGTGAATGTTCTTCTCTTTTTTATTTAACTTCGGATAGCTAAGGTAGTTAGTATTTTCTAAGTTGATCAGCGGTAGCTAATTTTCATTAGTAACAACTACGCGAATTAGTATATATATTTCAAAAAAAGAGTTCCAATACCGTGTGTTTCCACACGATATTGTGTTATTGCGTTTACTGCTTGTTCTCGATCACAGCGTGTGCTGCTGCAAGTCTTGCGATTGGCACACGGAATGGTGAACAGCTGACATAGTCCAGTCCGACGTTGTGTCCGAACTTCACTGATTTTGGCTCTCCGCCATGTTCTCCACAGATTCCGATCTTGATGTCCGGTCTTGTAGCACGTCCTTTCTCGATACCGATCTTAACAAGCTGTCCCACACCTTCCTGGTCAAGCACTGCAAATGGATCGTCCTCGAGTATGCCACTCTCTAAGTAGAATGGTAAGAACTTGCCTGCATCATCCCTGCTGAACCCGAAGGTTGTCTGGGTCAGGTCGTTGGTACCAAAGGAGAAGAACTCGGCTTCCTTTGCGATCTGATCGGCTGTGAGTGCTGCTCTTGGCAGTTCTATCATTGTTCCGACCATGTAGTCAAGTTTGATACCTTCCTTTTCCATAGCTGCTTCTACAGCTCCGATAACATGCTTTTTGACGAATTCAAGTTCCTCGATGTTGCTGATCAGCGGGATCATGATCTCTGGTACGATTGTCATACCTTCTTTTGTGAGCTCACATGCTGCTTCAATGATGGCCTGTGCCTGCATCTCGTAGATCTCGGGATATGTGATCCCAAGGCGGCATCCTCTGTGACCGAGCATTGGGTTCATCTCTTTGAGATATTCAATACGCTCGATGACCTTCTTCACCCTGTCAATTTCGGTTTGTGTGGCATCATTGGCATTTAGTTCTGCCAGCTTTTCAATTGCTTCCTCGTGGTTTGGCAGGAACTCGTGGAGTGGTGGATCAAGCAGTCTGATGGTCACAGGGAATCCTTCCATTGCCCTGAATATTCCGATAAAGTCCTCTCTCTGCATTGGGAGAAGTTTCTTTAATGCTGCTTTTCTGGCATCGATCTCTTCTGCCATGATCATTTCACGTACCGCAGGGATCCTGTCCTCTCCGAAGAACATGTGCTCTGTTCTGCAGAGTCCAATGCCTTCTGCACCAAAGTCGCGTGCGACCTGTGCATCGTGTGGGGTATCTGCGTTTGTCCTTACCTTCAGGGTTCGAACTTCATCGGCCCATGATAGTATCTGTTCAAGTTCGCCGGTAACTCCTGGCAGGATAAGGTCAACCTTTCCAAGAATGACGTGCCCTGTGGAACCATCAATGGAGATCATGTCACCTTCGTTGATGGAATGTTCTCCAACATGGAAGATCTTCTCTTTCATATCAATTACAATTTCACCGCAGCCTGCAACACATGGCTTACCCATGCCTCTTGCAACTACTGCTGCATGTGAGGTCATTCCTCCGCGTACTGTGAGGATACCTTCTGCAGCATTCATGCCGCCGATGTCCTCAGGGGATGTCTCAGCACGTACAAGGATGGTCTTTTCGCCCTTCTTTGCTCTTTCTTCGGCATGTTCTGCTGTGAAAACAACTTCACCCACAGCAGCTCCCGGGGATGCAGGGAGGCCGTTAGCAATTACGTCCGGTGTTGCGTCAGGGTCAATATTTGGATGCAGGAGCCTGTCGACTTGTGCAGGTTCGACCCGTATAAGGGCAGTTTCCTTGTCGATAAGTCCTTCTTCTACCATATCGGTCGCGATCTTGATGGCTGCAGCTGCAGTTCTCTTACCGGTCCTTGTCTGCAGCATGAAAAGCTTGCCTTTCTCAATGGTGAACTCAATGTCCTGCATGTCCCTGAAGTGATCCTCCAGTTTCATGTAGATGTCCACAAGCTGGTCGTAGACCTCAGGCATGTTGTTCTTCAGGGTTTTGATCGGTTGAGGTGTCCTGATACCTGCAACGACATCTTCGCCCTGTGCGTTGATGAGATATTCTCCGAAGAATCTCTTTTCACCTGTTGCAGGGTCTCTTGTAAATGCTACTCCTGTTCCGGAGCTTTCTCCCATGTTTCCATAGACCATGCTCTGTACATTCACTGCAGTTCCCCATTCGCCAGGGATGCCGTTCAGGCGCCTGTATGTGATGGCACGCTGGTTGTTCCATGAACCGAAAACTGCATCAATGGCCATCTGGAGCTGTTCCCTTGCTTCCTGGGGGAAGTCCTTTCCGGTCTCTTCCTTGATGATGCCTTTGAAGTTCTCTACGAGTTCTTTAAGATCATCCACATCAAGGTCGGTGTCCTGTTTGACACCCTTTTCCTTCTTTTTAGCAGTGAGTGCAGACTCGAAGTTCTCGTGTTCGATACCAAGCACGACGTCTGCGAACATTGTGAGGAATCTTCTGTAACTATCGTAGGCAAACCTGTCATTGCCGGTTTTCTTGGCAAGGCCTACTACTGAGCTGTCGTTAAGTCCCAGGTTCAGTACCGTGTCCATCATACCGGGCATGGATACGCGAGCACCTGAGCGCACAGATAGAAGTAATGGATTGTTAAGATCTCCAAATATCTTCCCTGTAGTGTTTTCCAGCTCCTTTATGGCATTATTGATCTGCTCTTCAAGACCTGAAGGATAATGTTCATCCTTAAGATAAAGAGTACAGACCTCGGTTGTGATCGTAAATCCAACCGGAACTGGTATTCCCAGATTTGACATTTCTGCGAGGTTGGCTCCTTTGCCCCCAAGCAGGTCTTTCATACTATTTTTGCCTTCAGTTTCGTCGTTTCCGAAAAGGTACACAAATTTATTATCTGCCACTAAGTTTTCCTCCCACGGGAAGATATTTTGATTATGGGTTAGGCTAGCGTAATTATGCATTAAATTATCAGGATATCTTACTAAAATCAGCTTCAATATCCATGTTCTTCCGGATACAATCTCATCGGGTATATCCAGAGGACATTGCCGTTTATTGTGTGATTGGTATTAAGTGTTATCGTTGTTTTTTGTTAATTGATTGTAATGTTCCATATCTGGGCAAATTTCATGAAGATTTAACCATAATCTATATATACTTTCTTTGGACTTTGTCAATTATAATATGTGTAGTTTCAAAATTTGCGGCATTTTATTTTGTTAAATCTTGTTAGAAAACAATTTATATCCGTGTGAGGCATTGTCATGCCTGATATGCGCACGATTTCATTATATTCTTGTATATGATGTCTGTCGTTAGCATTTTTTGCTATGGTTATTGTCCGGATATTATCATCTTTTTGTAATGGTTTTATCTGGATTATTAAAGAGATTGCGATAACTTTATATACTACGTATGGTATGTATATATATCAACAATTTATCTTATATATTGATGGCACGAGATACATGAAAAGACTTGGAACGGTAGTGCAAGTAGTTGCACATCAGGGTTTGCTTGTTAGAGGGGACAACATACGACCAGATACATCTTTGAGGGATCTTCCTCGTATCAATTCGTTTGTTGTTGACAAATCTGTTAAACGCATCGGTAAAGTGAATGGTGTTATCGGTCCTGTCAATTCTCCTTATATTACTATTAAGGTCTTTGGAGATATTTCGGGATCTGAACTTAAGCAGTACCTCAATGAGAAAGTGTACATCAAATAAGTCCATTTGTCATATTTATTAGTACATTTGTACATTTCTATTAAATGGATCGACAGTTAGCAATTTTGGGAAAATCGAGGCAATGATAATATGGTGGAAGTTGAAAGAGTAAGATATTCTGATACTTCAGAGAGAGAAAAGATACGTGCAATGATCAAAGCACGTAAAGAGAAAGAAAAGACCGCTGAAGTTGAGAACAAGGTTATCGAGTGTCCGGAATGTGGAAGCCGAAATCTTGAACAGGACTATGAACGTGCCGAGCTGGTATGTGCAGATTGTGGTCTCGTAGTTGATGCTGAATTCGTTGATGAAGGTCCGGAGTGGCGTGCTTTTGACCATGATCAGCGTATGAAGCGTTCTCGTGTGGGTGCACCAATGACGTACACCATACACGATAAAGGTCTATCTACTATGATCGACTGGAGGAACCGTGATTCCTACGGGAAGTCAATTTCTTCCAAGAACCGTGCCCAGTTATACAGGTTGAGAAAATGGCAGCGTAGGATACGCGTAAGCAATGCTACCGAAAGGAACCTTGCATTCGCTTTATCCGAACTTGACCGTATGGCATCCGCATTAGGTCTTCCACGTACTGTACGTGAGACTGCTGCGGTGGTCTACAGGAAAGCAGTTGACAAGAACCTCATCCGTGGAAGGAGTATTGAAGGTGTGGCAGCAGCAGCACTATATGCAGCTTGTCGCCAGTGCAGTGTTCCACGTACACTGGATGAGATCGGAGAAGTTTCAAGGGTAAGCAGGAAAGAGATCGGAAGAACATACCGTTTCATTTCCCGTGAGCTTGCACTTAAACTGATGCCAACTTCCCCAATAGATTATGTCCCAAGGTTCTGCTCAGGCCTGAACCTCAAGGGTGAAGTACAGTCCAGAGGTGTCGAGATCCTTCGTCAGGCATCTGAAAAGGAACTCACAAGTGGTCGTGGACCAACCGGTGTGGCTGCAGCTGCGATCTATATTGCATCAATTCTCTGCGGTGAGCGCAGAACCCAGCGTGAAGTCGCTGATGTTGCTGGTGTGACCGAGGTCACTATCCGTAACAGGTACAAAGAGCTCGCAGAAGAACTGGATATAGAGATCATTCTCTGAGCATATTGGAAAACAAGAACTGCAAAGACGAATTTTGTCTTTGCGTTCCATAAATTTTTTATTTTCTTCTTTTTCTGACTGACTTATTAATTGATCTATCGATCTCGTTTATCTGATCGACCTATTGGACCTAATCGATCACATTATATAGTAACGTAATTTTCTACTGACTATGTTAGAACTGTTCGAGATGCTTTTCATTGGTTTTATAGTAGGGCTGACCGGTGCTCTTGTTCCTGGTCCCATGCTATTTGTGACCATTGATGGCACTATGAAGAAAGGCTGGACAGCAGGACCTGAAGTGTTCCTGGGTCATGCTATCATCGAATCCGTGGTGCTTGTGCTGATACTTTTAGGCATGAACACGCTCGTGGGTGAACGGGAGATGTCGTTCATCTCAGTAGCCGGTGGCATTGTCCTGATCATTTTCGGGATCATGACCATTAGGGGTGCAAAAGTTTCAGCCGAAGAACTTCACGGACAGGATAAAGTGGCATCAAACTCACTAATAGCAGGTATTGTGACCTCTGCTTCCAATCCATATTTCTGGCTATGGTGGCTGGCAGCCGGCAGTGCCCTTGTGCTTGAGAGCATGAAGCTTGGAATGGTTGCAGTGGTGTTCTTCATAGTCGGGCACTGGCTTGCAGACCTTGGATGGTTCACTGCTGTATCGCTATCTTTCAGCCGTGGCAGGGGCATGTTCTCCCCGAAGACCTACAGGCATATTCTTGTATCATGCGGACTATTCCTGATATTGTTCGGTGGATGGTTCGCAATCGGATAATTCGAACAGGCCGATATTTCCCAGGAGAGATTACTTTTGAAGCAGCCCTGTATTGCGATCCCTAAAAAGAAAGGTGAACCTGCCAGAAAGTTCCTTATGGAGCTTGATATACTTGACAAGTCCCTGAAGATATTCAGTGAAGATGGAGAGTTATATCTTCCTCTTGAGAGGGAACTGACTCCGGAAGAATTCGATGAGCTTCCAGGAGAGGCAAAACAGGCCGAACGTGAGTTCGAATCCCATGAAAAGATCTTTACACTTGAGGATATCCTCGGCTTCACCCCGGGTTACGAGATCGTAGGCGATATTGCACTTATAGAGGCTGATGAGCCGGAAGCAGAAAGGATCGCAGATGCACTCCTGAAGTTGCACAGGAATGTGAAGACCGTGCTTGGCGCAGTGTCAGCTGTGGAAGGAGAGTTCCGAACCCGCAGGTTCAAAGTACTTGCAGGGGATGAGAGGACGGAGACCATTCACAAGGATCACGGTTGCAAGTATAAGGTAGATCTTGCACGTGCATATTTCACACCTCGTCTTTCCACTGAGAGACAGCGAATAGTTTCACAAATAAGTGAAAATGATGTTGTCCTTGACATGTTCGCAGGGGTCGGCCCATACAGTATCCCTATTGCCAAAAAATGCAAAAAGGTCATTGCCATGGACAAGAACCCCGATGCGATCCATTTCCTGAAAGAGAACGTGGAGCTCAATTCCATCGGGAACATCGAGGTCATCGAAGGCGATGCGAATGAAATAGCTCGAAATTTCAAGGGCATTGCAGACCATGTTATCATGAATCTCCCCCACAGTGCCGATGCATTTCTGGATGCTGCAATTTTTGTGATGGCTCCACAAGGCATTATCCATTACTATGGAATGACCCACGAAGATGATCTGTTTGACAGTTCCATAGGTCTGATAGAAGCAGCAGCAAAAAAGGTGGGTCGGAGTGTTGAAGTGGTTGAATGCCGGACAGTGCGTTCGTATGCACCACATCAGTATAATGTCTGTATCGAGGTCCGAATAAGCTGAATCTGGGCGAAACGATTAAATTCTTAAATCCTTATTAGGTGTAAGTTCAATGTGCCGTCGTGGCTTAGTGGTATAGCGGCTGATTCGTAATCAGCAGGCCGGGGGTTCAAGTCCCCCCGACGGCTATGAAGTACGGGGTTAAAAGCCCCTTCTTTCTATTTTTGTCATAGTGCACTCTGAGTTCAAATCTTTCCCTCACATGAGCATTGAGATTAAAAGTTTTGTCACTCCTAGCATTTTGCTTCATATAATGCAAGGTGCGACAGAAGATACGTCTATTTCGTGGAAGCTTGAGTTCAGAATTCCGCTATTTTTAATTCAATTGCTTGTAAGATTGCAAGTTCCAGTTGTTTGGGTTCATCGGTACCTATCCTGTATATTTTACCGTTTTTCATTTTAATCTCAACTGCATCAAAACCAGAAACATTGAAAATCACCATTTTAGGCCATAGCCATAATCTTATCCCCCAACCATAATACCAATGATTCTTTACAGTTCTTGCTGAAACGATCTCATTAAGCGGAAACCTCTTCCAAAATATTCCATATCCATATTTTATTCTTAGGTAGTTTTCATCAATCATGACTTTAAGTGTTGTAAAAGAAATTAAAATTAGAACAATGAACAACATAATGGCAAAAACGATTGGTTCAAAATCTGTTGTTGATAAAATAAATCCAAAAAGTAAAACAACTACAAGTGAGGCAAATATTATAAAATATCCTGTTTGAGTGTGTTTGTAATTCATATCATTAAGTGTTAGTTATGTCAAATTAAAAGCTTTGTTTCCCACATCCCTAATCTCTCCCTCACACGAGCATTCAAAGTAAACGACTTATATAGATATAGGTCAATGTTGAAATAATTTCATTGTGATTGACTCATCTCGAGTATAATTCACAATTATCTCGCTGACTACATTCAGGAGTAAAATTGCACACAAGCACATATATATAATTAAAAACAAACTTTCTGAATAGTGGGAAATTAGTAGTACAGTGGGATTAACATTTCATTGCTAAAAAATATGAATAGTGGTAACTATGGTTATGGATACTACAAATGATCAGGGGACAAACGAATCTATCAAAGAGATTGAGACATATATCTCGGTCAAGGAAGTAATGACAGAAAAAGTGATTACCACAGATATCGAGGAAAGTGCTCTAAAAGTCGGAAAGGAGATGATAAAGCACAATGTGGGCAGCATAATCGTAACAAAGAACGATGAGGCAGTGGGAATCATAACTGAGAGAGACATGATAAAAAAGATAGTAGCAAAGAACAAGAAAACTGAAAATGTCTCTGCTTCCATGCTCATGTCTTCCCCCTTGATAATGATAAAACCATCCACGAATGTCATAGATGCTTCTAAAACAATGTCTAAGGCCAATATCCGCAGGCTTGCTGTAATGCAGAATGGGAAGATTGTGGGTATCATCACAGACAGGGATCTACTTACGATAGCACCCGGATTGAATACAATACTGGCAGATCTCATAGAAATGAACCGCAAACAAAATGTTACAGCGGAAGAAGAATATGAGGGAGGAATATGTCAGAGATGTGGTTACTATGTCGCTGATCTTGCAATGGTAAATGGGAGAATATTGTGCGAGAGCTGCAGAGATGAAGAAGAGTAATACGATTAAATTTATTTTTTCACATAATGATCTAGTTTAATATTTGGAAGGGGAGGTAAATAGATGACAGTAGGTCAAATAATGTCTAAAGATGGGGTATTCGTAAAGGAAGATGATTTCGTGACCCACGCACGGCAGATGGTGCGTGACCATTTTCTGCGCAGTCTTCCTGTAATCGATGGTTCTGAAAGGCTAGTGGGTATTCTTACGGATCAGGACGTGCTTAATATAACGGCCAACAAATCCCATGTGACGGTGGCAGGGTATGCAAGGGAATGCCCTTTGATCACTCCTGACATGGATGCCATAAAGGCCGCGAGACTGCTTGTAGAGGTCGGGATGCACAGGGTCCCAGTGGTCGCCTCAACCAGTGACAGAAAGCTTGTAGGTATGCTGAGCGATGTAGATCTGCTTAAAAAGTTCAAAATTACCAGGATATCTCCGAAGATGGTCAAGGAGATCATGGAAACAAAGGTCAAGACCTGCAATCCGAATGACAGCATCTCAAAGGTCTGGCAGAACATGCTGGACCAGGACTTTACAGGCATCCCTGTGGTATCCGAGAAGAACAAACCCATGGGAATGATCACAAGAATGGACATAATCAAAGCCGGGTTCGCCAGGATCGGCTCCAGTGATGCACACGGGACAAAGCCCAATGACTCCACAAAGGTGGAAAAGCTCATGTCAACCCCTATATATGCAACATTGCCCGAAACCTCGATATCAAAGGCAATAGAGATGGTACTACATTACGACATAGGCAGGCTGATAATTATAAATGATTCAAAGATTGTGGGAATAGTCGGAAGGCATGACCTTCTCAAGGCATGTCTTGTCGGTAAGACCTCTGAATGATATCTCTCAAAGCTTATGTCAAGATGATGTTAACGATTTTTCGCAGAGAAATCATACTGGAAAGTGGGAATTAAGGGGTAGAATAATATCGATATTTGGGGAGTTTGGTGGTTCAATTGAACATACAATACAAAGCAACAAAGCTTGCAGATGAAAAAGTAAAGGCTCAGGAAAAGCTAAATGCACAGGATAAGACCATTCAGAGAAAGGATCCTAAAATGATGGACATGACAGGGACAATGGACTTTGGACCTGTAAATTCCCAAGCAAGGGCTTCGGAGCATGAAGGGGAAATAATGGCAATTGCAACAAAGGAAGTCGTGACACTTCCCCCCACTACCACAATAATGGGTGCGATCAAGACAATGACAAACAAGGGGTTCAGGCGTGTACCCATAACGGATGCAGGGACAAATCGGCTGGAGGGAATTGTCACATCTGTGGATGTCATCGACTTTCTGGGAGGAGGGGACAGGAACCTTCTGGTGGAGAATAAACACAAAGGTAATCTCCTAGTCGCCATCAATGAAAGCGTACATGAGATCATGCAGAATGACGTTGCCTTCATTAAGAACAATGCAAAGATATCTGAAGCACTGGAGATGATGCTTGAGAGAAAGGTCGGAGGAATACCCATCGTGGACGGTGAAAAAAAAGTGGTTGCCATCTGTACAGAGAAGGATTTCGTCTCACTTGTTTCAGATGTTCCTGCTAACAAGACCATCGGGCAGTATATGACCAAGAAGGTGAAGACAGTTTCCCCGGACACGAAGATAGGTGAAGCTGCAAAGATAATGATCAAGGAAGGGCTGAGAAGACTGCCCCTTGTCAGGGATGAGATACTTGTGGGTCTTGTCACAGCCTCTGATATTATGCACTATCTTGGAAACGGGGAGGCATTCGACAAGATTGTTACCGGTGACATACATGAGGCGTTTGATGAACCCATCGGCTCATTGATATCAAAGGATGTTGTGTGGGCCACATCAGATATGGACCTTGGCAAGGCAGCATCCCTCATGATGGAGAAAGATGTAGGTTCGCTGCCAGTAATCGATGAGGGTACCCTTTGCGGGATAATCACGGAGAGAGATTTCCTCATGGCAAAGTCGAAGAAAATCACCAAGGCAAATGCAAGGAGGGAAAATATAAAGGTGGCAGATATCATGAGCTCACCGGTCCATATAATATCTCCAGAAGAGCCCATATCGCATGCAAGGAAATTGATGCTCAGGCATAAGATAAGCACCATCGTTGTCATGGACAACGAAAGGATGGTCGGAATCGTCAACAAAGCTGATATCGGAGAGAAACTGGCTCAGGCAGAGCCTGTATGGAGAAGAAGACCCATCGATAAGATTCCTGTAAGCATGGTCATGAGGGAGTCACCCATAACCATCTACCCGGAGGCAATGGTATCACAAGCCATCAGCCTGATGCTTGAGAACGAGATCACCTGCCTTCCTGTTGTGAGCAAAAATGTTGTGGGAATAGTTACAATGACCGACATTGTCAGAAACATTTCCGAGGATGGTCTTGAAACCAAGGTTTCTGAATTCATGACCGAGGACGTGGTCGTTGTACACAGGCATCACACTATCAACCATGTCATAGACGAGATGAATGAGAACGAGATCAATCGTGTTGTTGTGATCAATGATATGAGCGAGGCCGTTGGAATGATATCCGCAAGTAACCTGGCAATGAGCATGATGCAAGACAACGAAGGAAAGCTTCCTGTAAAGAGCATAAAAATGGCACGTCGACCCACGCCTGCGGGAGAAAAGGTCTACAGATATGTAAAGGAGGTAGCTCTTGTTGCTGAGGATATAATGTCAAGCCCCCTGATTACCATTAAGGCGGATGAGACGGTGGTGAACGCTGCAAAGATAATGATCGAGGAAGACCTCACGGCCCTGCCAGTTGAAGAGGATGATGATATAGTGGGCATAATCAGCAGAACCGATGTGATGAGAGCAGCAAGGTGAGGATAGAAAAAGAAGTTATCAAAAATCAATACCAACAGAAAAGGAATCAAGTTGTAGGTTCAATGAGCTACTCCAAAAATCGATTGGTAAAGAATGAATTTATTAGGACTGATAAGACTCTAAAAAGATAATGTAGATTTTGCTCATGGTTCAATAGGATAATTGAAAGAGACGATCTGGAGCTATAATGAAATCTGATTTGATTAAATTGTAAATATCAAGGCTTTTGTCTAGAGATCTCTTCAGCCAAATAACACACAATCTTGACATATCTGTCAAGGTTGTGTATCAATATTTTGAACTTCAGTTATTTGCTTAAATTTTATTTTTTAATCACCAATTAACAGAAACCTCACAATCCCAATTTTCCAACCTCTCCCTCACATGAGTATTGGGAGTAAACGGTTTATTACTCTTGCCATTTTGGTTCATGTAGTGCAACGTACCCTTAGAGAACCCCATCTTCTTCCAATCAGAATATAAAATTCCCCCGACGGCTCTCCATACCTATTTTCAAGCTATTTTTATTTGCTTTTTGAGTGAAAAGTTAATTTGACGATTTGTGTAGATTATCTACTGTGTTTCGTTTTACAAATCGATTTTGCCTATTGGAAATGCGGAGCAAATTCATACTTTTCTGTAAATAATTTCATAACATTTTTTCTGTTTTAATTTATTTTCATTTGCTGCCTGATACTCCTTCTACAAATTTCTAGCGTCACAGCGTTAATACAAAATTATATATGATACCTATTTAGTATTAAGTTTTAATAAATAAGTAACACGAAAACTAATTATTTCTATAATAATTATTACAAATGGGCATTAATGGTGACATAATTATTAAAAAAGGAGGACTGATCTATTAAGACTAAACTAGCTAAAAAGGTAAATCTTACATTGCTGATATTTATATCACTTATTCTTGCTGCAGGCGTCTGCTCTGCATCATCAGTTGAGATTCGCGGATCACCACTTGATACAGGAGATGCATCTGAAATCTCCTGGAATGCAACGAACTGGCCCGCCTTTTACTACTCAATGAATGAGGCCGGATGTGTTGCCGAAACTCTGAGTTATGAAAATACTGATTCAGAAAATCCTGCGATCGGTGCATCTCCTACTAACAACGTTATGGATAAGGGAGAACTTACCTACAGTACACATCCCTACATCAAAAAATACATGGCAAGTATCAAGACTGGTGTTACAACGGTCAATAAATATTACATGATGCCTTGGTTTGGCCAAAAATACGTGGCAGTTGACGGTGATGCTCAGAAGATCACCAAACTGGTCCTTGAACAGGGAGGAAGTGCAAAAAAGACATTAAAGGTCGGAGAGTCCTGGAATCTTGGAAAAGGGTACAACCTTACGGTCAAACAGCTGGATCTTGACGGAGGAAAGGTGTGGTTAGCTCTATACAAAGATGAAGTTGAACTGGAATCTAAGATCCTGAGTACAAATGGGGAAGATGATGAAAGAACATTTGTCGCAAAAGATGATTTTGCGGGCAAGGAAGACGCCGTTTACTTTGTAACTTATGTGGATGAGGCTTTCAAAGGTACATCTGACTGTTTTATAATTCTCAAGTATACATGGCTTATTGATAAGGACGATATTACAAGCATTGAAGCAAACGATGAGTTTGGAGCTTTGAAGTGTACTGAAGTTGCCGAAGACAAAATTACATTATCTAACGATCAGAAAATAACTCTTGAAATGAGTGATACCATCGACTTAACTGACGACTGGTACTTCAAGGTATCAACAGCAGGTAAAGGTACGGATGGCGGCTATCTTTTCTATCCTGCAAAGAAGTTGATCAATCCCGGAACATACGAAATTCGCGGATCACCACTTGATACGGGGAACTTATCTGAAATTTCCTGGAATGCAACAAATTGGTCCTCCTTTTACTATTCAATGAATGAAGCTGGATGTGCTGCCGAAACTCTCAGCTATGAAAATAGTGATTCAGAAAATCCTGCGATCGGTGCAGCTCCTACTAACAATGTTATGGACAAGGGGGAACTTACCTACACTACACATCCCTACGTCAAAAAATACATGGCAAGTACCAAGACTGATGCTACAACAGTCAATAAATATTACATGATGCCTTGGTTTGGCCAAAAATACGTGGCAGTTGACGGTGATGCTCAGAAGATCACCAAACTGGTCTTTGAACAGAAAGGAAGTGCAGAAAAGACATTAAAGGTCGGAGAATTCTGGGAGCTTGGAAAAGGATACAACCTTACGGTCAAACAGCTGGATCTTGACGGAGGAAAGGTGTGGTTAGCTCTATACAAGGATGAAGTTGAACTGGAATCTAAGATCCTGAGTACAAATGGGGAAGATGATGAAAGAACATTTGTCGCAAAAGATGATTTTGCGGGCAAGGAAGACGCCGTTTACTTTGTAACTTATGTGGATGAGGCTTTCAAAGGTACATCTGACTGTTTTATAATTCTCAAGTATACATGGCTTATTGATAAGGACGATATTACAAGCATTGAAGTGGATGATGAGTTTGGAGCTTTGGAGTGTACCGAAGTTGCCGAAGATAAAATCACATTGTCTAACGATCAGAAAATAACTCTTGAAATGAGTGATACCATCGACTTAACTGACGACTGGTACTTCAAGGTATCAAAAGCAGGTAAAGGTACAGATGGTGGCTATCTTTTCTATCCTGCAAAGAAGTTGACCATTGAAGATAAAACAGCTTCTCAAGAAGGAGCTGAAGAGATTCCCGATAAAACTGAAACCACTGATACAGAAAGTGGATCAACTATTTTAGAGGATGAAACCTCTGAAGAATTTTCTGAATCTGGTGTCGAAGAAAGTGAGGAATTTGCACTAAAAGTTGATGATGAAACAGGAATGCCAGGTAAGGATTTGCCAGGATTTACATTCCTTTCTACAATCTCAGGACTTCTTGCGGTCTTTTTCTTTTCCAAAAGAAGGTAACTAATGTGTATAGTAGATGCAGATAAAGGAAATTGACAATGTTTGAAACATTAAAACTCACTAATATCCTGGAAAGGATAACAAATCAGGATGTAAAGGGTTTCTCGGATATGAGAAAGTTCTTAATCCTTTGCATTCTTTTTGCGGTGCTGGGCCTTGCAGCAGCCATCGCCATGGTACTTGGTGCATATAATATCTCTTTTGTAGATGTATATGCAACTATCATCGCTAACCTCAGTCCCTTTCAGGATGCATCCAGTATCAATAAACTACATAATACCATAATATGGAACATACGGTTGCCAAGAGTCCTGTTAGCTATTATAGTAGGTGCTGCCCTTGCAACATCTGGTGCGGTCTTCCAGGGATGTTTTAGGAATCCACTGGTCGAGCCCTATATTCTCGGTGTTTCCTCCGGGGCAGCGTTCGGGGCAGCACTGGGGATTGTTTATCCCCATATTCTTCACTCTATCCAGATATCGGCCTTTGTTTTTGCCTCACTTGCCGTCATGGCTGCCTATACGCTGGCAAGAACGCGAGGTCAGACCCCGATCATCACTCTCATACTTGGAGGTGTCATCATTGGTTCTATTTTTTCAGCACTGGTCTCCCTCTTAAAATATACGGCTAATGATTCCTCATTACGTGAGATCGTGTTCTGGTTGATGGGCGGGTTCTACTATGCCACCTGGAATGACGTTGTCATTACCGCACCAATTGTGGGTCTTTCTTTTTTGGTACTATGGATGTATGGCTGGAAACTGAATATTCTCTCAATGGGGGATGAAGAAGCCCGGGCACTGGGTATTAACCCGGAGAAATCCAAGATGATCGTGGTCGCACTTGCAACACTTGTCACAGCGGTTGCGGTTTCAACTGTTGGGATTATCGCATGGGTTGGTCTTATGATGCCCCACGCAACGCGAATGATCCTTGGACCCGATCACAGATTTGTGATACCTTCTGCGGCAATGCTTGGCGGGATCTATCTTATCGTCTGTGATACACTGGCACGGACGCTCACGACTTCCGAGATTCCAGTCGGGATTATTACATCAATTGTGGGTGCACCATATCTTTGCTATCTTTTGAGAAACAAAGGACGATCGTTACTTGGGTGATTCTCATGCTACAGGTAAAAGATATTCATTTTAACTATGGATCGACTCAGATTCTTAAAGACATCTCTTTTGATGTTGAAGAAGGACAGCTCTGCGGGTTATTTGGTCCAAACGGATGCGGAAAGACCACACTTTTCAAATGCTGCATGAAATTTTTAAAGTTCCATAAGGGTTCCGTGATCATGGATGGTATGGACATGAATGAGTGCAGGATCGAGGATATGGCCAAAGTAGTTGCGTATGTTCCCCAGGAGCATAAGCCTCCATTTCCATATCTGGTAAAGGAAGTTGTATTGATGGGGAGAACACCACATCTTGGAGGTTTTTTTGGCGTCAAACGTGCGGATAAAGAAAAAGCACTGGACGCACTTGAACTGCTGGATATCTCCCATCTTGCAGAACAACCTTACAACCAGTTGTCAGGCGGACAGCGCCAGATGGTGTTGATAGCACGGGCAATAGCCCAGGAGACAAAACTGATATTCCTGGACGAACCTACCTCTGCTCTTGATTTTAGCAACCAGTTAAAAATCTGGAAGCTACTGCGCAAGGTGGCTAATCAGGGAATTACCATCCTGGCGTGCAGTCACGACCCGAATCATGTTTCGTGGTTCTGCGACGACGTGGTGGTTATGAATGAAAATGGGATCATGGGTCAGGGTCCTCCCTACCATGTGATCACAGAGCCAGTCCTCGATGAAATCTACCGGGGTATGTGCACAGTCAGGAGTCTGGATGGGACTAATATGGTATTGCCTCGTGATGTGGCAGTTAAAGAGAAAGACGGGACGTCAAGACAGATGCCGGCGCTTCAGAGAGATGTAGAATAAACGGATGAATTACATGGATGAAAATACGATTGATTGGAATGAAGTCTGGAAAAACCAGATGCTAAAGAACATTGAATCGAAGTGTGCCGTTGAGTGTGCCCGAGTATGGGATAATAAGGAACGGGCAACGCAATATTGGAAGACGGTGCAGAATAACAAAGAACAAAACCAGAAGACCATCGAGGGACTTGCGCTCACACCGGATTCCCGAATACTGGATATCGGTGCCGGGCCGGGAACGCTTACGATTCCGATGTCCTCTCTGGTAACTCATGTAACTGCAGTAGAACCCTCCGAGGGCATGGTGAATGTGCTGCAGGACAACATCGCAGAGTATGAGGCCGACAATATCACCTGTGTTCAGAAGCGGTGGGAGGATGTGAATGTTGAAGAGGATCTTGAAGGCCCCTATGATGTGGTCATAGCCTCTTACTCCTTAGGTATGCCTGATATCAGGGAATCGATCAAGAAGATGACAGACGCCTCTTCGAGATATGTCTACTTATTCTGGTTTGCCGGGGAACCTTCCTGGGGAACCCATTATAAGGCACTCTGGCCTGCCCTTCATGAGAGTGATTATCATCCAGGGCCAAACTGCGATGTGATCTACAATGTGCTCTACCAGATGGGCATCTACCCCCATATGCAGGTCTTCCCGCTTAATCATTTCAACCGTTTTCAGTCTATTGAAGAGGCTGTTGAACATTTCAGATCCTTCTACAATATCACTACAGACCATCAGGAATCAGTTCTTAGGGATTACCTTGAAGCTGTTCTTGAAAAGGATAATGATTCCCTGATCATGAATGGATCATATACTTCTGTGAAGATGTGGTGGGAAAAACAGACAGGTGAGTGATCACTCAAATTTATTTATAGATTATATCAAAAAAGAGGATATAAAAATGAAATCTAAATTACAGTATTGTGTTCTTGTTACTGTACTGTTGAGCATCCTGCTGAGTGCAGGATGTATGGGAAATGCGACTGATGATGCCACGGTATCCCACGAACAGTATCGAACAGTTGTCGATAGTCGCGGAGTTGCTGTGCAGATACCAACAAATATTGAAAAGGTAGCCACGATAAGCGATGGAATGATTGAAGGGGTTATGACTACAATCGGTGTCCAGGATACTCTTGTGGGCATAGGATCCAGCTGTTTGCAGCGAAACTTTAACTACAGCTACGAGACCGTCGGTGGGGAGACATTTAACTATGAGGATGGAATGAATCCGGTCACCTACCTGAACCCCGGGATCATGGATCTCCCTTGTTTTGCAAAGTCCGGTTCTGCGGTGAACTACGAAACACTTGCAAGCCTTGAGCCTGATGTGGTTATCGTCCGCCTGGGTAGCTGTTCACTGCGGTTCATTGATGATGAAGGCACACAAAAAAGTATCGAAACGATCGAATCTCTTGGAATACCGCTGATCGTTTTATACGGATCAAGTTGCTATGATGAACCGGATGTGTCCAACATCTCGGATGAAATTCGCATCATTGGCCAGGTATTTGACAAAGAGGCCGAAGCTACCAAACTCGTAGAATACCTTGAAAGTCAGGTCAACCTTATAAATGAACGGACAAAAGATATTCCTGATGAAGATAAACCTGATGTGCTGATTTTTGGAGCATCGCCTAAAGCACGGAGTGCTGGTGGTGCAGGTCAGGTCTTTGGTCTTGATACGATTGAGTCGTTCTTTATCCAGGATATCGTTCATGCGAGGAATGGTTTTCAGGAGGCTGGGAACTTCAAGATAGTGAGCGGCGAGCATATATTAGCATTGAACCCTGATGTGATCGTGCTCTGCACTGCATTTGGATACCACCCACCACTTGAACTTTATGAGGCACCTTACTACCAGAATCTGCAGGAACTGGATGCCGTGAAGAACAGACGGGTTGTAGCATTACCATGGTCACCATGCAACTGTGCAAAACGGCTTGAATACCCGATCGATATAATGGTGATCGCAAAGGGAACGTATCCAGAGCGTTTTGAGGACATTAACCTCGCGGAGTGGCTGCTGGACTTCTATCAGAATGTCTATGGTGTGGACCTCGACACCGCAAAGGAGTTGCGCTCAGCCCAGTGGATGGACTGGACTCTCGAGGAATGCCCTACCTGCAATTAAATTCTCGAATCCATATCAAATTTCAATTGATATGGATTTTAACATTTTTTTAAATATACGAATCATGAGACGTTTTCACTGACGAGTTTTATCTCTGCATGTGCACGTAGTAAGGCGTCGGAACGATATGAGGACTAACTATGAATGAAAATACAATTGATTGGAATGAAATCTGGAAAAACCAGACGCTAAAACAAGTAGAGTCGCACTGTGTTGTAGATTGCGCCTCGATATGGGAGGAAAAGAAGAATGCAAAGCGCTTCTGGGAGATGTCCTTGGCGAATGGTGGAGAACGGATTGAAAAGACCATAAGTGGCATTTCTATTTCTCCAGACTCAAAGGTGCTCGATGTTGGTGCTGGACCTGGGACTCTGGCAGTTCCACTTGCAGAAAGAGTGGTCCACGTTACTGCTGTTGAGCCCTCAGAAGGCATGATGAATGTGCTGCAGGACAATATATCGGAGTATGAAACCGACAATATCACCTGTGTACAGAAGCGGTGGGAGGATGTGAATGTTGAAGTGGATCTTGAAGCCCCTTACGATGTGGTCATAGCTTCGTTTTCTCTTGGTATGCCCGATATCAGGGAATCGATCCAGAAGATGATAGATGCCTCCTCGAGATATGTCTACTTATACTGGTTTGCCGGGGAACCCTCATGGGACATCCATTACAGGACACTCTGGCCATCCCTCCATGATAGTGATTATCATCCAGGGCCAAAATGCGATGTGCTTTACAATGTGCTCTACCAGATGGGCATCTATCCCCATGCAGAGGTCTTCCCGCTTGAGCATGTCAACCGTTTTCACTCTGTGGACGAGGCTGTTGAATATTCCAGGTCGCACTACAAGATTACTACAGACCGTCAGGAATCAGTTCTCAGGGATTACCTGGAAGAAGTCCTTGAAAAAGACAATGATTCCCTGATTATGCGAGGTTCGACTAACCGTGTGAAAATGTGGTGGGAAAAAAATAAACCGTGATTTAGATCTGTAGAAACCCTGCTAATAATTTTGTGACGTTTGAAGGAGAATGATGAGCATGAAAATGAGTGAAGAAATACAGGAAATGATAAACGAGAATGTGGTTCATCTGGCAACTACATCCAATGATGGTAGACCGAATGTAGTTCCAATAGGTGCCATACGTACGATAAGTGACAGCGAGTTACTGATTGTAGATGTTCTATTTGACAAGACAAAAAAGAACCTGCTTGAGAATCCCCATGTAGCGATTGCTGTCGAGGCGCTGGGAAAGGAATCACCAAGTGCATACCAACTCAAAGGGCAAGCACAGATTTTCACAAGCGGTGAGATCTTTGAAAAGGCAGAAGAAATAGTGGAAGAGCTGCGAAAAAGACATTCGCGCCATTCAGACATGAAAGTGAAATCCGCGGTTCTGGTGGAGGTGGAGGAGATATACTCAACCGTTCGCCACAAAAAAGGGGAAAAGTAAATGAAAGTATTGGATACCATTCCAGAAATCAGTTCAGAACCGCTGGATAGGATTGTAAAAGGCTGTGAAGCGTTCCACATCTTACTGATAGCCCTTGATTTTGATCTCTTCGATATGCTCGAAGAGTCAAAGACCGCAGAACAAATATCCTCAGAGATCTGTACTGATGCATCCCTGACTGGGAAGTTCCTGAATACTCTGGTAGCATTACAGTTCCTCTCAAAAGAGAATGATAAATATATGAACACAAAGCTTGCCTCGACTTTTCTTGTGAAGGATAGTCCGTTTTATCAAGGTAATCTACTCAGATTTTCCGGAAGGAACTCTGACAAACGGTCGATGTTGAACTCTATCCTGAAAGGGGACGTGCCGGAAGCGAATAAAGGAAGGTTTGAAGATGTCTTCGATTCCAGCTTTATTCTGGCAATGGCTGAAGGTTCAATGAAGGGAAGCCTTCATCAAACCATGAAAGAAGTGTCGACCCTTCCTGAATTCGAGAAAGCAAGAACGCTTCTTGATCTCGGCGGCGAGCATGGGCTCTATGCAATAGCATTTGCTGAGATGAACCCGGAACTTGAAGCCACAGTATTTGATCTGCCACATGTGACAGGGGTTACAAAAGAGTTCATCGAAAGGTATGATATGAACGACAAGGTCGGAATCATTGGAGGAAACTTCTTTGAAGATGAGATTGGAAGCGGGTATGACATCGTCTTCTCATCTGATGTCTTCTATCGAAAGTCGGATGTGCTTGCAGGTGTTTTGAAGAAAGTATACAACGCGCTGAACAATAAAGGTTCGATCGTGTTCAAGCACTGGATCTTAAATGATGAACGAACTGCTCCTCCCACATCCGTCCTCTTTGATCTTAATCTATCCTTGCGAGGGGATATGCACCATATTTACACTGAAAACGAATGTGTCGAACTATTAGAGAACGCACAATTTTCAAATGTCCGTGTTCTGGACATATCCTCTCAAACAAGCCCATCTATGCTCATTATAGGAGATAAGGAGGTATAATAGAATGGAAATAGAAATACAAAAAATAGACGATACTGAAGGTTTGGAGACACCCGAGGGTGTGATGAAGCCATTGTTATTTGGTAAGAGATTGCTTTGTATGCATCTTGCGATCCCAGCAGGTCTTGAGGTATCTCCTCATGCCCACTCTACAGAAGGTTTGATATATTGCTTGAGTGGTGAGCTGGTGGTGGAATCAGGAAATGAAACCGTAACCATAGGCAGTGGAACTGCAATGCTGGTGCCACCTGATACAGTGGTGGGTATCAAGAATCAACAAGATGCAACGGTAAATGCGATACTGGTTTCATCTCCTCCGTCTGTGAAGTCGGTTGAGGAACTTAAATGCCTTCTAAACCATCATAAATAAGAGCGATAAAGAGAAGTGGAATGACCATTTCAATCAATCCTCTCCAATATTTTGTGATAATTTGATGGACGAAAATCTTTTTATTAACATTTGTACTAATTAGCAAGTATCAAATCTTATGTTCCTAATAAGACAGAAATATCTAGTGTGTTGGACCCGAGAACTTGCTCCCCCCGGAGGCTTTTAATTCAAGATTCAAAGCATGCCAAAACCGATGTGTTCCGAAATTGAAACCTTACAGATCATTTTTTAATTTCTTCCTTAGTAGAGCTTTTGAAATGTAATAACATTTCTAAAAACATTTAAATTGTATCTAACTAATACATTAACAAGGTACATTTACCAGATCTTCTATTACCTGAAGAAGGGAATGATTCAATGGGATCCGAAAAAGAATATCGTATGATATTTGAGAAATCTCCTCTGGGGATCATCTATTTTGATCGTGAGGGGATCGTTACTCTTTGCAATGAACGGTCTTCTGCGATCATTGACAAAAAGAAGGAAAATATCATCGGATCGGACATACTTTCTATTTTTAATGACGAGCAAATGGGTTCAGCTATTCAAACAGTGCTTTCAGGAACACCCGTTCAGTATGAGGGTGAGTATTTACCTTCTCCAGAGGTCTCATCTGTTCAGATGGAGTTTCATTGCAGTCCGGATGTGTCGGAAGACGGCTCACTTCTGGGCGGGATATGCATTATCGAGGATATCTCACTGAGAAGAAGCCTTGAAGATACATTAAAAATTGATGAATCCCGCCTTGAAGCACTGCTGAAACTTGAACAGATGATGGATGCGCCCATGCAGGAGATAGCAGACTTTGTTCATGAAGAAGCTGTCAAACTCACCGGCAGCAATATCGGTTACCTGGCTTTTTTGAACGAAGACGAGTCAGCTCTCATAATGCATACCTGGTCGAACAGTGTCATGAAAGAGTGCACCGTGCCTGACCGGAAATTCGTTTACGAAGTTGATAGGATCGGCTTGTGGGGCGAACCGATAAGGCAGCGAAAACCTGTTATTATCAATGATTATAATGCCCCGGACCCTCTTAAGAAAGGCTATCCTGAAGGTCATGTGGAACTCAGTAACTACATGGCAGTTCCTATCTTTGAAGGGGAGAGGATAGTCGCAACTGCGGGTGTTAGCAACAAAGAAGGAGATTATGATGCTTCCGATGTTCGCCAGCTGACGCTCTTGATGCAAGGCTTGTGGAGACTTGTCCAGCGCAGGGAATCTCTTGAAAAACTCAAAAAGTATGCGGAAGACCTTGAACATTCAAACGAACTTAAAGAACTTTTCACCGACATAATGCGCCATGATCTTCTAAATCCTGCAGGTATCGTCAAGGGTTATGCCGAGCTGTTGCTTGAGATGGAGGATGATGAGAAGAAGCATGATATGGTAAGGACCATTGATCGCAACAATAAAAAACTGATAGATATGATCGAAAATGCTGCAAGGTTCGCAAAACTGGATTCCTTCGAGGAGATCGAGTTTCAGGAAATGGATCTGGCTCTTGTTATTGAGAGTGTGGTCGGCAACTTCAGGCCCAACATCGAAGAGAGGCAGATGGTAGTTGAATTTGCTCATAAAGGTACGTATCCTGCAAAAGCAAACCCGATGATAGAGGATGTGTTTTCTAATCTGCTGTCAAACGCGATAAAATACAGCCCTGAAAATGAAAGGATTATCATTGCCATCTCAGATGCCGGTGATGAATGGAAAGTGTCAGTTACGGATCTTGGCGAAGGGGTTTCTGACGAGAACAAGCCGGAGTTGTTCGAGCGTTTCAAACGCGTCACAAAAAAAGGTATCAAGGGAACTGGTCTCGGTCTTGCCATAGTCAGGAAGATAGTTGATCTTCATGGTGGCAGTGTTGGGGTCGAGGATAATCCTGAGGGGCGGGGAAGTATTTTCTGGGTCACTTTGAACAAATGGGGTTGAAGGTATATGTGGATAATTTTAATAAATGATGTATTTTATTCTCGATCCCATGGAAGAACATGAAATGATCCGCCTATAACTTTTTCTTTCCCATAAACCCTGTGTTCGACTTGTAAGTTCAGTTTACAATCCTGGAGGCGATCTTTTGTTCAGCAGGAAGTTTAATATGAACCTCAGTCCCGATTCCTTCCTGACTTTCTATCCAGACATCGCCCTTATGCATTCCAACAAAATACTTTACAAGGGCAAGACCAATCCCATTTCCTCCATAGTCTCGTGATGTTGATCCGTCGATCTGATAAAATGGGTCGAATAGTTTCTCAATCTCTTTTTCAGGGATTCCGATTCCTGTATCCATTATTGATATATTTATTTCATTATCGATGTTTTGTGCTTTGATAAGGATCGAACCATCATTATTGTTAAATTTGATCGCATTGCTGATGAGATTGTTAAGTATCTGTATAACTTTGTTTTTGTCACCATTCATCAAGATCATGTCCTCAGTATCGATATCTATGGATATGTTCTTTTGCGTTGCAAGTGGGATCATATTTTTTCTGACTTCTTTGAGAACATCGGAGAAAAAAAACGTTTCACAATTTAGTTCAGTTGTTCTTGCTTCTATGGCCGAGAGGTCAAGTATGTTATTTATGATCTTCAAAAGATTCTGTCCACTTTTATGGATATTCTCTGTATATTTCCTTTGTTTTTCATTAAGCTCTCCAAAAGTCTCATTGTACAGAACATCCGAAAAACCAATTACAGAATTAAGCGGAGTTCTTAGTTCATGGCTCATATTTGCCAGGAACTCGCTCTTGGAGCGATTTGCAAGCTCAGAAGTTATTTTCGCATCCACTAAATTCTCTTCGAATAGCTTTCGCTCTGTAATATCCTGTCCCGAGCATAGAATTCCTTCAATATCACCATTTTTGTTACTTAATATAGAAGTGTTCCATGCTATCCACCTTTCTTCACCAACAGAATTCAAAATTGGATTTTCATGGTATTCTATTTTTTTCTTATTATTTGACAGTAAATATTCCATTTGTTTTTCAACTTGTTCGCGGAAG
Organism: Methanococcoides sp. AM1; assembly: GCF_900774055.1. NCBI lineage: Archaea > Methanobacteriati > Methanobacteriota > Methanomicrobia > Methanosarcinales > Methanosarcinaceae > Methanococcoides > Methanococcoides sp. AM1. Next base: position 16,603 of record NZ_CAAGSW010000005.1, on the reverse strand, counting down.
TATTCCAGAAGGAAGTTCTCACTCCAATTCTTTCCGACAATATCTTCTTCTTCATAACCAAGGACTTCACATCCCTTTTTGTTAATTTGAACAACATTACCATTCGTGTTAAGAACTAACATAATAACTTTAGCAACATCAAAATACTTTTGTGCCAGGTCCCTTTCGACTACCAGTTCATCATGTATGGTTTTAAGTTCTGTTATGTCGACTGTAGTTCCGAATATTTGCACTGCTCCTTCTGAATTAACATTTGATATGGCTTTTTCATATACCCATAATTGAGTTCCATCTGGTCTAATGACACGATATTCATAATTATTAAGGGAATATCTTTCTTTGATGATCTCATTTAGTTTTTGGAACAAACCAGGCAGATCGTCGGGGTGTACGTAACTAAATGATTTAGCCCAATCGTTCCCTAATATTCCTTTTTCTACTCCATACAACTTATCTGCAAAAGGGGAAAGATACGTATTAATAAAGCTTCCATCTTCTGCCACATCTGCTTTCCAGAAGAGTGCATCGATCGATGAAACAACTTCCCTGTATTTTGTTTCACTTTCTTTTAATTTCCTTTCTGACTCTTTTCGCTCTGTAATATCTCTGGCAATGCTCAATACAGCTGTTTGGTTTTCATACTCAATAATACGATTACTTAGTTCTACAGGGATGCTCACTCCATCTTTGGAAAGAATAAATGTTTCAAATATTGAGTATTTGTCTTCATAAAGTTGTTTTAGATCTTCAGTTAACCTTGCTCTATATCCAGGCGAAACCATATCAATAATTGAGTTTTGTAAAATTTCATTTCGATTGCGACCAGTGAATTCGCAAGCAATTTCATTTACTTCAAGGACGTTACCTTTCAGGTCATATATGGCAATTGCATCATTGGAGTTGTTAAAAATGTTTCTGAATTTCTTTTCTGATGTTTTCAGTGCATTTACCATTTCTTTTTTCTTGGTTATATCACGCAAGATTGCCATAACTGCAGGCCTGCTCTCGTATTCAATGGTAGCTGCACTGGCGTCAACCTATATCTTGTTTCCATCTTTAGAAAGAATATCAAATTCATACCTGGATCGGTTATTGTTACCATTTTCTAATTTCTGTTCATATTTCTCAAGAACCAATTTTCGGTGAGCTTCATTTACATATTCTAAAAATGGAGTTCCAATCGGTTCTTCCAGATTGTAACCTGTCATTTCTGCCATTTTTGAGTTAACAAATTTCAACAAACCGTCCTGAACAATAAGAATACCATCATTTCCATTTTCTACCAGAGCTGAATATTTTTCTTCACTTTTCTTCAATTCACTCTCTGCTAACTTACGCTCTGTGATATCTGAAACAATGGCCAATATAGAATCTTCTCCGCTAAGGACCAGCCGAGCTTCAAAATAGTTCATTTTTCCATCTATCAGAAGCTGGTAATCAAAACGTTGAATTTTTGTTGTTTTGACCACTTGCTCAATTGAGGAAAATATCCCGGTTGCAATTTCTTTTGGCAGAACTTCGTTGACTTTTTTGCCTAAAAACTCTTTAGGTTGAACATATGTATCGATCTCAGGAGATGGGCGATAATCAATAATTGTTCCATCTATAGTAAATTGGAATATCAAATCAGGTAAAGCGTTCAGAATTGCCTGGTTTTTCAAGTCAGTTTCTCTAATCTTTTGTTCCATTGTCTTGCGTTCAGTGATATCGCGAAGTATTGCCATATTTGCGGGTTTGCCTTCATACTCGATAACAGATCCACTTATCTCCACTGGAATAAGGCTACCATTCTCTGACAAGATATCGATCTCATAATTGTTTGGAATATTATTACTGCTAAATCTCTGTTCATGTCTTTTCATTGAGAGTTCCTTATATTCAGTTGAAACGAGATTAAAAAATGGGCTTCCGATCAATTCCTTCTTTGGAAACCCGGATATATCTATGAATTTTTGATTTACAAATTTAAGCAAATAATCTTGAATTATAACAATACCATCATTTCCGTTTTCAACCAGAGTTGAGTATTTCTTTTCACTCGCTTTCAATGCAGTTTCTGTTTTCTTTCGTTCGGTTGTATCCCTGGCAACGGTTATGACTGCAGGATTTCCTTTGTATTCGATCGGACGAATGTTAAGTTCAATTGATACCAAAGAACCATCTTTGTGCTTACTGACAGTTTCGACGATTCCGCCTCCCTGTTCTAATTTTTCAAAAACTTGTTCACGCAGTGTTTCTCTAAATTCAGGTGGTGTTATGTCCATCACCGTCATTTGCATTAATTCATCCTTTGTGTATCCCAATTTATCAAACGTGATCTGGTTTGCTTCTAAGAACTGTCCTTCAAGGTTAAATATAGCAATTTCATCGTTAATGGAATTAAATATCGTTTCAAGATCGTTTTCCAACTCCCTCTGCTTGGAAATATCTATGAAAGATGTCATCATAGCAACTGGTTTCTTAGAATTGTCCCTTATGATACTAGCAGAAAAAAGTGTTATGAGCTTTGAACCATTCTTCTTTTTAACTGTGAGCTCACCAGACCAATGACCTGTTTCCTGAACAATTTTTATTATTTCTGTTGCTTCAGTCTGTTTATTCCAGAAGTTGGCTGCATGTCTACACAAAAAATAGTTTTTGTTATCAAATCCGAACATTTTCAAAAAAGTACTGTTTATGTAGATGATCTCTCCCTCTAGATCTGTTAAAGCAATAGCACTAACATTTGATTCGATAGCCTGATTTTTTAGTGATAGTTCTTTTTCAAAAGTAGATATATGCTTTTTAAGATTACCAGTCATTTATTGTGCTCCCAGGGTCAAATGTTGTGATTTCAATTTATATATTTTAATTTAATACTTTAAATTTCATCTCCAATTCGAATATATTCATATAAACATTTCGATTTTTAAACAAGTTGGTGCCTATATCGGAAGCTTAACCAAGTTTGCTAACTTTTCTGAAGTTATTAGTTAAATTCAGAATCACAAAACTAAACTGGTTTAAATTGAACAGATATCGATTATATAATGCGTGAACTATACTTTAGGAATTTAAATAGAATTATAGTTCTCTGTAAGGCTATCGATAGGGTGATCAAAAGATCAATTATATATAAAAGTGCATCTAAATGCCTTATAGGAGATGCTGAATTATGATTGCAGAAGATAAGTTGGAAGAGCTTGCAAAAGCATGTGAGAAATGTATTGGTGACGATTCCAGCTCTATTGATGAGCATTTTGAAAAATGTCCGGTCTGTAAGCTTTACAAAGAGCAGGCTGAAACTGTCAAGTGCATAACAGAAACAATAAGGCAACTCACTTCAAGATCTGAGGAGGAGAAGTGTGATACAATATGCAAAAATCTGGATGAATTTTATAGCATGCCGGATGATGAAAGATTAAAAGCAATAAATGAAATGCTCGATGCTGAGGGTGGCTTGTCAGAAGAGGATATGTTCAAGATAGTAACGACCCGTATCGATCTGCTGACGAAGCTTCCAAAAGAAAAAAGAGTACTTCTCATGGAATCGCTGGAAAAGGTAATGTCGCAGTGGCCTGAAGACCGAAAAATGCTGGAAAAACGTGCTATTATGAATGCCACTCAGGATTATTTCCTTCTCAAAAAGACCTTGCTCAGAAGAATGTTCAAAAAAATACTATCCTGAAAAAAGATCGTTTTCAGGAATATTTAGAAGATCTCGGTTAAGAGACCTTCCGAACATATCTGACAACTACTTTGCGTAATAGATCTCAAATAACTCTTTGAATACGTGCGAGTATCAGTATTCAATTTCAAGAGCATTCTCATGGATCTGGTTCTTTGCCTCGATAAGACCATAACTGCTGCTCAGCTCAAACTCAGGTTTTGCTTCATTTGAACGCTTAATTTTGAACATCTTCTTCAACAAGCCCTGGGAATCTTTCATCTTCTCAAGAATTCGACTATTCCTTATTGCTTTTACATTATATTCATCTTCTGACAGGGCCTTCCGGAAATATTTCTCAGCTTTCTCGTAATCTTCCAGTTCTCCATATGCTCTACCCATATTATTATAGATCTCCGAGATCGAGGAAGGGTGCATCTCCTCTGAATTGAAAAGTGCTTTTTCATATTCCTCAATCGCTTTTTCGAAATAGCCTTCATCTGAGAGAATATCTCCAAGAGCTCCTAATGCAAATGAATTTGATGGATTCATCTGGAGTACGAGTGTTACTTCAGTTTCAGCTTCACTGAACTTTTTGTTCTCTCTTAATGTATTTGCATAATTAAGGTGTACAGCCACATTCTCCGGGTTCATCTCCAGAGCCTTATTGTAAGCTTCACTCGATTCCTCATATTTTTTCATATGGGAAAATACGTTTCCTTTATTGGTCCATACATCTTCGCAATTTGGATTTATCTCAAGGGCTTTATTGTAGGCTTCAATTGATTTTTCGTACTTTTTCAAATGATAGTAAACATTTCCTTTGCTTATCCATACATTTTCATCTTCCGGATTCAACTGAAGAGCTTTCTCATATGCATCAATTGAGTTCTCGTATTTCTTCACCTGTGAATATGCATTTCCTTTGTTGATCCATGTTTTTTCATCTTCAGGATCTATCTGCAAAGCTTTCTCATATGCTATGATAGCATCTTCGTATTCTTTCAGATACAAATACGCATTTCCTTTGTTTGCCCATGCATTTTTATCATTTGGCTTTAGCTGGAGCGCCTTACTGTATGCTGTGATCGCATCCTTATATCTCTTTAGATAGGAATATGCATTTCCTTTATTGGTCCATACGAATTCAGATTCAGGATATATTTCTGTGGCCTTATTGTATGCATATATTGCTTCTTCGTATCTTTCCAGACAGAAATATGCATTTCCTTTATTGGTCCATACTCTTTCCGATCCCGGATCGATCTCAATGGCCTTCTCATATGAGTTGAGTGCTTCGTCGTATATTTCCAGAGTAAAAAGTGTATTTCCCTTATTGATCCATACGTCTTCAGAACCGGGGTTTATTTCTGTGGCTTTATTATATGCTTCAATTGCTTCTGCTTGTCTTTCGAGGATCGAACATGCATTTCCTTTGGATATCCATGCAAGTTCGTTTTTCGGATCTAGCTGAAGGGCTCTACTGTATGCCTGAATTGCCTCTTCGTACTTTTTCAGGTTGAAATATGCATTTCCTTTACTGACCCAAACAGATTCATCTTTTGGATCGATATCTGTCGCATTATTGTATGCTTCAATTGAGTTTTCGTATTGTTTCAGGCTGGTATGCGCATTTCCTTTGCTTGCCCATATTCTTTCATTATTTAGGTCAAGCTTTATCGCTTTCTCGTATGCCTGAATTGCTTCTTCATACTTTTCCAGTATTATGCAGGCATCTCCTCTGCTTTCCCATATGCTTCCGTTTTTCGGATCAAGTTCCGTAGCTTTCTCGTATGCCTGAATTGCTTCTTCATACTTTTCCAGAATTAAGCAGGCATTCCCTTTGCTTGCCCATATGGTTCCATCTTTTGGATCGATCTCCAGATTTTTATTGAATGCTTCAATTGCCTCTGCATATTCCTTCAGGTTGAAATGCGCCTTCCCTTTTTTTGCCCAGGTGTTTTCATTTTCCGGATCGATCTCCAGGGCTCTATTGAATGCTTCAATTGCTTCTGTGTACTCGTTCAGATTGAAATATGCCTTCCCTTTTTTTGCCCAGGTATTTTCATTTTCCGGATCTATCTCTAGGGTTTTATTGAATGCTTCAATTGCTTCTTCATATTTACCCAGGTCATAGAGGGTGTTTCCTTTACTTCCCCACGCATCTTCATTTTCCGGATCGATCTCCAGGGTCTTATTGAATGCATCGATCGCTTCATCACTCTTTTCCAAATGTGAATATGCATTTCCTTTGTTTTCCCATGCATCTTTTGATTCCGGATTGATCTCCAATGCCCTGTTATATGTTTCAATTGCTTCTTCGTATCTTTCCAGATGTGAATATGCATTTCCCTTGTTGATCCATACATTTTCCTCTTCAGGATATATCTCCAGGGCTTTAGTATATGCCTCAACTGTTTCTTCGTATTTTTTAAGATTAAAATAAGCATTTCCTTTGTTGATCCACGCATTTTCATCTTCAGGGTAGATCTTTATAGCTTGATCATATGCTTCAATTGCTTCCTCATATCGTTTGATATTAAAAAAAGAATTTCCTTTATTTATCCAGATGCCCTCAAGTTCCGGATTTATTTCAAGAGCTTCATTGTATGCATCAATTGCCTCTTCATATCTTTTTAGATTAAAGTGAGCATTTCCTTTGCTTTCCCATGCACCTTCATCCTTTGAATATATCTCAAGTGCTTTATTGTATGCATCAATTGCTTCTTCGTATTTTTTGAGACTAAATAAGCTATCTCCTTTTTTAATCCATTTCTCAGCATAATCAAGATACATATATATATGTTCCATTTTTATATTTAAATAATTTTGCATCAATTATGTTTTTTACTTATATTTGATTTCTGATAATCTTAAAATTATTGCGTTACATTGATACCGTTTTTTATTATTTGCGATATGTGTGGGATGAGTTCTATTTTTTTTACCGATGTTAGTGGCCGTAGAATTCTGTTTTCAAGCATTATGTCACGGTATGGTCAGAAAATTGATATGTGTCTAAATATTTTATGAACTGTTTTTCGGATCGCTTCTTTCACAAACACATTTTTATAAAACAAAAACAAAATTAGTACTTATATCCAATTTATATTTTCTGTGTTTCTGGGGGATAAAAAATATTATGGTACTGGAAGAATACTATCCTGGTATTATCGTAGTTATGAGTACGCTCATTCTTTTGACTGCACTGGGATACATTTTCAGGAAGACTCGTATATTCTCAGATCAAAAGACCTTTGAGCAGTTCATTCTTTTTCTGGTAGCACTCGTCGGGCTTGTAGTTTTTGTGCTTACCCTTCCAATCTCGGATAATACGAAGCAGACTCTCCTGAGCTTTTTTGGTATCCTGATCGGTGCCTCCATGGCGTTATCATCGACCACTTTTGTAGCAAATGGTATGTCCGGTATAATGCTAAGTCGAATAAAACCTTTCAAAGCAGGCGATTATATAAGAGTCGAAGAAACCTTTGGGAAGGTGTCGGAGATCGGGATACTGCATACTCAGGTCCAATCGGTCGATCGTGATATTATTACCATACCTAACCTGAAATTGATCTCTAATCCTCTGGTAACTGTAAGTTCATCAGGTACAATTATCTCGACTACTGTTTCATTAGGATATAATGTATCAAGAGAGCAGATCGAAAAGGCTCTCATTAAGGCCGCAGAAAAAGTAGATCTTGAGAATATTTTTGTCCATGTGGTCGAATTAGGCGATTTTTCAGTTACTTACAAGGTAGGGGGTCTTTTGAAGGATGTATCCAGCCTTATAACCAAAAGGTCAGATCTGAAAAAGATGATGTTCGATAGCCTTCATGAAGATCATATCGAAATAGTATCTCCAACATTTATGAATCAGAGGGTCTACGATAAGAATATCCTTTTCATACCCTCTGATCATGATAAGGTAGGTGTTAAGCCACCGGCAACTTATGAATATGTCACACAGGTTACAACAGAAGATGTAATTTTTGGTAAGGCTATAGAGGCGGAGACAACTAAGAAGATAGATAAATTGATCGAAGATATGGAACAGAAACAGAATGAATTCTTTGATCTGGTCAATACGATCACTGATGAGGAAATTAAGTCAACAGAAAGGCAAAATATCGATTCCATCTTGGAGCAGAAAGACAGGCTTAAAGATGATCTGGAGTCTGTAAAGGAAGTATTGAAAGAGGAAGATAAGATCTCTTCTGATGGTGTTAAACTAAAGTCTCTCCAGTATCTAGATTCAAAAGCAGCCGAGCTAAATGATGAAATTAAGGAGCTATTGGAAAGAGTTAGCAAGGGAATTGAAAAATAAACTGTGTTGCATGTATCTTTTTCATTTTGAAAACGAATTCAAGCAACGTTTATCTAATTTTAGTAATTAGGCTATAGCAAATATTCAGGGATTATTCAGGGATTATTCAGGGATATATCTTTATACTGGTACTCGTTTTTCTTTGTATCATACCCAGTCTTTTTATACAAACTTTACTTAGAATGGTTCAAGTATGCAGTGTTTATATTATCGTCCGGTTTTTATCCGGTTTACATTGTAGTACTAATATGTGTGTCCTGGTGTACGCAAAAAGGAGAATATGGAATGAATGTGAAGATACCCTATGGAAAGGACTTTGTTGATCTTGAAGTAAAAATACCTCATGAGGTGCTTTCGCCGAACGAGCCGGAGGTAGGGGATGAGTCCGGGATAATCTCACAGGCACTTTCAAACCCACTGGGCAGGGAACCTTTTGAAAACTTCATAAATAATACTGAACACCTTTTGGTCATTGTAAATGATGCCACACGGCCGACGCCAACTGCCCGCGTACTCCTTGAGATGAAAGATATGCTTCTTTCTCATCCAGATGTAAAGTTCATAGTGGCAACAGGGGCACACAGGGCACCCACAGAAGATGAGTTCAGGTTCATTTTCGGGGAGATCTATGATGACATGGGGGATCGTATCTTTGTGCACGATGCCAGAAAGGATGAAGATATGGATTACCTGGGTGTTTCTTCTAATGGTACTGAAATGTACATCAACAAAATGGTTCGTCAGGCAGGCAATATACTTGTCATTGGAAGTGTGGAACCGCATTATTTCGCAGGCTACACAGGTGGAAGAAAGGCATTCCTGCCGGGAGTTGCAGGGTACAAGACAATTGAGATGAATCACAAGCATGCTCTTTCAAATGCGGCTCAATCTCTTGCCCTTGAAGGAAATCCTGTTGCGGAGGACATGACCGATGCCATGGAAGTGCTTAAGGACCTAAATATTTTCTCTATCCAGACGATTCTTACTGCAGATCATGGTCTTTATGCAATGACTGCAGGGGATCTTTTTGAATCCTTTGATGCTGCCGTTGTAAAGGCCAACGAGGTTTTCTGCACGAAGTTCAGCAAAAAAGGCAACATTGTTCTCTCTGCAGCACCATATCCTATGGATATCGATCTTTACCAATCACAAAAGGCTCTTGAGAACGGAAGGCTTGCACTCGAAGATGATGGTATCATCATTCTGGTATCCAAGTGCCGTGATGGGGTGGGAGATGATACATTCCTTAATCTGCTTGGTTCTTCAGCAACCTGCAATGATGTTATGGCAAAGACATCTGAATGTTACAAGCTGGGATTCCACAAAGCAGCAAGGATGGCACAGATTGGCACATGGGCTAAAATGTGGGCTGTATCCGACCTTGACAGTGATGTCCTGAAGTCTGCAAAACTGGAGTCTCAGGAAGGGATACAGAAAGCTTTTGACAAGGCTATCAATGTGATCAAAGAGCAGGGCAGGGAACCTTATGCTATTATTCTGCCTCAGGGCAGTTTGACAGTACCTCTTATTGAATAATGGTGAAATAATGGATCAGCAGATCATTGACAAATTACGGGATATTGTGGGTGAAGGCCATATCAGTACATCTACAGCTGAGTTATATGCTTATTCTACCGATGCAGGAATACACCGCAGTATGCCTGATGCTGTGATAAGGCCAAAGACGACCGCTGAAATAGAAAAAATAGTGAAACTTGCAAATGAATATCTTTTCCCGATCGTCCCAAGAGGTGCAGGAACGGCACTTTGTGGTCACAGCGTACCTGTTGCCGGTGGTGTGGTCATTGATCTGCAAAGGATGAACAAGATAAAGGAACTACATATTGAAGACCTGTATGTGGTGGTCGAGCCGGGTGTGATCCACAAGGATCTGAATGCAGAGCTTGAGAAATATGGATTTTTCATCCCGGGTCCTTCCAGTGGCAATGTGGCTAATATTGGTGGCATGGTAGCGACCAATGCTTCAGGTGGAAATGCTGTAAAATATGGCGCTACAAGGGATTACGTTCTTGGAATGGAGGTCGTGTTCCCTAATGGTGATGTCGCAAGACTGGGTTCAAGGACTTTGAAGAACTCTGCAGGATATCAGCTGGAAAAACTGATGTGTGGTATGGAGGGAACACTGGGTATCATGACCGAGGTCACACTACGGATCGTTCCACTTCCCGAGACAACTGCAGTCGCAGTAGCGGTATTTGATACACTGGAGGAAGCAGGTCAGTGCGTTTCCAATATCATTGCAAAGCCTCTGATTCCTTCTGGATTAGAGCTTATGTCAAAGGTTTGCATTCAGGCGGTGAACAAGGCTGTTGGTATGGGGCTGCCTGATGAAGAGGCTATACTTTTGATAGAGGTCGATGGTAGTATCAATGATGTTAAGGACCAGATCGAAACAGTAATGGAAGTTTGTAAGGCTTCTAACGCTCTATCTGTTGATTTCACTGATGATCCTGAAAGAAAGGAAGAACTATGGAAAGGCAGAAAGGCAATGATACCAGCTTTGTCAAAGTATGATGATGACCTTGTAACTGTTATGCTTGCCGATGATATGGCTGTTCCGATGAGCAAAGTTCCTGAAGCTGTCAAAACTTTCCAGGAGATATCCGATAAATATGATATAATCATTGCCAGCTATGGCCATTCAGGCGATGGGAACCTGCATACTAAAGTGCTAATGGACCCCACGAAGAAGTCTCATTGGGACCAGGCTGAAAAGGCAGTTGAAGAGATCTACGAGAAAGTAATGGATCTTGGTGGAACGATCACCGGGGAGCATGGTGTTGGTATGACCAAAGCTCCGTTCTTCCTTAAGGAAAGGAAGTGCAGTCTTGATGCCATGAAAACGATAAAGATGGCTCTGGATCCCAATAATATTATGAATCCGAATAAGATCATGGATTGGGATGGTAATTTCATTTCCCATCTGCGGTACCATCTGGGAGATGAGTGAATGAAGACGGATAATCTGAAAGAATGGAAAAAAGAGCTGCTTAATTGTACTCAGTGTGGGTTCTGTAAGGAGATATGTCCTATATTTGATCATCTCGAATGGGATTCTTCAGCGGCAAGGGGAAAGATGGCTCTTTCCTATGGATTGTATTCCGGGGATATCGAACCTGATGAGTCTGTACTGGAGCGTATCTACCAATGTACCACCTGTGCGGATTGTACTCGCAGGTGTCCTTCATCCACAAGGGTAGTTGATGTGATCGAAGCTGCACGAAAAGATATTGTGGCATCAGGGGTAGTAGGTTCAACTCATCAGAAGATCGCTGATTCTATTGCTACCTTGGGAAATCCGTTCGGTGAAGAAAAAAGCCGAAAAGAAGTATTCGGTGAAGTTCCCCATCCTGCTAAGATCGCTTATTTTACAGGTTGCAGTGCAGCTTATCGTAATAAAGAGACTTCTACGGCAGGCATCTCCATATTGAAGAAGCTTGGGACGGATTATACATTACTTGATGAGGTTTGTTGCGGGAGTGTGCTTGGAAGGATAGGCTTTTCGGACGATGTGATCAGAAGGCAGGCTGAAGCGAACATTAAAGCAATTGAGGACACTGGTGCTGAGATCGTACTATTCTCATGTGCGGGGTGTTTGAGGATGTTCAGAAAAGAATATCCTCGCTTTAAGGACATGTCCTTTAAGGCAATGCACTTTGTTGAGTGGCTCAGTGAGCAGGAATTTGATCTAAAACCTTACAACAAAAAGGTAACTTATCATGACCCCTGCCATATTGGCAGACATTTGGGTATCTATGATGCACCTCGTGATTTGATCAATATGATCCCGGAGATCGATTTCGTAGAAATGAAAGATAACAGGGAATCTGCACGTTGCTGTGGTGGCGGCGGCGGTGTCAGATCAATGTTCCCTGAAATATCACGTCAGATCGCTGAGAAAAGAGTGGATCAGGCCGAAATAGCAGATGTTCTGCTTACGACATGTCCTTTCTGTGTCAATAACCTGAAACTGGGTGTAAGTGAAACTTCGACGCTCGAAGTCAGGGACCTACTCGAGCTAATAGATGAAATTCTGGAATGATTGAATGGATTTTGTTGATCTTCCGGATCATTTTATTTCTATTTTTTTAAAAGAAAAGTCTTTAATATGGTTGGTATTAATTGACAATATAATCATTGTTGGAACCAAAAGATTGACATTTGGTTAAACCATATCAGTAAAGGTGGTAGTACGATGACATTGGGAAATATGTCATTCATATCTGAGCAAAGCAATTCGAAGCGATTATTTTTGCATCAGTTTAGAACATAGATGTGGAATGTGGATGATCTCGAAAAGGGAATGTGAACGCTCCTCGTGCGTAATGGCAAGTGGCAACGATCGTGTGGATGTTGAAGTTATTAATACGCCCGATGCTATGGATCATCCGGTAAATGAGGGGCGAGGTGGTAGCACACGTATGAATATTGTACAATATTTACATTCAGTTTCTAAAGTGGTCAATAATGCATCTTCACTGGAGACTGGTTTTCAGCAGATCGTGAAAATGGTTCCCTGTGGTATGCAAAATTCGTCGATCGCATGTTCGAGGATCATTTTTGATGATCTGGTGTTCCAATCTGATAATTTCGAAATATCCCGATGGAAATATGCATCTGAAATCTTCGTTGATGGTGCAGTTCATGGCAGTCTGGAAGTTTATTATCTTGAAGAATTGCCAGGTGCAGATGGTGGCTCTTTCCTGAAAGAAGAGGAATATATTGTCGACTATATTTCCGATTGTCTTGGTAATTTCGTTGAACGCATACTTGTAGCAAAGGACCTTAACATATTCAAGACCATTTCTGATAATGCAAACTATGGTATTGCAGTCCTTGATCTGAAAGGAAGACTTCTTTATCTTAACGAGGCATTTGCATCAATGCATGATCATTCTCTTAAAGATGTACTTGGGGATCACTTTTTAATGTTCTACAATGAAGATCAGGTTCCTCGCTTGAAATATTTACGTGACAAGTTACTTAATAATGGACATTTCCAACAAGAAGGTGTCTGGCATATGAGGAAGAATGGCAGTATTTTCCCTGCGATGCTTGATTCTCATGTGATATTTGATCAGGATAATGTGCCTTCCAATCTCTCTGTGATCTTGCATGATGTCAGTGAGGCAAAGAAATCTGAAGATATTCTTAAACGCGCTCAAGCTATTGAAGATGCTGCAAATTGTTCCAAGAGTGAATTCCTTGCGAATGTTAGTCATGAGCTAAGGACACCCCTCAATTCAATAATTGGATTTTCCGAGATATTGCTGGATGGCCGATGTGGAGATCTTACTGATGTTCAGCGAAGATATCTCCAAAATGTGTCCAAGAATGGTAATCATCTTTCTGAGATCATAAATGATCTGCTTGAGATCTCAATGATAGAAGCAGGAAAGGAGGAGGCTACATTCGAAAAGTTTAGCATGATCCCTGTGTTTATGGAGATTAAGGATTCAATTATGCAGTCGATCTTAAAAAAGGATGTTTTGTTCTCTTATGATGTGGATCCTGAGCTTCCTCAGATAAATGCCGATAAAGCAAAGTTCAGGCACATTATTTACAATCTTCTGTCTAATGCTGTCAAATTCACTTCAGAGGGGGGAAATGTTAACGTTGAGGCTAAAACCCTTGGTGAGATGGTGCATATTATTATCAGGGATGATGGTATCGGTATCCCAAAGGAACAATTGCCTCATCTGTATGATAAATTCTATCAGGTGGATGGTTCTACAAAGCGACTTTATGGTGGTACCGGCTTAGGGCTTGCACTCACAAAGAAACTTGTGAGTCTTCATGAGGGTCAGATGTGGGTGGAAAGTGAACAGGGTATGGGCACCACTGTTCATGTGATGCTTCCAATTTAAGTTTGTATGCAGGACAGCTTTCAAGGTATCAGTATATCGCCGATAGCATGAATGACACCATTGGTGCATTCGATATTTTCTTTTTCGATGGAGATCCCATTGATCATAACATTGCCATCGTTTGTTATTTTCAATATCTTGTCGTTGAGTGCAGTCAATGAGTCAAGTCCTTTGAGATCTGATGTCAGGTACTTTCCTTCGACAACATGGTAGTTTATGATGTCCATAAGATAATCAAGGTCATCAAAAGCCTCATCTATTACATTTTCAGGTATTGGATCGAATGCTTTTTCAAGGGGTGCAAATATTGTATATGGGCCGTTGTTATCGAACTTTTTATCAAGGCCTAGCTTTTTTGCAGCATTTACGAGTGTTGGAAAATCGCCGATCTCTATTGCTGTTTGTACAATGCTCTTTGTTTCACCCATGTAAATGTCTCCATATTAGTGTCAGATCAATATCTGATCTAAATATGTCTGGTCTAAAGGACGCTGCTGCCAATTGTGCAGCATCCTTTAAAAGACTTCATCAATATGAATCAAGCTGCGCACGCATCATGTCTTGTTTCTTCTTTTCAAGGAAGCTGTATACAGAACCATGGTTTGCACCGTCGATAAGCATTTCCAATGCTGTCCTCATTATAAGTATCTGATCGGGATGGCCTATGACGCTTACTGTTTTTCCGTAGACTGAGATCTTGACACCTATGAGACTCTCTGCTATTTCTCTTGTCTTCCCACCTTTACCGATGATCCTTCCTTTAAGACGCAGTAATTCTTTTGCTGTTGAAGCTGCTTGTGAGAGATCTATTATCTCGAGCATTAGCATATCATCATCAAAGAAACTGTATGCTTTTTCAGGGTTGAATCCTCTTGCAATGGCATGTATGACGTCAGCTGCTCTCATAGCTCCGACCGGGTCATCGCCAGCTATTACTTCCACCGTACCGTTTTCACTGTTAATTTCCAGTTTGGAGGTGGATTTATTTTCGATCATGTTTTTAACACTGCCTTTTGGGCCGATGATCGCGCCGATTCTGTCCTGGGGTACTTTGATATGTGTCATGTGGTCTACCTGCTGGTTATTATAATTATAGTTTATGTTTTTTAGTTCTCTGGTTCCGGTTCTTTTATCCGTGCATAAATGCTTTCGGCTGATTCATCGACCTTGTAGCGTTTAAAGTATCGTACAATGTTCTCGATATCTCGCTTTAAGAACTGATCTGCACGTGGATGTTCCAGAGTTACGGATTGACCCATATCGATAATAATGGGTGTTAGGTCTTCCTGATCGATCAGTATGTTATATTCACTAAGGTCGCCATGGACAAGGTTTGCATCTACATAGAGCTTATGCATATAATCTATAACTGTTTCAAATATCATCTGCCCATCTTCTTTTTCGATCTTCATGTCTTTGAGCAGGGGGTAAGGTTTGCCATTCTCACCCATGAATTTCATTATTAGTATGTTCCTTTCGGTAGTTATGGGCTCGGGTACGCGGACACCAGCTTGCTTTGCTCTCATGAGGTTCCTGAACTCTTTCTTTGTCCAGGCAAAGACTATGTCCCTCTTGTTATGGCGTATGTTGCTGAAACGTGGGTCTCCGAGAATATAATCTTCCATTGATCTAAAACTGCTTGAAGATATTCGGTAGATCTTTATTGCGATCTCTTCTTCTTCTCCGTCTGCGAGGAAGACATTCGCTTCTTTTCCTGTACTTATGGATCCGCCTAGTGCCTGTACTATCCCTTTGTTGGATAAAGTGTATAGTGCCTTTAGGGTGGCGTTATCAAATACGTTCTCGGTTACTTTGAGATTATCGCTGTCTTTGCGTCTAATTCGCAATTTATCAACGCTATTGTCAAGGCGTTTTATCTTGCCTTCAAGTTCTTTTTTCATAATTATCCTTTCAGGAAACCTTCGCGCTCAAGCCAATTTACCTGTGGGCGTGTGTATTTCCATATAACATCTGCTTTTGTGTCCTGGAAGTCCCATGGGATGGCGATAACAATAT
Source organism: Methanococcoides sp. AM1 (assembly GCF_900774055.1). Lineage (NCBI taxonomy): Archaea > Methanobacteriati > Methanobacteriota > Methanomicrobia > Methanosarcinales > Methanosarcinaceae > Methanococcoides > Methanococcoides sp. AM1. The sequence goes on along the minus strand of NZ_CAAGSW010000005.1, from coordinate 726 downwards.
CACTTTCACGTATCCAGTTATTTTTTTTCATAGATCCGGGGATGCGTCCCATACGGACGACTCCGTCCATGCACCGGAGTTTTACCCGGCTTGCACCCATAAGTTTCTCCACTATCGCAAGAACTTCCCTGTCTTCTGTCCGTGGTGTTCTTACACGTGTTACTTGTTGTGGTGCATCATTATCTTTTCCAGATTCCTTTTTATCCAGCCAAATTCCTCTTTCAGATTTATCCAATATATTGCATCATTTAGGTCTCATCTATTGTTAAAGGTTGCGTGTGTTTCCTATTGTTTGAACCTGTTTTTGTGCGTATGATGTTATTCTGATCCCTGTCATGTGGGCAGTTTGGTCATATACTTAATGCATGTTTGCCATTTTATATTTTCAAATATTTCTAATGCTAATACTCCTGTTTACGAAATATATTTATACTAGTGTGTGCATGTAGGAGTCCTCGCAAGGCGGGTAAATATGCGGGTCTGCAATACGCATGATCTGTCTGTTACTTTCTTTTGCGAGTTTGTCAGTATATAAGCAATCCAAAGTCTTATATACCATGTACGACATTTATTTAATTCCGCACAACGTGTGTGGAATATCAATCACCTCCATTTCAAAATCATTAGTGGAGACCTGAGCTTTTCCGGTCTGACGTTGAAATTGGCAGTTCGGTTAATTCTGACTGATAGTGACTTTATCTATCAAAAAGAACTAACCAACATTGT